>JAYKHY010000068.1:0-1941 GCA_035285025.1 Vampirovibrionales bacterium | reverse complement strand
AACTAAAACCGTGGGCAGCTAAAAACAGTATGTCTAATGATGTACATGCAGGCGAATATCACAGCGGTAAAAGTGTTGATAATGATTACTGGCGTGTTGAAGAAGACAGCAGTATCGAAGCTGACGGTGCCGGAGCAGAAATTATTAGTCCTGTATACGAAACTCCCGGACAAATGCTAAAAGAAATGAACAGTTTGTTTGATTTCTTTGCAAAGAAAGATGTTGAAACAAACGAGTCAACTGGCTTGCATGTTACTATGAGTTGGAACGGCGAGCAAACTGAAGCTAATAAATTAAAGATGGCTGTGCTACTAGGTGACAAATATCTACTGTCATTGTTTGATAGAGAAAATAATACCTATACACAAAGCCAGTATGATCGTGTCGTACAAGGTGTTAGCGAGTTGATGAAAAATCCTGCTAACCTAAAAACACTGGCCGCTGTAGAAGAAATATTAAGCAGTAAAATCAGTGATAGCAAGTTTAGCAGTATTAACTTTAAACAAGCTACAAACCAGGCAGGAAATAATCTAATTGAATTCCGCATTGGTGGCGGAGACGATTATCATATGAAGACCACAGACATTGTTAAGTCTGTTGTGCGCTATGCTGCTATTATGCAAGCAGGACACGATCCAAATGCTTACCGCAAAGATTATATCCTAGCACTATATCGTTTGATTAGAAAAGAATCTGACGTCGACATTGAAAAAATTAAGAGCATGAACATTGCTTATGGCGATGCAGGCAAGAATCCAATGTTAGCAGCATTGCAATCATCTGCACACAAGACCAGCATCAGTTCAGTTACTGATTACTTAACTAAGGGACTAGAATTAATTGCTAGAGCCAAAGATCTGCAAAGTCAATCTGCACAAGGTGATTTGTTCACACCTAAAGAAAGTGTCAATGAAGACGATGAGTTTAATGCAGGCGAAGCTGCAAGATTGTATGACCAAGGCAAAAACAATGTAGTTGTGGCATTAGCAATTACTGCGCTAGACATTGGCTTAGGACTAACAGCAGCGCCGCGTGCTGCTAGTATTGCTGCTATTAGAAAAGGCGTGAAGGAGCTAGGATTCACAGCAAGTTCTCTATGGCAGAGTATATTATCAAATCCAGCTGTTCGCGCAGCTTTAGCAGATGTTTTACGCGAACGAAACATAGACAAATACGAAATGCAAGCCGCACTAAGCACGGGACTAAGTGCTATGCTTAAAGCTAACTTGGGCGTACAACCAGAGCAGCCTAAAGCTGTTGTTAAAATGAAGCAGAATGATGTTATCCATGTAAAAGACGAGGACTATGCTCTTATACAACAGGGCAAAGCTACACCTGAAATGTTTATGGTTGCAACACCAGCTGAGCAAGAAAGCAGCGAAGCATTTAAGGCCAAGTTTGGAGTTAGTAAATGGGATACCACCAGACTGATGAATCAAGACCTAAGAAATATTACATCAGATTTAGGAATTAAATTTATGAAAGAAAGTGTATTCGATCGCTTCGATCAGTTGTCTCTAGAGGAACAGTTAAAGATTCTAGAGAAAGTAGACACGCAAAAGCTAAACGAAGCATGGAGCAAAAAATATAAAGACAGCATCAACTGTTCTAACCCTAAAGGCTTTAGCCAAAAGGCTCACTGTGCTAGCAAAAAGAAAACTACTGAAGGCGACATGATTGGTAGAAAATTATTGCGCCGCGGAGCATATAAGGCAGCAGTCGATGCACTAGCCAGCATACTAGATAGAAAACCAGAGCCACGTAAGCATGGTGTAGAGTACTATGCTGCCCGTGTTGCACAAAGTTATCCTGGCGTTGACGCTAGAGAATTGACCAACATGTATAGCGATTTGGTCAACGAAACAGGTGAACTAAGTGAGAATCTGCGTAAATGGTTTAAAGATAAATGGGTACGATTTGGTCCAGACGGCAAGATCAAAG
>JAYKHY010000067.1:0-9402 GCA_035285025.1 Vampirovibrionales bacterium | reverse complement strand
GCGCGCTATCTGGCCGAATTCTGTTGGCGGTTTAACCGACGACATCTCAACCTCTTTGAAAGACTCATTCATACTGCCGTTTTGTTCAAACCAGATAACATACCTGCTCTGATCAGTTAGTCATTGTCCAGCGTATTTTCAAGGAGTATCTGGAGGGTCGTTCGCCGAAAGCGATTGCACAAGCTCTTAATCGGGAGAAAATCCCAGGGCCGTCTGGCTCTGAATGGGGGCCAAGCACCATTTACGGTAACCGCGAGCGGGGCACAGGCATAATCAATAACGAGCTTTACGTTGGCGTGCTGGTCTGGAACCGCCAGCGCTACATCAAGGATCCCGATACCGGCAAGCGGGTTTCCCGCCTGAACCCGGAAGCGGAATGGATACGAAAAGATGTATCAGAGCTTCGGATCATCGATCAGGCACTCTGGGAACAGACCAAGGAAACCCAAGGCGAAATCCGTAAAATGAGCCAGAATTTCCGGGAATTGCGTCGCCCGCCCTATCTGTTCTCGAACCTGCTGAAATGCGGGTGCTGTGGTGGGGGCTTTAGCAAGGTTTCTCAAACCCGTTATGGCTGCTCATCGGCTCGGAATAAGGGCACTTGCAACAACCGCCTGACCATTGACCAGAAAGTGCTGGAAGCCTCTCTTCTGCAAGCCCTGCATGGGCAGCTGATGAACCCCGAGCTTTGCGACGTATTCTGTCAAGAATATACCCGCCACCTCAATGACCTGCGCAAACGGCACAATGCCGCTTTGGCGGGTTATCAGGCAGAGCTAACAAAGCTATCCAAGGCCAGGGATCGGATCGTCAAGGCCGTAGTGGAAGGGTTTTCCACCGATGAAATGAAAGTCGAGCTGGATCGTATCGTTGCCCGGCGCAAAGAGTTGGAAACGCTGCTGGACGGTGAGGAAGCTAAACCCGTCATTTTGCATCCCAACATGGCGGTGCATTATCGGAATGAGGTGATGGCCTTAATTGCCGCATTGAACGATAACAAAAACCGTTCAGAAGCCGCCAAGCTGATACGAAGCCTTGTTGAAAAAATTGTGCTCACGCCCAATGCATCCGGCACTGGCCTGCGGGTTGACCTGCATGGCGATCTGGCAGGCATTCTGTCTATGGCGACCAAAGACGGCAGAAAAGCTGGAGAACAGGAGACCCTGATACATCAAGTGGCCCTCGTCGCAAACGGACAGCGGACCACAAGAGATCAAGTAGGTATCGGTGGTTGCGGGAGGACGTTTCCGCCTGTACCTACCGAACATGTAGGTTTAGATGGTTGCGGGGGCAGGATTTGAACCTACGACCTTTGGGTTATGAGCCCAACGAGCTACCAGACTGCTCCACCCCGCGATGTCGTGATGCACAGCGACCAAAAAAACGGTCTACGCGAACAACGTCGTGTCGTGTCTGTTTTAAGACTCTTAAAAAAACGTTCCCGATGCAAGCCTTTACGAAACAAAACGCATTATTTACTTGGTAAATGCATCCCTTTGGGCATAAATTTCTGCCAGTACCCGGCATGATTTGGGGCAATACGCAGCAAAAGCTTTCAAAAAAGCATTTACAAACGATATGGCACCGCTATAATGAATTACACATTAATACTGAGTTATGTTGAATAAGTTTTTAAGCCTTATATAAACGCAACCAAACATGCGGACCGATTTAATTGTTATCTAAAAAAGTCTGGCTGTTTTTTGCAGATGCCGCTAAAATAAAAATGGGTAATTCTTAACATAAACTTAAATCACTGTTATCATCTGGTTAGCTGTTAGTTTTGAAGAACGACGCGTTAATAGACACCTACTGACTGGTTTGCAAAACGAATCAATTCAAATCAATCCGTGAGTGGTTATTCGAATTTTTTATACTGAAGAGGGAAGCAGGACATGGCCCCAGTTGCCACTGAAGATTTTCCGTACACCGCTAAATACGTGCGCGAGCTGCTAAAGCTTGATGATCACGATTTAATGGCCTACGCCGAAGCTTTATCAATTAGCCCCCGCGCCGACGAGCAAGCCGGTGGTATCGTTTTTTCGGCCAAAGATGTTGAGCTGATCCGCAAAGCTATGGCACTGACCGCCCAGGGCGAATCCCTTTCGGCAGTTGCCCAAACCTTAGGGATGAGCATTGAACAGGCCAACGACATGGTAGCCGCGGCTGCAAGCGTTATGTCTGGCAATTCCATGGCCACAAGCAACACCACTGCTATTTCGCCAGCCGCCTCGCGCGCTGCTGCGCGTCGCAGTGCCTCTGCGCAAGCCGCCCCGTCTAAAGATAATCTTGCGTTGATTGTTGAAGCCGTCAGCCAGGCAAAAGAAAGCATCCTGAAAGATCTTTCCCGGTTGCTGGATGATAAACTGGCCGGCCTGGATGAAGTGGTTGTTGAGCTGATCCGCTGCAAGAGCGAAAACGATTCACTCAAGCATCAACTGCAAAAAGCAGTGCAGGAGAAAGAAATCACGCAACGCGAACTGGGCAAATACAAGCCCGTTCAATTTGGATTCTTCCGTAAAGTTCAATAATAACGCACGATCTTTACTGATATGCTTTAGCCCGCTTTTAACGAGCGGGCTTTTACTTATTTAAGCAAGCGCATAAACCGTAAATTCGTTATGGCATAAACCTAACGAGGCTAAGCATCACTATGCAAACGGCGAGGCTGTAAGCTCGGCCTCATTGGTTAAATGTTGCCACACCCCCAAGTGATACACTTTTTTACCCCCCACCATCACGGTTCTTATAGCGGCGGCATCCCAACAGGCCACAAGCCAATCCGGTAGTGCATCGGGTTGTGTGGGGCGAGGCAGCAAGCTAATATGCTCAAGATCTATCACGATGCAGTCGCCAAAAGCGCCTTTGGCCAGCTTACCCAACGGGAGCTGTAAAACCTTCGCCGCAGATTGTGCCGCGCGCATAAACATGGGCATCGCCGCGGAATCATTTGTGCTTGTAGGCACACCACTTGAAGACAAAGCCGCACGAGACTGCGCGAACGCCAGCTTGAGCAAATTCCCCATCGCAGAGCGCGTCGAATTTGCCTGGAGTCCTGTACCAAACCACTCCATTCCAAAGCGTAACACCTGGGCAGCAGGCTCGTTAGTGTTGGCTGCACGCGACGTGGACGCATTAAACAAATACGCCGTCGGCAAAGCGTGCATAATCGCTTGCGGACGCGCAGGATTTAACATCGCATCCGGCAAACGGAGCATGCTTGATTCACTACTCGAACCCCCAGTGCCATTTGCCCCCGTGAGCGCATCATCCACCCACCAAAGCAAGGGCTCATTCATTAATGATTCGCTAGCAGCCTCGGCGTTTGCAGCAGGAGGCTTAAACAACTGCCAGGCAGACTCCCAGACCGACCACGGACAAGCTTGAGACACACGCAAAACCCATAAAAACGCTTGGTCGGGCGGTTGTTGATTTCGCCAGGCACTGAGCATCGTCCAATCTTGCGGCGAATTTAGCACAATGGCCGGCACCAGCCGAATGCCCAAACTGAGCGCGGCCCGTTTTTTTTCGGCAACCAGTTGCGCTAATGCACCCGACTCAAGCGTTTCCAGCCAAACCAAATCCGCAACGGTTGTCACACCCTGGCGCAGTTGTTCGGCGTAAAACATTAATGCCGCCTGGTACGTATTGGTTTGCGCACTGGTTACAGCCTGCAATGGCGCGTGGCTCAGCGGCGTAATCCAGGCGGTCGCGTTCGCAGCAGCGTTTACCAATCCGGGCATTAGCAGGGCATCTTCAAAGGCAATCATGTCTCTAAAGGCACGCGGCGCAAGCTGGTTTAAAGGCGCCAGGTCTACCACACGTCCTTCATGCACCTCAAGGTAGGCGTCTCGCAGCATGTGCTCGCCGGTGTAAATCCACTCTGCGGTGTAGTAAGTCATGGAGCCGATGGCCTCTGTTGCAAACAACGTTTGGGCTTATGTGTTATGGGGAATAAAACCCGGCCTGCACCAGGACTTTACCGAACCAAAACGTCGAATATAATTTGCTCTTTTATACTATTTAAAACTGTAAATCATACACCCTAGGCTAGCAAAATACATACCCTGACTGTGTTTGTCGGTCATCGTGCTCTAACCTAAAGTTGGTTGACTCTAAATCATTCAAAATCGTATTTTACATCATACCCTGAGTGCGCCAATAAAAAACCGCCCCAGCCATGTGGCCAGGACGGTTTGTGTTTTTTAACTTGAGTTGTTTGCGCATTTACCCTTGGCGTTAAGAGGCCATACGCGTTGCCTTTTGCGTTGCCGCAGCTTGTTTATCAAGCTTGGCTTTTAGGGATTGAATTTTGCGATCAATTTTTTCACGACCTTTTACATCCGATTCCGGCAGCAGGTTACGGTACGCGGTATATTCGTCGATTGAGCGGCCCGTGTTGCCTTCATCGTTGTAAATTTTAGCCAGCGCAAGCCTGGCTTCGGGCAGGCGCGGGTTTAAGTTTGCCGCTTCCTGGAACAGGTCGCGGGCGCTTTCTTTTTTAGTTTTAGAGAACACGCCGTTGACGGACTTGGCCAAACGCAGCTTTTTGTTGGCTTCTTCTTTTTGGGCGTTAATGCGGTTCAAACCGCGTTCCGCTTTTCTGTTGCCTTCAAGGGTCTGCACATTACGGTAGATTTCGCTCGCCATTTCAAGGTCACCGTACGTGCGCAGGCTTTCTGCTAACGCTAATTGCTGACGCGTATCACTTTGCATGGATTGCAGGACGTCGCGCAGTAAAATATCGCTTTGACCAAAGTTACCAAGCTCAAAGCGCGCTTCTGCAACCGCTAGCTTTTGGTTAACACCCGTAGGCACCTGGCTGGCCAGGGATTCCAGTTGCGGGCGGGCTTCGGGCGATTTACCCGAGGCGTGCTGCAACTTAAGTAGTGCCAAACGCAACGAGATATCGTTAGGGTTCGCCATCGCAGCGCGCTCAAGGGCTTCTTCGGCATCCACCAACACATCGGGGCCCATCATGGACTCGCTTGCGGTGGTGTTTTCGGCCACCTTGTAATAGGCCTGCGCCAAGCCTTTTAATACATCCGGATCGTTAGGCGATTCGGCCAGGGCTTTGCGGTAGTACTCCAGCGCCTGCTCTGGTTTATTGACTTTAAGGGCCAAATTGCCGGTCGCCACCATAAATGGCACGCTCGCTGGATTGTTATTGAGCGCGCTTTTCAGCTCGCTCATCGCCAGCTCTTCATCGCCGCGACTGCTGAGCACATCCGAGAGCGCCTCATAGGCGGGCAAGTACTCGGGGTCGCTGTTAATGGCTTTACGGAAGTTACTGATTGCCGCAGCCTCGTTGCCTTGCAACGCGAGCGCTTCGCCCATTTTTTGCAACACGGGCGCGCTGTTACGGTTTAAATAAAGCGCGGTGTTCAGGCTTTTTAAAGCGCCACTGGTATCGCCTTTGCTTAGCATGGCATCGCCCAGGTAGTAGTGCGCCTTAAAGTTTTTAGAATTCAACGAAATCGCTCGCTGATACAGTTTCATGGCTTCGTTTAAATCGCCTCGGGCCTGTTTGGCAGTCCCCAGGTTAGCCAACGCCTCAGAGTAATCCGGGTCAAGCTCTGCAGCTTTTTCAAAGGCTTCGCCTGCTTCGCCCAGCATGCCTTTCATCCGGTACACTTCGCCCAGTTGGTTGTAAGCATCCGGGTTATCGTCATCCAGACTTAACGCTTTTTTGAACATATCTATGGATTGATCTAGCAACTGCTCGCGCTGCTCGCGATACACCATGTTAGACGACGCGGTCCGGTTTTTTAGAATTAACCCTTTGGCCATATACGCATAGGGCTCTTTACCGCTCAAACGAATGGCCTCGTCGGCATTTTTTTCGGCAGCGCCCAGTTTAAACAAGCTGGCCTGAACAATCGCAAGCCCGGCTTTGGCCTTGGGATCGCGGGGATTGTTTTTAACCGCTTGAGTGTATAAACGCTCTGATTGCTCAAGGTTACCAATCTGGAACTGGTAATCGGCTTGGCGAACGGCTTGCGTCACGCTACCGCGTAAACGGATTGCTGCGCTGGCCTGAGGCATTAACCCGGCACCAACACTTACCGCGCCCAGCGCAACGGTGAGCGCAAGGCTAACGGTTAACACCCTGGATTTAACGCTCGTCTGAATCTTCATGAGAAACTCCTGTCTTTTACTCTAAACGATAGCTGATTTGATTCGTAATAAAAAAATGTGTAATACCGTGAACTCTAAAACCCATAAATTTTATAACTACGGATACAAAAACCGGGACTCAGCCTGTTCAACAACCCATCACAATCAACGAACCACACCGCTACAGTTAATTAAGAACGTTCAACAGACTAAAAAGTTTCCAGGTTGGAATTTTTTTTATTCCTAAACGTTAAATTGAGCGTCCAACCACAACATTTAAGCCGGTGCTAGACTGCTAACGTTTTGCACGTTTTGATATTGAACGCCAAACACACCTTAAATCAAGTTAAAAAAGCCTTAAATTGCTTTGATTTAAAAAGAAAATACCGTGGCTAGACACCGGAAAACTTTAATTTAACGGTATTTCTTCGCAACCTGATTAAGCTATAGCCTGGTCTCGGATGCTAAATTAAACACGTGTGGCGAGACCCTCCGACCACTCGTGCGCGCGAATACACGCCACCTGATGCCCTTGCTGCGCGTTAACCTGCGCCAATGGTGGCACTTGCTGCGCACAAGCCGCAACCGCATACGGGCACCTGGGATGAAACGCACACCCTGAAGGCGGATTCACAGGGCTTGGCGGCTCGCCCGTTAAGCCAGATGCGGCTCCATCTCTTCGCTGGCGCGCCAAAAACGGTTCAGCAATCGGGCGCGCCTGCATAAGAGCCTGTGTATACGGATGCATCGGCCGCTCAAAAAGCGACTGCGTATCGGTCAGCTCTATGATTTGGCCCAGGTACATTACTGCAACCCGGTCACAGAGGTAACGCACAACATCCAGGTTATGGGCAATAAACAGCAATGCAATCTGGCGCTCTGCCTGTAACTGCTTAAATAGATTTAAAATCTGCGCCTGAATCGAAACATCCAGCGCGCTTACCGGCTCGTCGGCTACCAGCAATTTAGGATTAAGCGCTAACGCGCGCGCTATGCCAATGCGCTGCCGCTGCCCGCCCGAAAAAGCTTGCGGATATTTTTTCAGTGCATCTGCCTCCAAGCCGACTTGCGCCAGCAACGCTTCGGCCAATGCTCGGCGGCCTTGGGCATTGTTGCCCACGCCGTGCACCTGCAACGGCTCGGTGAGTGTTTGTTCTATGGTTAAGCGCGGATTCAGGCTGGTATAGGGGTTCTGGAACACCATCTGAAATCCGGGGCGCAGCGCGCGCAATTGCCCTGCGGGCAGCGCGCACAAATTAATCGCAGACGCGCCAGTCGTTTTATCATCGTTTGGGTCTACAACAGGCTGCCACAACACCTCACCTTGATCAGGGGTGTCAAGCTGCATGATGATGCGCGCCAGGGTAGACTTACCGCAGCCGGATTCGCCCACAATGCCGAGCGCTTCGGCGGGTTGTACCTGCAACGTTACGCCGCGCAAAGCCTGAACCGTTTGCAAGGGTTTACCCAGCCAATTACGGCGGGTGACAAACCGCTTATGCACATTGTTAACCGTAAGCAACGAGGCAACCATGGAATCAGTCTACCTTAAAGTTCAAAATTTCTTGCTGACGCAGTTCAGGCGGCAACTGGCATCCACGTGTAACGCCACCCAGAACCAAAACATTAACTGCACCGAAGGCCGGAAAAAAACCGTATCAAACAAGCCGTGCGCCATCATGGCCACCACGGCCACCCAGCCGGCCACTAAAATCAGACGGCTCAGCGCCTGCCCGGCATCAGCCGCAAGACGCTCTGTTTGAGTATCGTCCGGCAAATCACTCAAAGGATCTTCCAGGGCGCATAACGTACGGCATTTTAAAACGCTAAGCAAGGCAAGCATCAGGAGCAAACCAAACACCCCCAGCTCCAGCCAAAATTCTAGCGGAACACTATACGCCCCAAGCGCGTGCAAATTAGCAGGCGCGTATACGCCAAACAACTGCCGGAACGTCTCGTTACCAGGGCCAATACCAAGTAGCCAATGCTCCTGAATCATTCGCCAAACGCTTTGATACACCTGAAGCCGGTAGGCAATGCTGCTATCTTCCCAAAGGGCACCAATCGAAAGCACCCGAACTCGCAACGGCGCAGATAGACTTAACGCAAGCACAAGCCCGCCCAGCACCAGCCCTAGGGCCGACAACCACAAGCGCCGCAATATGCCAGGCGCCTGCGCCCGAAACACCCAAAGCCCCGAAATCACAAACGCGGTTAATCCCGCACCCAGCAGCCCCAGGTAACCACCGCGAGAGCCAGACAACACAATGCCAAGCAACGACAACCCAAAAGACGCGCCCCCCAGCAACAGCATCAATATTTTTAGCATCGGCTTTTGGCGCATCACACCAAGACCTTTTACGCCACTGGCGATCCAAACCGCAAGCAGGGCAACGGCAGGCAGGCACGGCAGCAAAAAGCCTGCGTATAAATTTGGATTAAGCGGCAACAGCGTGCCGTAGACCCGCGTCATACTTTGCTCGGCGAGCGTGTCAGGATCGACCCAGGTAGCAAGCGCCTCGACGTGCTGCTGAGATTGCAACACCCCCAGCCCGCCTTGAATGAGCCCCAGCAAGGCAATGGTTGTAATCCAGAACACACGCTGAGAAACACTGCTGCCCGCAAGCGCCATTCGCATGCCGGCATAACCCGCGACCAGCGTGAGCAATTTAAGTAAGCCGTGCGCACTTTGCGGTTGCACCGTACTGCCTACGGTCGCAAGCACCGCAACGCCCACAAACCCCAAAATAAGCGCATCTGGCAGGGTAAACACCCAGCTGCCCATAGCCTTATTCTCAGCATCACGCGACTGATGCTTACCCAACAGGGCCAAAAGCAAACTCAGGGCAAACAATGCCAGCGTCACGGCACCAATAATGCCCGTATCGCAAACCGTTAGCAGCGCAAACAACCCGGCCCACCCCAGCATTAGCAGGCGCTGCGCTAAACGAGACACGCCAGGCAGGCTTATTAGTGGCAAACGCGCACTGGCAAGACTTACCACGGCGCTCGCTTTACCCAGCATGCTGGTTTGCCAAAGTTGGTGCCAAGGGGCGTCCGTCGTCGCCCAACGGGCAACCGGCCCCCAGAGCAAAGAATCATTTAAGATGCTGTATAATTTCACGGCGCACTCGACTAACTTTTAGGTGACTTGCCTATTTGGTATTGCTAAGCAGATGAGATATAATATTCTCCAAATCACAGAAGACTGTTTTGGAGAGAGACAAGATGAATTGTCCTGGATGCGGCTCAGAAAAACAAGTTAAAGCAGGCTTTCAAAGTCAG
>JAYKHY010000066.1:0-33473 GCA_035285025.1 Vampirovibrionales bacterium | reverse complement strand
ACCGCTGAACGCCGCTTTGAAAGCCATTCTTAACGGCCAGAGTATTACATTTTAGGCAATTCATTTGAAGCTCTCCTCAGCAAACCTGAATGAGAAGAGTGTATCACTTAAAAACTAACACTCTCATTAAATAAAGCCAAAATGACTAGTGCGTAAGCTGCCGCGAATTGGGATGGGTGGTAGAACAAAAAAATTTAACAGGGGGTTCCATGAGTACAGGCTCTTCAAGGCTAAACCGGGTAAAATGCAACGGTACGTCAAACGTAACTATGAACGCTAATTATAAAGTTCTAGATGGCGCTTGGCAGCATAAAAATACTAGCGGTGCAAAATTATGCATGCAGCCTTATAAGGATAAAGATCCTAATAGCCGTGCCAATTTGAGCAGGCAAGGCAATTTAATGTTTAATATGAATACAAAAGTCGGTGGAGCATTGTTAGATGATAAGGCACCGGGCGCAAACGAGATGAAAAACCATCGCCTGGTCGATTATTTAGGCATCTCGGATAATTACAATGGCGTAAAAGGCGAAAAATTCAGCTTAACCCGATTGCAAAGCGGTAAAACATTGCTGAATGTGTTTGACAAGAACGGCAACGTGATTGGCTTTGATTATGTAAGCGGCGATTTTAATCTTAGTGGCGTTCCCGGAAGGTCTTAAACTAATTCCCCAAATTAATCAGGGTTTGCGCAATCTCGTTATAGGTATTTACCAAGCGGCTGCTTGCCTCAAACGCCCGCTGAAAGCGCAACAGGTTAATCATTTCTTCGTCCATATTCACGCTCGAGACGCTCTGACGATTCCCGTCAAGCGTCTCGACGACGTTTAGCTGGGCATTGGCACGGTCTTCGTAAGAGCGCGCATCGACGCCGACGCCGCTTAACGCAGTATCAAAATACTCGCTTAATTTAATATTGCCCAAAGCCGCCAGATTGGTGTTTTTTAGCTGGGCAATCGCCAGCGCGTTACGGCCATCGCCTGCGCCAGCAAACCCGACCGGGCTTGTGGCGGTACTATCATCAATGGCGGCGGCAACCTGCCTTAAATCGCCCAGCAGCGTGGGGCTTACGCTATATCTAAAAATCGCCAGCGTGCTGCCCGCAGCTAAATCAAAAATGGCAGGCGGCGTCGCATTGCCGTCTAAATCTCGGCCACCGGTTTGCAAGGTGTTCACCTGTTGCGCCAGCGTATCAAACAACGTGTTGAGTTCGCCCAGCACGCCGCGCACTGTGGTGACCGTGCTGCCATTACCGCCCATGGTCAGCAATCCGTGAATTTGACCGCCCGTAATGGTGCTGTTAAGGGTTGCTCCACCCGTTACGGTTTGAACCAGCGTGGGCGTATCATCGGGCGTGGGCGACGGGCCAGGGTTTGCAACCACTTGTAAGGAATCAACCTGAACAGTGCCCCGAATCATGGTTTGGCCGCCAATGCTAAGGTTCAACTGATTATTGGCCGTATGGGTCACGTTAATGTTAACAAGTTTTGAAAGATCATCGAGCAGCAAATCGCGCTTATCAAGTAAATCGTTGGGAGCACCCCCCGCAGCGCTAATGTTATTAATGCTGCTATTTAGCGAGGTTATTTGCGCCAGTTTTTCGTTTACTTCGGTAACGCGCAAGCCCAGTTGGCTTGCTGCGGCCGAGCCTGTCACGGCCGGGTCGCCTACCAGATTTGTGCGCAAATCGGATAACTGATTGGCCTGTTGCTTTACCACAGCCAGTAAATCAACCGATGATTGTAAAAAATTGGCGCGCGCCGCCATGTTCTCGGGGTGAATGCTGAGCTCTTGGGCGCTATCGAAGAATTTTTGCATCGCTGTGCTCACGCCCGTATCTGTGGGCTCCGCCAGAATACTCTGAATCTGCGTCATGGCATCGTGGATGGTTTCGTGGCTGCCAAGCGTGCTGTTTTCAAGCCTGAATTGCCCATCCAGAAAACTATCTCGGACACGATCGATGCGATCGACCTGGGTACCTTGCCCCAACAACCCTTTTTCGCGCAGTTGCGTCAGGTTGACGGGCGGATACGGGTCCGCGGCCTCCATAATGACGCTCTGACGACTGTAACCTTCGGTGTTGGCGTTAGAAATATTCTGATTCACGGTTTCAATGGCCGCCTGAATAGCGGTCATGCTTCGGTGCGCGTTAAGCAGCCCGAAAAACCCTGGAGAAATCACACCCATATTACAAAATCGCCTCGGTTGTGTTCAGTTTTGCCATCGGGAGTTGAGGTTTAAGGCCCGGTTTACCGTATACGGGTTCGCTAGCGTCGCAAAGCTGATTGACCAACTCGGTGTAAAAGCCCAGCGCCTTGTTTACCCATTGCCGAGATAGTTGCATCAGTTGCGCTTGGTGCTGCTGCCGGCGGCTAAGTTCTCGGGCTTGTAAAAAAATAGCTTGCTTGGCGGCCAGTAGTTTTTGTTTAAGCGCCTCGTCTAAAATCAACGCCAGCAACTCGTGCATGTCGGCGTCCGCAGAAAGCCCCATTTGTGCCAGCACCTGAATCCGTTCGTTCATCAGGCGGCTATGTTGCTCGGCCAGCATCGCTAGCGCCTGATCGCAGCTTAGCAGTGCCTCAGCTTGCGTTTTTAATAAAGCCTCATGCTTTAGGGCGGTAATACGCAGCATTTCGGATAAAATCTGGCTATGGGCCTGAAGCAACAAGAGCAAAGCTTCTGCAGAGGCGTGATGCGCCTGCAAAACAGTAGATTGCTGCTGCTGCGAATTTACCTGATGAAGCATAGGCCTCTTAATCCGGATTTTTTAGTCCACGCGCTTGACAGACCTAACGGGAATTAAAATCCCCTGAGAAGCGTCTCCCTCTCGTCAGTATCCCTCGAATAAGGTAGCAGATTCCTCCTGCAAAAGCCGTATTTTCCTCAAGTTGCCGGCAGCAACCAGGCTATTACAGCTTGAATGACGTTTAGCCTCTGGGCCGAGCAAGCGGAACCAAAACCAGCAAGGCATCTTGCATCTGGAACACATCGGGGTTATCAAGCGTCTCTTGAAGCGTAGCCACCTCGCCGCAATGCTTGCAACACGGGTGCAGGGCTTTTACCTGGCGCAGGGCTTTACCAAAAGCATACTGAGACGGCACAATCCGGTTGCATTGCACGCACCTAAGGCGCACCCATTGGGCCAGAAATCCTACACCACAATCTGGACAAACCAGCTTGCCTTCTGCCATAGGCAGGTTAACATGCGAACATTGGCCCGCGTTTTGCAGCCAGGCGGGTAACCAGTCTGCCTGATGCACTCCCAGCGCACTGAGCACGAAACGGCAGAAATGGCCCGAAAGCCTGTGAATCAAGGAACCAGAACGCTTTGTGGGTATCATTTAGCTCAATCGTAACCTTAAACCACAATCTGACCATTCAACCTTTTTAATATATTTATATAGTAGTGGCCCCTACCAACACTATACCTTAAGCCGTTGCAAACCCATCTCATTCTTGCTCGTCGCCTATAACATGCCCCCGAGGCCGTACCCGAATGTTGCCGTTGCCCCAAGTGCAAAGTTATTGTTTATGACGCAAACCAAACTGTCCGTCTTGCGCAAAGAGCTCTCCGTCCTGCTCACGCACTGGCTATTACGCCTGAGCGATTACTTACTCGCTAACGGTGGGCTGGGGCGACGGTTCAGGGCTAACTTATTGCGAAGCCTGGGCGTGCAAATGGGCAAAAACTGCAAGGTGGGTACAGGGTTTTATCTGCACACCCTGTCTGAGCCTTTAACCGTGGGCGAAGGGACCGGATTTAACTGTAATGTGCATCTGGATGCGACCGCGCCAATTACCATTGGCAACCATTGCAACATTGGCTTTAACACCCAGTTTATTACCGCAAACCACACGTTAATTAGCGATTACACGCGTAGCCGACCGGCTTACCCTGGGGGGCGCATTACGATTGAGGATTTTGTTTGGATTGGTGCCGGGTCTACATTGCTACCGGGGGTAACCATTGGCCGAGGGAGCGTGGTTGCCGCAGGCAGCCTGGTAACAAAAGATATTCCACCCAATGTATTGGCGATGGGCCGTCCTGCGAAAGTGATTAAGCCGCTTACCCAGACTGAAGACAATCCAGCTCAGGCTGCCGGGCGGGCAACTTAACGCATTTGGGCCGCGTCGTAATTTTAAATTTAAAGCCGCTAAAAAGGTAATTCAGATTCGATGTAGCCCATTTTCCAGTCGCCGCGCTCTTTGATCATCCTGAGTGGAATCACGCCCTGCCTGCCATCGGGTAATTTAAGGCGAATGTTAACCATGGTTTCTTTTTCGGACGAGCGCTCTAAATCGGGCGCAAAATAGCCGTAACGGTAAATCTCGTTTGCGCCGCACAAAGCAAAAAAGCGCTTCCAGAAGGATTTAATCATCAGCTGATCGTTACGCTCGAGCAGCAAACGAACCTCTTTGGGGCCGATTTGAGACGCTTCGACTGCTTGTGGATGCTTTTTGTACAAATCATCAACACACCAGGCAAGAAAACGTTCTTGACTGACTTTTGTAAACATGCCCCAGCAAATATGGCACTGATTGTTCATGAACGTCTTAAAAAAGTTATTTGCGGTTTGTGCAGCCGCTAATGCGCCTTCTTCGAGCGGGTTGGGCGGCGGTGTAGGCGCGTTCATAGCATTAATCTGGGCATAGCATTAAAAAAACAGACTAAAATGCACACCAGGGCTCTGTGTTTTGACCCTCTTGGGGCTCAAACACGTGGGTATCGCGTGACGGGCCTTCGTTTCCAACAGGCCTGCTCAAACAAACTGCTTGAGTTAAGGTTGGTCTACGTTGGTATACCGCCAAACCAGATTCCCGGCACATCAATTAAGAGGCAAAACATGCCGAGCCCAAGTGTACAACTTTAAGTATAGCAGAGTATGTATGTAGTCATTTAACTTAACAGGCAATTTTTAAAATTTGCATTTTATCAAGAATTCGATAGCGCCAGAACCTTGTAGAATTCAGACTATTGAATTATTCCAAAAGCTCAGCAGGCATAATATTTTACTAACAGGATTTCCAAAAAAGGGTAAAAACCTAATAAAGCCTCCTGCTTCAACGCACCAGCAATTTAAACCTTTAGTTTTAGTTATTTTCTATAAAAAAAAGTGCCTCACTCATATTGAGCAAGGCACTCTTGGACAAAAATTATACTTACCCAGCCGTGACGGCTTGACCCTTGAATTTGGTCATCATCTCTTGCGCCAGATTGCTGGGCAGCGGCTCGTAGTGAGCAAACTCCATGCTAAACGTACCACGGCCCTGCGTTTTGCTCCGGATATCGGTTGCGTAGCCAAACATTTCGCTCAGCGGCACAATCGAACGGAGTTTCTGGATGCCGGTGCCTTCAATAGGCTCCATGCCTTCTACGCGGCCACGGCGGCTAGAGAGATCGCCAATGACGTCGCCCAAAAAGTCGTCCGGAACTTCGATTTCGACCTTCATCACAGGCTCGAGCAGTTGCGGCGCGGCTTTGGCAACACCCGCTTTAAGGGCCATCGAGCCGGCAATTTTAAACGCCATGTCGCTCGAGTCAACTTCGTGGTAGCTACCGTCAAAGAGGGTTGCTTTGATATCCACGACTTCGAAGCCAGCAACGACGCCGCCTTTGAGCGCTTCTTCGACGCCTTTACCCACCGCTGGGATGTACTCTTTAGGTACGACGCCGCCCACAATCTTGTTGACGAACTCAAAGCCAGCGCCACGCTCTTGCGGCTCAAGCTTGAGCCAGACGTGACCAAACTGACCGCGACCACCGGATTGACGGATAAATTTGCCTTCGATTTCGACTTCCTTGGTAATGCTTTCGCGATAAGCCACCTGCGGTTTACCCACGTTGGCATCCACTTTAAATTCGCGCAACAGGCGATCCACGATGATTTCGAGGTGCAATTCGCCCATCCCGGCAATGATGGTTTGACCGGTTTCTTCATCAACGCGGACCCGGAAGGTGGGATCTTCCTCGGCGAGCTTACCCATCGATTGCGAGAGTTTGTCTTGATCGGCCTTGGTTTTGGGCTCAATCGCAATTTCAATCACAGGCTCAGGAATAAAGATCGACTCCAGAATGACTGGCGCGTTTTCTGCGCACAACGTATCGCCCGTGGTGGTATCTTTAAGGCCCACAACGGCGCAAATGTCGCCGGCTTTAATTTCCTGGATTTCGACGCGGTCGTTGGCGTGCATTTCGACCAGTCGGCTAATGCGTTCTTTTTTACCTTTGGTGGCGTTGGTCACGTACGTCCCGCTGGGCAGTTTACCGCTGTAAACCCGGCAGAAGGTGAGACGGCCCACAAAGGGGTCGGTCATGATTTTAAAGGCCAACGCAGCGAACGGCGCGTTTTCGTCGGCGGGGCGCTCGACTTCGGAGCCATCGGGCAGGGTGCCTTTAATGGCGGGCACATCCAGCGGCGAGGGCAGGTAATCAACCACGGCATCGAGCATGAGTTGCACGCCTTTGTTTTTAAAGGCAGAACCGCAGGTGACAGGCACGATTTTAACGTCGCAAACCGCTTTACGAAGCGCTTGCTTGAGCTCGTCGACGGTAACGTCTTCGCCGCCCATAAATTTTTCCATCAGGCTATCGTCGGTCTCGACGATGGCGTCCACGAGTTTTTCGCGCCATTCGGCCACCTGAGCTTTGTACTCTTCGGGCACATCAACCACTTCAATGTCGGTACCCAAATCGTTGGTGTACATGTACGCTTTTTGCTCAACCAGATCGATAATGCCGCGAAGTTCATCTTCGGCCCCGATATTGAGCTGAATGGGCACCGCATTGGCCCCTAAACGAGTGCGAATCTGCTCGACCACGCGCAGGAAGTTGGCACCGGTGCGGTCCATTTTGTTAACGAACACCATACGCGGTACGTTGTAGCGCGTGGCTTGGCGCCAGACGGTTTCGGATTGCGATTGCACGCCTGCCACGCCGCAGAACACGGCGACGACGCCATCAAGGACGCGTAGCGAGCGCTCGACTTCAATCGTAAAATCCACGTGGCCCGGAGTGTCGATGATGTTGATCTGGTAGTCTTTCCAAAACGAGGTAATGGCGGCCGAGGTAATCGTGATGCCGCGCTCACGCTCTTGCTCCATCCAGTCGGTCACGGCGGCGCCATCGTGCACTTCGCCGATTTTGTGGATTTTACCAGTGTAGTACAGGATACGTTCGGTGGTGGTGGTTTTGCCGGCATCGATGTGGGCGGCAATGCCGATGTTACGCAGTTTTTGGAGGGGCGCTTTGCGAGACATGGGAGATTTCCTTATATAAAGTTAAAATTTAATTCAAATGAAAATTTAAAGACCGCGCAACAGCAAAGGCTGTCTTGTCAGAAACTCTTTTTAAGAAACGCTCAACAACAAAGTTTTTACCTTTGCTTGCAGGAAGCCCAACAGAGACTTCTATTTTGCTACGCTCCGGACCTAGATATTGATCTTGCGATTGAAAAGCAACGTCTCCTTTTTTTGCTAACTTAGTTATACCTTTTCGAACATGAGACGGCGCTTTAGATAACTCACGTACAAAAACATCATATCCTTCTTGAGCGACAAGGCGAGAGAGAGGTTCTTGCTCAAGCAAGTCATAGAATAAAGGCACATTTTCATCTAGAATGGCTGAAGAGCCATCCTGAAATTTCAAGACTTCGTAAGCAGGGTCTCTGTAAAAAGCAGGTTTACTGCTAATCAAATTTATACTCCGAGCATTCATTAGCGATTAAAACCTAAAGTGTGCAAAGGCGCGGTTGGCTTCGGCCATACGGTGCGTTTCTTCGCGTTTTTTCATCGCAGCACCCAGCCCTTTAAGCACATCCTGCATTTCGTACGCTAATTTTTCAGACATCGAACGGCCGGCGCGCTTACGAGCGGCAGCAATCAGCCAACGCGAGCCTAACGCTTCACCGTCATCCTCGGTCACTTCCATGGGCACCTGGTAAGTTGCCCCGCCCACGCGACGCGCTTTAACCTTGACGCGAGGCGCGACTTTTTTAAGCACTTGATGAAACACTTCAATCGGCTTGCCTTCGGCTTTACCTTCAAGCAGGTCTAGCGCTTGGTAAAAAACGCCTTCGGCAACGGCTTTTTTGCCTTTGATCATCAGGCGATTGATAAACTTGCTCACGGTTTTATCGCTGTATACAGCATCTGGGGCGGGTATCCGCTTTTGAGGTTTGGTTCTGCGCATAAGTTGAATCCTATTAATAATAAGAGCTTTCAAGAGACTTAGTGACCTGTTTTCAATGCACCATAAAAAGCATTTCCACGAACAGCATTTTTTCGTGTAATCAGGTCGTCGGAGGGAGATCGGCCAGGTACATTACCCTCAGAAGACGCTGGTTTATTACCTTTTTGCAAGGCTTGAATGGTCGGATTATTCCAAGGGCGGGATTTATTTGCCCTAGAGCCAAACGAAGTCAAACCAATCATTTTTAGATGCATCTCCTTACTTTTTCTTGCCGGCCGCGACGACTTCCTTCGCCTTGGCGCCATACTTGCTTCGGGATTGTTTGCGACCTTTGACGCCCGCTAAATCCAGCGTGCCACGAATAATGTGATAGCGTACGCCGGGCAAATCCTTGACCCTGCCGCCACGAATCAACACGACAGAGTGCTCTTGCAGGTTGTGGCCAACACCTGGGATGTAGGACGAAACCTCGAACCCATTAGTCAAGCGCACACGTGCTACTTTACGTAACGCCGAGTTAGGTTTTTTGGGCGTAGTGGTGTACACACGGGTGCAAACGCCACGGCGTTGCGGGCAACTTTGCAGAGCGGGCGACTTGGTTTTGCGTTTTACCGCTTCGCGCTTTTTACGAACCAGTTGAGCAATGGTAGGCATGCGTTAAATCCTGATGAATCATCAATAACTAGGGCTGAATTTGGTTGGAACTATATAATTTTAAAAAACTTAAATTAAGGCG
Organism: Vampirovibrionales bacterium; assembly: GCA_035285025.1. Lineage (GTDB taxonomy): Bacteria > Cyanobacteriota > Vampirovibrionia > Vampirovibrionales > JAJTHC01 > JAYKHY01. Next base: position 24,549 of record JAYKHY010000066.1, on the reverse strand, counting down.
TCAGGTGTTACTAGGGGGATTTGAGGGAATAAAGCGGCAAAAGTCTTTAAAAATCGCCAAGAAGATTCAGACTTGATTGCGCCTCGATTAGACAATAAATCGCCCAAGGAACCGGACACCATAGGACTACTAAATGAACACGAACACAGGAAAAAATAAAGCCTTGGGGCATGAACGAACGTTTAGATTTGTTACTTTTTAGATACGTCGAGACGTAATCTTTAAACAATCAGGCTTAGCTTAGGGCGAAGGCGCTACCGTAATATCGGTAATCACACCAGAGGCACGCACCTTGGGGGTTTCGATTTCAACAGGCATACCGGTTTTAATCCGAACGCCGTTTGCAACCACGCCTTCTTGCGTCATTTGCGCCTTATCCGCAAGGGTAAGGGTCACGTCGTAGCCGTTGGGCAAGTTGGGGTCTGGCACCAGCTGATACCCGGCTTTACTGCCCGCGGCAACGGGGGCCACCACCATGCGCTGGCGACGTTCTACGTGGCTGATTTTAATATCGCCCCTAGGCTGGTTACGAATGTATAAATGTGCCGTATCACCCGCCTTTAATGTCGTCTCGGGCGATTGCATGCGGAACGCGACCATATCAATGGTATACGTTACTGCGGCCTCGCCAAGCACCTGCTTGCTGGCCGTTTTATGCCAGCCAGACTGCACCAGCAGCAGAATTAAGGCAACCAGCGCAAGCAACACCACGGTTAGGGCATCAAGCATGTTAAATGTAAAGCGGTTCGTCTTGGAAGGTAGGGTCATGGCCGCAAGTGTAGTACAAATAAAGCCACGGCTTCAATCTAAGTTACGGCCTTTAATCACCATCTTCTGGCGAGGGTCTAACTTGCTGCCGTTAATGGCTTGAGTACTGCTTAATTGGTATTAAAAATCAGCCCTATAAACCCACAATTTATTTTATCTACAGCGCCCTAGCACGCAGCAAGCTTCAAGCGCCACCCCTAACTACTTATGATGCACTCAACGCAAGATCTCTTAACCAGCTCTAAAACCGGCTCTGAAACGATCCCTCAGGCCCCGCCAACCGTGACGGCATCGGCATCAGACGCTTCGCCAGAAGAGGCTTTGAGCCGCCGTGTTTATATTGAAACACTGGGCTGCCAGATGAACGCCAACGACAGCGAGCTTATGATGGGCCTGCTGAACAAAGTGTCGTTTACGCCCGTAAGTACACCCGAAAACGCTGATTTTATAATTTTAAACACATGTCAAATCCGGGAAAACGCCGAAGAAAAAGCATACGGCTACCTTGAGAACCTAAAACGCCTCAAACGCCAACGGCCCTGGCTTAAAATCGCAATGGCGGGCTGCGTGGCGCAACAAGCGCAAGCGCAGGTGTTTGAGCGGCTTCCGTTTGTGGATTTGGTGATTGGCACGCAAAACATGCACCAATTGCCCGAGCTGGCGCAAACGCTTTTTCCATCAATCGAAGATACCCCCGAGCAGGGCGCGTTTACAAACGCTGCGCCAGAGCAGCCCGAAAGCCAGCATCTCACCAGCCCTCGCCAGCGTCCACGTTCTAAACGTGATGCTGTGCCCAAAGGCACGCAACTGCTTGCCACAGACCGGCAGAAAACGTTTAGTACGTATGATTATGTCCAGGATGTTGCGCCCCTGCGCCAAAGCCAGTTTAGCGCCTGGGTTACGATTATTGAAGGCTGCGACTATTTTTGCACGTATTGCGTTGTGCCTTATACGCGCGGACGACAGATCAGCCGAACGCCCGAATCGATAGTGCAAGAAGTTAAGCGCCTGGCCCAGGAAGGCTACAAAGAAGTGACGCTGCTTGGCCAAACCGTAGATGCCTACGGTAAGGATTTTAAAGACGCTGCGCTGCGTGATGTTCGGCTAGAGCATTTGTTTGAGCGCCTGAACGCGATTGATGGCCTGGAGCGCATCCGGTTTATGACCTCGCATCCGCTGGATTTAAGCGATGCGATTATTGAGGCCATTGCGCGCCTGCCCAAGGTAATGCCGTACATTCACATCCCGATGCAATCGGGCGATGATGAGGTGCTGGCCCGAATGAAACGGGGCTATACGCGCGCGCAATACTTTGCACTGGTTGATAAAATCCAGGCCAGAATCCCCGATGTTGCCATCTCGGGCGATTATATTGTCGGGTTCCCGGGCGAAACCGAGGCGCAGTTCCAGGATACGATTGAATCGGTGTACCGCAGTAACGTGATGGCGGTCAACACGGCGGCATATTCTGCGCGCAAACAAACGCCTGCGGCCATTTGGGAGGCCCGCAACGAAGCCAACACGGAAGCCATCGAAGACGCCGAAAAACAGGCCCGCCTACAGCGGCTAAATTCTGCCGTAACGGATCAGGCCATGCGCTGGGCTCAGGCGTTTTACGGCCCGTATTTAAAAAACAACACGCCGGTAGAAGTCCTGGTTGAAGGCCCAAGTAAACGCAACCCAGAGCGTTGGACCGGTCGTACGCCGCAAAATAAAGTCGTTAATTTTGAATCCAGACTGGGCGCGCCGGGCAGCAACGCAACCCTGGCCGGACAAATTGTGCCGGTGCGCTTGACGCGCATTTTAGCCTGGAGTCTTCTGGGCGAGCACGGTTAAGCCAGATTTTTCGTGCGGCAAAACAGATCAGTATTTGCCAAAACCTGTAAACATTAAAAGACGAACAAAGCTAGCGTCTGGCTAGACCAAACTGTTCTGATCTTTAAAAAATCAAGCGGACTTCGGGATTATTAGTTGATCGTGCGATCAGTTTTTTCGACGCTATCAACGTGGACGCGCGCCGCGCCATCTTGCAGCCTAAGCATCAGCTTTTGCCCCGCATGCACCTGCCGAACACTTTTTACCGTTTGTTGCGCGTCATCTAACACCGCCGCGTAGCCCCGGCTGAGTATTGCAAGCGGGCTTAACGCCTCAAGACTGGCGGCGTATTGCGCCAATTGCTGCGCCGCGCCTTGCAACTGTTGCTGCATTAACATCGGTAGGCGCTCTGCGTGCAGGCCCAGCTTTGCCTCGGCTTGCAGCAGCACCGCTTTAACGCCCGAAAGCATTCGCTCTGTCAGAATATCCAAGGTTTGTTCGGCCGCATCAAGCCCACGGTGAAGGCTTAAGGGCAACTGTTGCCCAACATCCGTTAAAAAATCCTGCCAAATCGTCAAATCGCCCACGGCATGTTCCGCGGCGGCGGTGGGCGTGCTTGCGCTGTAATCGGCCGCCGCATCAGCCAAGCCATAATCAGGCTCGTGACCAATGCCTGTAATAATCGGCACGCGGCTTTCTGCAATTGCGCGCACCACGGGCTCCTCGCTAAAACAGAACAAATCCTCGAAAGACCCGCCGCCACGCGCAACAATAATGGCCTCGAGGCCCAGCTTAGGATGATTTAACGCAGCAATGGCCTGGGCAATTTGCTGCGCCGCACCCGCGCCCTGTACGGCAACCGGTGCCAAGGTTACTGTAATCTTGGGGTTTTTTTGGTTAATCACGCGCAGCATATCGTGAATCACCGCACCCGTGCTGGCCGTGACAATCCCAATTTTAAACGGAAACTCCGCCAGGGGCTTTTTTCGTTCGGGGTCAAACATGCCTTCGTCAGAAAGCTTTGCCTTGAGTTGTTCAAACGCCAGTTGTAGCGCACCAATGCCTGCAGGCTCCAGGGATTGCGTAACCAGGCTATAGCTTCCGCTGGGGGCATACACCTCAATCAGGCCGGTTGCAATCACATCTTGCCCGTCGGCCAGTTTAAACGGCAATGATGCCGCTCGACTAGCCCAAAGCACCGCGTTCAAGCTTGCGGATTCATCTTTAAGGGTAAAATACACGTGCCCGCGCGAAGATTTTTTAACGTTGCTCAGCTCGCCACGAACGCTCAGCACTTGCCCAAGCACGGCGTCTTCCTCTAGCACGGCGCATAAATGCTGCGTTACGCGACTAACCGTCCAGGGCAGCGCAGGCGAGGTACCAGTTAAGCTCAGCTGCGTGCTCGCTGCTTCGGCGTCTGCGCTAGCGCCCTGGTTTAAACGGGCCTTAGACTTTGTTGATGTGGGTTTAGGCATAGCGCCGCCGAAGAGCAAGTTAACTTTTAACTGTAACGTGTTGCGCAGCACTTTTAGGGCCAAAAGCGGCATTGCATTAAAAGCGCCTGAGTGTCGGTTTATATCAGCCAAAAAAAACTTGTGCCATTAACTTTATAAACATAAATAAATGTAGGCGCGACTATTTATACAAATCAAATGTCGCACCCATTACCCGCGTTTTAGTCGCAACCGCTTTGCCCTATAATACGCGTGTCGCGTTTAAAAATAAACTTTAAAAAAGGATTCGATTGGCAGATTTATGACGCTTAATACCGATGCCCTGCAAGGCGAAACGCCAGCACTTGCCAAACACGCCGAAGGGCAAGCACCCACTGTTTTGCTGAGCGTATTTGACAAGACGGGCGTTGTCGAACTCGCAAAATCGCTCAGCAAGCAATTTTCGGCCCGGCTCGTGGCAACCGGCGGCACGGCAAGCTTACTGCGAGAGGCGGGCTTAGCCGTAACCGATGTTGCGGACGTGACCGGCGTGGGCGAACTGCTTGGCGGGCGCGTCAAAACCTTGCATCCTGCCATTTTTGGCGGACTTTTGGCCAGCGACAATACCGGGCGCACACCCCAGGCGGCCGACTTAGGATTACCGTTTTACGTTGATATCGCCGTCATCAACCTGTATCCATTCGAGGCAACCTTGCAGCAGCAAACCAAGGCTGGCGAACTGGATGCCGCTGAACTGGTCGAAAAAATCGATATCGGGGGCGTTGCACTGCTACGCGCGGCGGCTAAAAACCATGCGCACGTTTTCGTATTAAGCCAGCCTTGCCAATACGAGCCTTTCATCACAGGATTATCCGAGAACAGGGTGCTGACGGACACCCCGCAGGCGCTTGCCTATAGGCGCACGCTTGCCAAACAGGCTTTTGAGCAAACCGCGTATTACGACGCGCTGATTGCCGCAACGTTTGAAACCCTGGAAAAACACGATGCACTCGAGGCCGCTGAATCGCCTGAGCAAACAGCGCAAACGGCTCAAGCCGAGCCCGTACTGCCCGAAGCTTTGCCCGAAATATTAACGCTGCCGTTAAAGCAAATCCAGCCTATGCGCTATGGCGAAAACCCGCATCAGGATGCGGCGCTTTATTCGGCTTACGGCACAAAACCTTCGTTTTCGGTGCTGCAAGGTAAGGCGTTGTCTTACAATAATTTGCTGGATTTATATTCTGCCTGGCATTTAATCAACGAGTTTGATTTTGCAGAGCCTGCTTGCGCGATTATCAAGCATAACAACCCTTGCGGCGTTGCGATTGATTCCGGTAGCCAACCCAGCATCAAACAGGCATTTATGCGCGCATTGGCCTGCGATCCGGTGAGCGCCTTTGGCGGTATTATTGCTTGTAATCAGCCGGTTGATGCTGACGCCGCACAGGCTATGACGCAGCTATTTCTGGAGGTGATTGCCGCGCCCGGATACACGCCAGAAGCCCTTGCCCTGTTTGAAAGCAAGAAAAACCTTAGGGTTGTTACGCTACCGCTGACGCATACGCCAGCGAAAACGGCTCCGTTAATGCTCCGGCAGCTTAATGCGGGGTTGTTTTTGGCGCAACGCACAAATCCTGGTAAAGGGGCCAATTTTAACAATGTAGATTCGGCCAGCCAGAATATCTTCCAGCAGTGGCAGCAGCAACTCACCACGCCCACGCAGGCCAAGCCAACGCCAGAACAACTTCAGGATTTATTTTTTGCCTGGCAGGTTGCCAAGCACTTAAAATCAAATGCCATGGTGTTAACAAAAAACGGCCAAACGGTCGGGCTGGGCGGCGGACAAACCAGCCGCATTGGCGCGCTCGAAATTGCCTTGCGGCAGGCGTGCGATCAGTCCATTGGCGCGGTACTTGCCAGCGACGGTTTTTTACCCGCAGTTGATAACATCGAAGCCGCGGCGCAAGCAAAAATTTCGGCGATTGCGCAGCCCGGCGGCAGTATTAAAGACGCTGAAGTCATTGCACTGGCAGACAAGCTTGGCGTTGCGATGGTGATGACCGGCATTCGGGAATTTAAACACTAGCGCGTTGCTAAGCTTATCGCTGATTTTGGTTTATTTTTTTATGCCTGAGCCGAAAACGACCGTTGCTGTGACTCGCCGCGCGCAATTTTGTGCGGCGCATTATTATTGGCGAGATGACTGGAGCGAGGCCGAAAACCAAAACGTCTTTAAGGCCTGCAGTAACCGTCAAGGCCACGGGCACAACTACAAGCTGGCCGTAACCGTTAGCGGGCCGCTTGATGCGAATACCGGCATGGTGGTTAATCTGCGCGATTTAAAAAAGCTGCTGAAACAGCACGTACTCGAAACGCTGGATCATAAACACCTGAACCATCAGGTGTTTGCGCTACACGAGACCTACCGAGGCAAACAACCCACGTTAGAACATCTGGCTAGTTATATTTGGGAAAGCCTTAACGGCGCTTTTGCCAGCTACCCTTGGCAGCTAACGCACCTTGCGTTGTTTGAAACCGAGGATTTATTTGTTGAACTGGTGCTATGAGCGCCTGCAAGGCCTACTCTACATAAATACAAAGCAAAATCACTCTTCATTATAGAGCCCTCAAGAGCGGGCAAGTTAGGGCGCTTGGGCGCTTGATTAACATCGCATTTGACGTACGCAAAAAAAAGGGCGCTTAACGCGCCCGGAATGCGGAGAGTATTGCGATGTTGAATAACCTTAAGCTTGTTTTTTAAAAATCTAGTTCAAAACTTAATATGTTGTTTGCGAAGTGCTGAACGCGGCAAGCAAATCGCCAGGCGATGGAAGGGACTCGCGTGCGCTGCAGGTAACTTGCGACGCAAGGTGGCATTTCTGCAAAAAAAAATTTGTAAAAAAGGGGCTTGAAATCACTTTATTTGGAGGGTGGGGTGTTGCTCCATCTGAAGGGGGAAGTAACGTCAGTTACCTCTGGCAAAGAAAACTTCAAGCCCCGAATTGGTTCACTGATGAGACGCTGAGTATCATCAATAAGCTTATAGTTAAGCCATGGCAGGCTGTTTAGCGCCCGATTTTTTAGATTTATAGGCTTTCATCTCGTCGGTAATCCGGTCGATTTGGGTTTTACTAAGCACTTTTTTAGCTTCAGGAAACAAATCGGACTCTTCTTCATCGACGTGATGCACGACGCTTAGCTTGAGCATTTCGAGTTTAACCTTGTATTCGATGTCATCCAGGTCGCTTTTTAAAAGCGCTTTCATGTATTTCTTAGCTTCGTCGTGCTCAAGTTCGCCTTCCTGTGTCATCTCTTTGGTTTTTTTAAGATCTTCGATTTCTGGGTAAAAGAAAGTTTCTTCCATTTCCATATGTAATTTCAGTTTTTCGCACAGTAATTCTGTCTTAGCGCGATCGATCGGCTCAGTATCCAGAATTTCTTCGAATAAATCTTTCGCTTCTTGGTGCTCTTGTTTAAGTAGCGAGAAAAAGTCCATGTCATTCATGCTCCTGTCACAGAATACGCTTTCAGGCATGTTCGGGGCGTCAAAGCCAGGATGCTCATTAAGCAAAGTGTTAGTTTTTGTTCGACGCAAGCCTAAGCGCTAACAACTAAGAGCATACGCAACCGCGCCGTTTGCACCTATCCGCAACCTGGATACTTTTAAATAGCCACTTGGATAACATGGGTATTTCCACAGGGATATTTCCACAATTGCTCACACCGGACTCTGACGCGTTTTAAGCCCCTTGATTTGTTCATGCCCTAAATCAGGTTAATCACCCTCCGTGTCTTCCTATTGGAGCGCATCGTATTAAAGTTACGCTAAGCAGCATTTTGTGCTAGCATTCAGGCTTAACCTTGCCAAGTTCAGCAACCTGTTGCGCTGACATTAAACTTTTTTTGCTAGGAGCCCACACCATGACCTCCACCAATGGTAAATCTGCCGTTATGCCGCCCGATGAAGACATCGAATTGGTGGAAACCACCGATGAGGCTGGCCTGGTACATTATTTTGAGAAAGTCGAAGAAGTTGACTTTGAAGGCCAACGCTACGCACTGTTAATTTATCGTGGCAACGAGCAAGACGGCTTTAAAGGCGCAGATGACGCCGAAAAACCGGAGCACGTCCACGGCGAAGGCTGTTCTCATGAGCATGATGACGCCGAAGGTGGCTACGATGAAGAAGTGGTGTTAATGCGCGTGATTGTGGAAGATGGCACCGACGTTTACGAAGCCATTGAAGACGATGACGAGTTTAACAAGGTGCTAACCTACATCGAAAATCTGGAAGACGACGAAGAAGAGCCCGAGGCGTAACCACGTAACCAAATGAGCGTGATTCCTGGTTGCTATGCAGCTAACACAGTGCGCTTAACAAAAGCATATTCAGTCGCCTCTGCAAACTCCCTCGAATGACGTTCACAAGGCAGCTTTTTGTAATGCAGCATTAGCATACCCAGAAGAAGATACTCTTTGGCTCAGACTTAAAAGCGCCTGCCCAGCACCAAGAATTCAACTTACTAGCTCGCCCAAAATTCGAGCCTAAACCTCAAATCCTACATAAGGAGCACGTGAATCATGGCAAATTTGAGCCATTTACCTTTAACGTCCATACTAGTGCCGCGCAAACCGCAAAACAGCTCGACAACGCACCCTAAAGGCACTAATTTAGTTACTGCCTATAAAAACATGATGCCAGGCCGAAAATACTCGCCCACGCAACAAGCCAGCCTGGCCGCAATTAAGGCACACTATTCCCCTCAAGTCCTAGAGACCGCTACTGATAAAAAGCAAACTAAGCGAAATGCAGGTCTAGCTGTACTGGAAAGATTCGCTGAACAATGGCCTAAGCTAGACGCGTTAGGCCAAAGGATTAAAGAAACAATGGCCAAAATGAATGCCCGCATGAAGCTTGATCAGGTCAACTAGAACCGTTCGCTAAGCTTATGCTCAGTTTGTCTGTCACGCCAACCATTTTTGAAGCGATGCGAAAGCTTGACCTTATCTTGCGACACAAATGCCGCTAGCAATCCAAAATAATTTATATAAACTATTTTTTAAATTCTGGTTTTGATTGATTAAGGTTTCTGCATGAAAATCCACGAATACCAAGCCAAACAACTGTTTGCGCAATTCAATATTCCGGTGCCGCAAGGCGAAGTGGCCAGTGACGTTGAACAAGCCACCCAGATTGCAACGAAGTTGCTTGCCCAGTTTGGCAAGTGCGTAATCAAGGCGCAAATCCACGCAGGTGGGCGTGGCAAGGGCGGCGGCGTCAAATTGGCCAGCACCCCCGAAGAAGCACGCGCAGCCGCAAGCCAGATTTTAGGCATGCAGCTGGTCACGCATCAGACCGGCCCGCAGGGTCAGCGCGTTAAAAGCGTTTTAGTCGAGGCAGCTAGCGCCATCCAGAAAGAGCTTTACCTCTCCATCGTGTTCGATCGCGCCAGTGCCAGCCCCGTTTTAATGGCCTCGGAGGCGGGCGGCATGGATATTGAGGAAGTGGCCGAGCATACCCCCGAAAAACTGATCAAAGAGCGCGTAAACCCGTTGCTGGGTTTGAGTGCTTACCAGGCCCGCAAACTAGCCTATTTTTTAAATCTGCCGCCCGAGGCAACTAAACAATGCGTTAGCCTCATTCAGAACCTGTATAAGCTATACGAAGCTAAAGATTGCAGCCTGTTGGAGATTAACCCGCTGATTTTGACCGAAGCCGGCCAGATAATGGCGCTTGATGGCAAAATTAACTTTGAAGACAACGCCCTGTTTCGCCAAAAGGATGTGCAAGCCATGCGCGATACCGATGAGGAAGATCCGCTTGAAGTGGATGCCAGCCAGTTTGGCCTGAACTACATTAAGCTGGACGGCGACGTGGCCTGCATGGTCAATGGCGCAGGGCTGGCCATGGCGACCATGGATATTATCAAGCATTATGGCGCGGAGCCCGCGAATTTTCTGGATGTGGGCGGCGGCGCCAGCATTGAGGCGAACCAGGAAGCGTTTCGAATTCTGCTGAGCGATAAAGCCGTTAAAGTCGTGTTTATCAATATTTTTGGCGGTATTTTGCGCTGCGATAGACTTGCGCAAGGCATTGTGAATGCCGCAAAACTGATGGCAGATAAAGGCAAGCCGGTGAGTATTCCGATTGTCATCCGGATGAAAGGCACCAACGTGGACGAAGGCAAACGGATTCTGGCGGAATCTGGTTTAACCTACAGCGTGGTAGATGACATGGCCACCGGCGCGCAACAAGTCGTCGCTTACTTAAAACAACCCATTGCTGTGTAGTTTCCCCTTGACGCAACTGACCTTACCCTATTCGCTCAATCGCTCGTCTACGTCGGCGGCATCCTACGCGCCGGGTAACTACACCTACCCTGCGGGCACGCAACCCGTAGGACTCTGGGTTACCGATATTACGATTTCGGGCGTGACCTCGACGGGGCTTACGGTTAAAAACGCGCATTTGTTGCCGCAGTTCACGCAACTTGACGGGTTTTGTAATCACGGCATTCAGTTTAAGGTTAACGCTTAATGTACCCAGCCAATGCAAAACCGTCCGGATCTGGCTGGATAGATATTAGTGTTCCACTTGGGCCTAACCTGCCCGTTTGGCCAGGCGATCCACCTGTCATCGTAGAGCGTGTGTCTGATGTGGCTAACGGCGATGACGTTACGCTGACCAAACTGATTTGCGGTAGCCATTGCGGCACGCACGTTGATGCGTTTAATCATTTTTCGGCGACGGGACGCGCTGTAGACGAAATTGACTTGAACGGCTACATAGGTCGGGCGTATGTCGTCGAATTGCCCGAGGCACAGTGTATCGACGAAGCGACAACACGAGGCTTGTTGGCCTTAATCGAGGCCCAATGCGGCGCAGACGACTTACAAGACGCACAAGACTCGCCAAACCAGCGCCCTACGCGATTACTCTTTAAAACTCGCAATTCAAATCGCCCCTGGTATCAGGAAGCGTTCAACCCGGATTTTGTGGCCATTACACCAGAAGCCGCGCACTTAATGGTGGCTTGGGGCGTTACACTTGTTGGGGCTGATTATTTATCCGTCGAGCAATATACCGCGGTGGGCGCACCGACGCACCGTGTTTTGCTAGAGGCTGGCGTTTTAATTGTCGAGGGGCTATATCTGGCAGAGATTCCGGGTGGCTGGGTAGAATTTGCCTGTTTGCCGCTTAAGCTGGCGGGTGCCGATGGCGCCCCGGCGCGCGCTTGTGTAAAATTGTGTTAAGACCCCAAGGGAATTCTGCGGAATTTTTGAAACCACCCTTATAATATTTTAAATCCTCTGCTAATTTATTTTTTAATATTCAGGTTTCTGTAAGTTTTATTACTCGTTTGGTCAGTTTTCCAGTTTTTTTTAAATTTTAAGCTGGTTAATAATTTTATTCTATTTTCAATTTGGTTTGTGTGTCGGTTACTTTAAGAACTTTTATGAACGGCTTTTTGTTGATTAGCTAAGGTCCTCAATCGTTTTGATCGGATTATTAGAGTTTTGTAAGTTGGGATTGTTTGCACCTTCGACACAGACAGTAGCCGCGCTTAACGAGATCTATCGCTTTTTCGTTCAGCGCCAGCACCGTTGAATACACTTCATTTAAAAATCACACAACTTAAACGCGTCACAAGCATATGTGAACGTTTCAGCATGTGATATCTGCTTGCTTTTATCGCCACTGAATTTTAATACAGTTTTTAGTTCGCTCGATTTTCGCTAATCTCATCGTCATATCATTAATCACCCCATCGTGTGTATAGGAGCCCTTGGTCTATGGTCAGACGTCATGCCCTAAAAACCCAGGATGATAGTGAACACTACGCATTTGAGCCCAACCTTTGGCGGCGGCACAAAAAAGCGCGCGCTGGCGCGTTGCTCCCCAAAGGTCAACGCCGTTGGCGCATGGCGGGCGAAGGGCAACTAAACGCAATGTTACTGGAGTATCACCGTAATACAACCGCTAGCAGCGCTAACAGCGTGTTATAAGCCTGGAGCCTAAAAGCCTGCGATTTGATTAAACGCCGCAGGCCAACTTGCGCACTAAAGCGCTTTAACGTTGTGTTCGCTGCTTCGAGAGGCGTAACGCAATTGCTGCTAAGCAACTGTTGGCTTGCCGCGTCGATCAATCCATGCGCCGCTCAATCCATAAATAAATCGATAAATGCACGCAATTACTTAATTACTTAATCAAGCAAACGCTAAGGTTTTAATGCGGTTGTAGCATATGACTTGCAACCGTATTATGATGATTTTACCGCATCGTAATTAGCTGACGTTTGTTGGCTAACTTGTTTGCTCCCCGTTTGGCATTACGGCTATGGCGTTCTGCGGGTGAACCTTGTCAGGGTGGAAACACAGCAGCAATAAGCCTTGCACGCGGGTATAGCTCGCCAAATGTCTGGTTGACGCAAACCGGTGCGGTATTTTTTAACCTCGTTTAGTCGAGGCCACCCCGAGCACTTTGGCTTGACCTCCTGGGTGCAAGGGTTAAAAAATATCAGCAAGAGGTACGCTTTTTTGCGTTTAAAGTGCGCATTTTAAGCCTATAAAGCTGCAATTTTGCTGTAATTTTCAGCTAAAGCGCGCTAGTATTTTTAGTTTAGTCGTCATCATTTTGCAGTCAGCTTGGCAGTCAGCTTGTAGGGCTCGTGCAAAAGAGAGAATGAGAGAGGGCCGCCTTACTTGATGATGCCAGACTTGCAAACTTGACCCATACCCAGAATGTCAGTCGTGGCGTAATCGCTTATTTGAATAGTATAATAAACCCCATCGTTCTAGCGATTACCTTGCGACGCGCTTTTGAGCACAAGCCTGCAGACCCACCGTCTGAATCCTGGTATTTTGGATAATGTTTGCAGCCCGCGTAACGCGTCGCGTTTTAATTCTGTTTAAAGCCCCTTCTGTGTATGTCTGCAGCAAGCTCCTCACACGCTAAACATGCTCACTCGACCGACGCGCTCAGCTTTAGCGACGCCTGTCGCGAACTCCAGGCCATTGTAGAGCAGTTTAAAAATGGTCAGCTCCCGCTCGAAGAAGCACTAGCGCTTTACGAGGCCGGCATTGGCCACTTAAAGCACTGCCAAACCTTGCTAAATACAGCGCAAGGCAAGGTGCAAACGCTGGATGAAGCATTAAACGAGGCGTTAGCTAAAGAGGCGCTAAACGAGGCATGAAAACGTTTACCACCGCCATTGATTATGTGAACGCCGCACCACATTTGGGCCACGCGTACGAAAAAATTGCGACCGATGTTTTGGCGCGTTTTTGGCGCCTCAAAGGCGAGCCGGTCTTTTTTTTAACCGGCACCGATGAGCACGGCACCAAGGTCGAAAAATCTTCGGCTGCGCGAAACATTACCCCTAAAGTTTTTACCGACGAGATTTCAACACAATTCAGGGCCGCGTGGCAAAGCCTGGATATTGCCTACGACCGGTTTATCCGCACCACCGACCCCGAACACGCAACCGTGGTAAAAGAAATATGGCGGCGCATGCACGCCAAAGGCGATTTATACAAGGCCAGCTACGAAGGGCTTTACTGCCCTGGCTGCGAGACATTTTTGAATGAGCGGGATTTAGACCCACAAGCGGATGAACCGCAATGCAAGCTGCACCCTAAAACCGCTATCGATCGGGTGGCAGAGGAAAACTGGTTTTTTAAGCTAAGCGCTTACAAACAGCGTTTGCTGGATTATTTTGAAGCCCACCCCGACTTTGTTTTACCCGCATTTCGCCGGGCCGAAGCGCTCAAAATGCTCGAAGAACTTGTGGATATCAGCGTGTCGCGCAGCACACGGGCCGTCACGTGGGGCATTCAGGTGCCGGATGACGAGAACCAGGTTATTTATGTGTGGATTGACGCGCTCAGTAATTACCTGACCGGCACCGGCTTTATGCAGGATGACGCGCAATTTAGCCAGCAATGGCCTGCCACCAGCCATATTATTGGCAAGGATATTTTGAGATTCCACGCCATTTACTGGCCTGCCATGCTGATGAGCGCCGATTTGCCGCTGCCCGGCAACGTGTTTGCGCACGGCTTTATTACAGTCAACGCCGAAAAAATCAGTAAAAGCAGCGGCAACACCCTTGCCCCGCAAGATTTAATGGATCGCTTTGCGCTGCCCAACGCAGATGCGGTGCGCTATTACTTAATGGCCAGCACACCGTTTGGCCAGGATGGCAACTTTGCGGAAGAAGAATTCAAGCTAAAAATTAACGCCGATTTAGCCAATAATCTAGGCAATTTGCTTAACCGAACAGTCTCGATGTTAGGCAAATATTTTGGCGGGCAAGTGCCGCAGGTGGCCGTTGAACCCCTCGGCTCGGCGGACTGGGTGACCCGCGCAGGCGACGCCTATGCGCGCATGGCCTTCCATGAGGCGTGCGAGATTATTTTGGGACAGGTAGACGCCGCAAACAAACTGATTAACGACGCCGAACCCTGGACACTTTATAAAGGCTTGCAGGCGGGCGACGAAGCCAGCGCCGCGCGTTTACAGGCTGTTATGACCACTGTGGCCACGACGCTGGCGCAAGCCGCGATAGCGCTCAGTCCGGTTACTCCGCGCTTAAGCCAGGGCATTTGGCAGCAACTTGGGCTAAGCAGACACTGGCCCTTTTCGGCGGCAGCAACCTGGCCCAAGCTCGAAAACGCCTGCGACAAGGGCTCCAACTGGTTTATGCAGCAATCCGTCACCGTTGATCCGCAAGGCCCCTTGCTGCCTAGACTCGATAGCGAGCTACTAGGCGCGGCAGGCAAGAAAAATTAGTATAACGTCGTGATGCAAGGCCGCGACAAAGACGTTTATTACCTGCAAATGGCGAGCCATTTAAGCCAAATGGCCACCTGCCCGCGGCGAAAAGTAGGCTGTATTTTGCTAGATGGCTTCGGGCATATTATTGGCACAGGCTACAACGGCAATGCGCGCGGGCTTGCGCATTGCTCGGACGAAGAACCGTGCGACGGCGTGCACGCCCGTTCGGGCGAAGATTTAGACAAGTGCGAGGCGATTCACGCGGAACAAAACGCGTTGCTCCAATGCCACGATGTGATGCGCATTGAGAGCGTTTATTGCACCACGCAGCCTTGCCCGCATTGCATGAAAATGCTGATTAACACCAGTGCCAAGCGCATAATTTACGCCGAGCCCTACGCCAAATCCGCAGCGCTTGTGCGGAAGCTGGCCGAAAAACGAGACATTGAGCTGATTGAATTACCATTGCCCGCTATAGCAATCCAGGTTTAAGCAAGCAAGCAGGCACCTGACGGCGCGAACGACGCCAGCAATCAAAAGCCAGGACTTGTGGTTTGTAAGGCATAATACAGATAATAATCTGCTTAAAACGTGCTTTAAACTCACTAAAAAGTACTTTAAGTCCACTGGGCGCGGCACGCCGTAATCGGGTGCCGGTAATCGGTTTTGGTGATTGACCCATTGCCCGCGACAATTAAAATCGGCGGTACCACCCACCATTTAAACAACGCCGCATTCATACGGTTAAAAAACCGGTTGAGCCAGATTGTTTTAGTTTCTGTCGCAAGCGTGTGCGTGGCCTCGTAGGTAAACGATGTGATTAACATTTGCTCTAAGCCTTGGCCCAACGCCTCGATGCGCCAAATGACCTCGTCGGCAAACGCGTACGGCATCAGGGCCTCTTCGGCCAGGATGGATTTGCCGGTTTTGGCGTCCTGCTGCAAGTCCGCACTGGGCGGTCGGTCCAGAATGGCCTTGGGAATACGCTCAAACCCTGCTTGCGCGTTAATCCAGTCGCCCAGCGCGCGCACCTTGGTTTTGGGCACATCGCCCAGCGGCGCAAGCGCCCCGGACATATCGCCGTTAATGGTTGCGTACCCCAGATACAACTCGGATTTATCCGAGGTCGCGATTGGCAACGCCCGGTATTGATTGCCCAATAACCGCAGCAGCGTCGCGCGCGTGATGGCCTGGACATTTTCGGATGCGGTTGAGTGCGCATCTGGCAAGCCCCAAGTGGCCTCTAACGCGGTCGCTGCGGCCTGAACCGAAGCCAGCGCTGGCTCCGTACACGGCGCAATGGGGCGTTCGATAAACGGCATGTCTAGGGCGCGCGCCAGCATTTCGGTATCGGATTGATTTTCGGCAGGCGTCAACCGGCTGGGCATGCTCACGCCTAACACGTTTTTTGCCCCTAGCGCATCCACAAGCAGCGCAGCGCAGACCGCGGAATCCAGCCCGCCCGAAAGGCCCAGCACGGCGCGGGTAAAGCCGGTTTTGGCAAAATAATCGGCGATGCCCGTCGTAATCGCAGCGTGGGCACGCGCAAGCTCGGTGGGGTCATCCGGGAAGAACCCCTTAGGTTCGGGCGGTGGCGGCTGCAAGTCCGGCTGCGGGACCGCTAGAAATTCATCGTGTAAAGCCTGCGCGACGTCTGAGGCGACGGAAACTTCTGGCGTGTTATAACCGAGCTCAAGCATAAGCGCGTCCGCGCCAAACGCGCGTGCCATGGCGGTCGTCTCGCCACGAGCATTTAAAAAACGGCTTTGTCCATCAAAAACGCATTCATCTACGCCGCCCGCCTGATTCACATACAATACCGGGCGACCATATTTTTGCGCGGTAAACTTTAGCAGATTTGATTTAAGGGCCTCTTTGCGTGCCCGGCTGACCGAGGCAGACAAATTAATTAATCCGGCTGCGCCCTGTTGCATCAGAGCTTCGACAGGATTAAGCGCATACAGCGGATGCTCGAAAAACACGGCGTCGTTCCAGAGATCTTCGCAAATGGTGACGGCCCACTGCCTACCCGCAAACGGCAGCAATGGCGTGTTGTCCATAACAGAAACTGACTGTTGCCAGCAAATACCGGGCGTGACGGCTGCCTCAAACGTACGGTCGTCGTCATACTCGGCATAGGTGGGCAGTAAACATTTACGCACCACGCCCAACAGTTTACCCTGCCCTAACACCGCGACTGCATTGTAATAGGGCTTGCCTATTGTGCTTTCAAGCGGATCGGGCGGCAAAGTAATAGCCTCTGTCCATTGATCGCGCAAGGCCGCGTGGCGCGGTTCGACAAAGCCCACCAGCGCCGTCACGGATTGGCACGCCTGCGCCAGGCGCGACAACCAAGCGCGTTGCTGCTGAACTAACGCCGGGTGTCGCGTAATGACATCGCGCACGGGGTAGCCCATCAAGGCTAACTCGGGGAATGCGCAAAGAATTGGCTGCTCATTTTGGCGGGCCAATGTTTCTGCCGCCACTATGCAGCGATGCAACACCATGGCATTTCCAAGAATATCGGCTGGTGCCGGGTTGGTTTGCCCGATAAAAATACTCGGCATCTGCACAGGCGTTGCCTGAATCAGCGCGTTTAAAGCCTGACCATCATGAGCATCTGCCGACGCATTCGACGCCCAACTTGGCTGCACCAGCGCCTGAAGTTGCGCGTTGGTATAAGCGTTAATTTGGCGAAATACAGCGGTCGGATCGGCTGCAGACAGCGTTTGTTGCAGTTCAGGAGACGGAGTCGTAAAATCGCGCGTTTGAGAAGAAAAGTCCATTGTACCAGTTTACACCGCGCGCGCTTACAGCGCAGGCTTTAGCGGCGTTAGCGTTAACTCCGGCAAAAAGCTTTCGGGGGATTGGCGCAGCATAAACAGCGCAGCCTCAGCAACCTGCTCGGGCGTTAACATACCCTTGCGGTTAGGGGCCTGCGCCATATCAAGCCCATCCCAAATGGCGGTTGCGACCGCCCCAGGGTATATCCCCATCACGCGCACGCCGCTTTGGCGCGCCTCGTCCGCCACCGCATCGGTTAATGCGCGCAGGGCAAATTTACTGGCATCGTACACAGCCCAATAAGGGTATGCGGTTTTACCCGCCACAGAATTGATATTTAGAATATCGCCCCCCGCAGCAACCCCAGACTGCTGCGCAAACTGCCGGAGCGCGGCGCGCATGCAATACAGCGGCGCAAGCGTGTTAAGGGCAAACGTTTGCGTAATGGCCTCTTCGGTCATTTCTTGCAATAGCCCAATTCTGGGCGCGCTGCCTGCGTTATTGATCAGGCCACTGAGATGGCCCCAATGCGCGACCGTACGCGCAATCAAGTCATCTGCGGTTTTTGCGCAATTTTGCGTTAAATCCGCTTCAATCACTTGTGGCTTAGTGCAACCTTGCTGATGTAATTGCGCGCTCAACGCTTCTAGCGCAGTGCCGCTACGGGCAACCAGCGTTAGTTTTGCGCCTTGCAATGCCAGCGCACGGGCGCACGCTTCACCAATGCCTCGGCTCGCACCAGTGATGACGAATACTTTTTCTTGAAACGCCGGTGGCGCAGCGATGACCATCGTGAAGCGTCCTAATGACCAATAGAGCCGATTATCTTTAAACCTGAAAACCCCAAACAGTGCTTGAAGAATGTTTTTTAGAACATGATTAAACAGTTTATGCCGCTGAAGCGTTTCGGGCAGACGTGACTTGTACGAGCAACGCCTGGGTTGCGTTTTTGAGCATCGCGACCACATGGTCAAAACCATCTTCGCCGCCGTAATAGGGGTCTGGTACTTCTTGATTTGTGTAGGGCGCACTTGCAAAACTGGTCATGTAGCGCAGTTTATGTTGATGCTCAGGCGGACAGTCGGCCATAAGCAAGGCTTTATTATGCGCATCCGCCATCAGGATCAGATCGTAGTATTCAAAATCAAACGCATTAACCTGGCGCGCCCGCAAATGGTCAATCTCGAAGCCGTGACGCTTGGCGGCGGCTCGCGCCCGCGCGTCTGGCGGCTCGCCCACGTGGTAATGATGCGTTCCGGCTGAGTCAATCTCAAAGTCGGAGGTTAAATGAGCGTCGGCCACCGCTTGATGAAACAACCCTTCAGCCAGCGGCGAGCGGCAAATATTACCCATACATAAAAATAACACACGAACCGGACGCCCAGGATCGAGCTGGGATAATTTTAGTAGGGACGATTCTGGCGACGGCGGCAGGTTAAGCGGCAAAGTCGGCTGAACGGGTTGCGGTTGCTGCATATGCGGCCTCATACTCAAGAATCTGCTGGTTAAAGCGCAAACTGTAGCCGATTTCATCCACGCCTTCTAGCCAGCAAGTTTGCCAGAAAGAATTCATCTCGAACCCCAGCGTTTCATTCACGGAAGGGCCGTTGAGCGTAATGGTTTTATCCGCAATCGAAATTTCGGCCGTAACCGGTTCGGTTTGCGCCAGCGCCGTTTGCAACCTATGTATTAGCGCTTCGGGCAGCACCAGAGGTAAAACACGATTTTTTAACGCATTATTTTTAAAAATATCGGCAAACGAGACGGCCAGAACCGCTTGAAACCCAAAATCGCGCAAGGCCCAGGGCGCATGCTCACGAGAACTACCGCACCCAAAATTGTGCCGAGCCACCAGCACACGCGCCTGCTTGGCCTCTGGCTGATTAAGCACAAACCCGGGGCGCAACGCGCCATCATCGTCGTAACGCCAATCGTAAAACAGATTTTGCCCCAGATCGGTTTTTACCGTGCCTTTTAAAAACCGTGCCGCAATTATTTGATCAGTGTCGATATTGTCCGATTGTTCGACTGGCAACGCCAAGCACGGGCCGGAAATATGCTGGATAGGCTGAGTCGTCATGAGGCGGTAGCGTGCTTTCTGATGAAAAACTTACTTTTATGTTGCCTTTTTGTTGCAAGGCTTATTATATCGCAAATCAGCCATAGACCCTGACGCAATGTGATTTAAAAATTAGTGCCTAGGGCGGTTCGTTCACGCGCGCTTGCTGGCTTACGCTTTATATGCTGTTCAAATTCGCCACACACCTTAGGCTGGCATAAACCTATCTCGAGCCTATGTGTTTTTAGCGTTTAGTACACGCCACCTAATGTGCGTTAGCAAGACTTGCGCCAGATTATCCCGAACTGACACGCGCAAATCTGCCTAATAGCGGAAACACGCCAGACTAGGGCTAGAAGAAACTACGTCCTCTGGGATTCGAACCCAGGACCTATCCCTTAAAAGGGGAGTGCTCTACCGCTGAGCTAAGGACGCACAATGACGGGTTGATTTTGACAGGGGGCGCAACAAGCACGTTTGCCGCCGAACAGAAAAACATTACCGCAAACCCGATGCTTAAGCCAAGCCCTTGATTTTGATTATAGTAAATCAACTTTAGGTTAGGATACGTTGAGATTCAGAATTCAGCTAGGGAAAGCATTTTCATAACCTAAAGTATATGATTTACTTTTTTAAAATCGCATAGTGAGCATCCTGTAACGGACAGTACGGCTGTATTGTATTTGATGAAACAGGATTTGAGGGACTCTTGTACTTTTTACATTGGCAAATAACACTCTTCGGGTTGGCATACAGTTTTATGCAGAGACTGTGTTTCTAGCGTTTGAACCGTGCCCATCCTAAAGTGTGTTATTTGCGATACGGTCAGTTGTTACAGCATCGCGTTTTGAGTTTGGTTACGCAAAGGCCATGGGCAACGGCGCTTCGTGAAGAATCGTTTCAGCGCGATCGGGGCCGACGCTGATGACCGAGACCGGCACGCCGACGCTTTGCTCGATAGCCCGCAGCAGTTGTTGCGCCTCTTGGGGCAAATCTTCAAATCGCCGCACTTTCGTTAAATCGAGCGAAGGATCCCAGCCGGGGAGGGTTTGGTACACCGGCTCACAATCGGCCAACAAACCCAGCCGTGTCGGGAATCGCTCGATAACGGCGTGCGTTTTACGATGCCGGTAGCCGACGCAAATGTTAATTTCGTCAAGCCCAGTCAGAACATCGAGCTTATTGAGGGCAATGCTATCCAGCCCGTTAATTTGTGCGCTATAGCGCGCCTGAACCGCATCGAACCAGCCGCAGCGACGCTTACGCCCTGTCGTGGTGCCAAACTCTCGGCCTTTATCGGCCAGAAAATCACCGATTTCGTCAAACAATTCAGTCGGAAACGGGCCATTGCCGACGCGCGTTAAATAAGCCTTCATCACGCCCATCGTATGCGTCAGCATTTTAGGCGGTAACCCGCTGCCAACACACACGCCACCAATGGTGGTATTGCTACTGGTCACAAACGGATACGTGCCGTAATCAACATCGAGCATGGCCCCTTGCGCCCCTTCAAAGAGCACCAAGGCATCCGGCTTAGCCTCAAGTAGCGCCTGCAGTAGTTCGCTGGTATCGGCAACGTAGGGCGCAAACAGGGGTTGATATTGACGACACAGAGCCAGCAAATCATCAACGTTTTTAAGCAATTCTGGCACCTGACTGCCGTAAAACGCCTGTTTAACAGTGCTAATGCGCTCTAGCTGCGCTCTAAGAGTGTCATCGTCTTCAAATAAGTCCGAAACACGAATGCCCAGCCGGCCCACTTTATCCATGTAAGTGGGGCCAATCCCTTTGCCGGTGGTGCCGATTTTATGGGCCGAAAGCGCGTACTCTTGGCGTTCTTCCTGCCATAAATGGTAGGGCATCGTAATGTGCGCGCGCTCGCTGATTTTAAGGGCGCTCAGGTCAAGCCCGCGGGCGGCCACAGCCTCGAGTTCCTTTTGAAGGACTTCGGGGTGGATAACGGTGCCTGGTCCCATGACGCACAATTTACCGGGGTACAGCAGGCCTGAGGGCAAATGATGAAACTTGTAGGTTTCGCCTTGATGCACCACGGTATGGCCAGCATTGCAGCCCCCTTGGCTCCGAATAATTGCGCCCGCCTGCTCGGCCAGCGCGTCAATAATTTTTGCTTTGCCTTCGTCGCCCCATTGAGCGCCCAATACTGCAATTACCGGCATTACGATGATCCTTATGGATACGAATTTTATGGAAGCACTAAAAAAATCTGCTTTCAGGCGACAGGCATGCAATAAGATTTTTGGTTTACCTGTATGAGGCCATAAAAACTGCCCCACAGGAGCTCTCGGCCTGAATGAGCAACTAAGACTCAAAGTCCCTTCTATTTAAGCGCAAACAGAGCAAAAAAGACGCTTTATGCGAGTTCACCCCTCCTGTGGCTTAACGCCCGGTTTATAAATCGGTTCCGGCAAGCGCTGAACCGTAAACCAACACTCAACGAACGATTTTTAAATCGCGCTGGCTGAACCTGACAAAATCCTTACAAAAGAGGGAACGACCCTCGCCGAATGGCAAGTTTTAAGCCCCCACATTGAGCCCATCATTTGCTGAGCCCATAGCTGGTAGTGGGTCAGTTTGGTGTGTTCAACATCCTGAAGCGAGGGCCGTTCCCTCCCTCGCGCTCCCTCCCCGAACCAAACTGACCCACTACCTTAATTTGCCATGAATTTGATGGATTGCCAATTTTGTGCGAACGTGGCACGATAATCATACCCCTCGACAGGCCACGGTCTGTTGTAACCCATGCTTAATGCCTCGTGGAGAGGTGGCTGAGTGGCTGAAAGCGGCTTCCTGCTAAGAAGTTATAGGGGCTTTAACCTCTATCGGGGGTTCGAATCCCCCCCTCTCCGCCATATTTATTTTGCCCCCTGTAAACTCCTGGAAAGCCTTGAAAACACTGGAGATTGCGGGGGTTCGAAATCCCGAATTCCGCTCATAGGTCAGTCGATCCTCAAAGGCCAGTTTTAGCACAATGTGCTTGTCGGCCAGGCGGTCGGGAATCCAGAGTTTATGCGGGTTTACCAGAAACTGAATGGCGAGTTCGAACAATTCATTGAAGCTTTTGTGCGGTTTGCCCTCAGTTGTGAGTTTTTCCTGCATCGCCAGTTTCTCGGTTTCCAGCTCGGTGATGTGTTTTTCGTAGCTGGCTACAATGCTGGCGTTGGAAGCGTCAATGATGCGCTCCAACAGGATAGCGGTTTTCTTCTCAATCTCAGCGATGCGGCGCTTGATTGAATCCCGCAGGCTTTCACTGCGATGGCTTTGCATCTCCCAGGCCTGCTTGAACATCGCTTTGGTGAGGTCAAACAGGGTTTGGGAAGGCTGGATGCCGGCCATCACGGCTTCAAAATCGGTCTCTAGCACGTCACGCTGAATGGACTTGCGGTAATGCTCGCATTGCTTGTTGAAGCACATGTAGTAAGGGTGCTTTTTGCCCGTCTTGCTTTTTGACCAGCACGCCGTGTACTGGCTTCCACACTCGCAGAGCACAAAGCCCCGCAAGGGGAAATCGGCGCGTATATCAGGGCGAGCAGGAATCTTGGCGTTGCCACGGATGCGTTCTTGAATGCGCTGGAAGGTTTCCATCGCATTCAAGTCCTCGTGTTGGCCCTTACGCAGGGGAATCTGCCACATCTCGCATTCCACATACCCGGCATACAGGATTCGCGTCAAAATCCGGTTGACCGCTTCGCAGGTCACCGTGCCGTAGCGGGTTTTGGGGAAATCAGGCTGGGTCTCTAAAAACCGGGCGACTTCCGCTTGTGTCTGGAATCGGCCTGATGCGTAGCCTTGCAAGGCTTCCTGAATAATGCCCGCCAAGGGCTGTTGCGGCACCATCACCTTGCCCTGGCCGGGGCGGCGCTCATGACGATAGCCCAGCGTTGGCGGGAATGGCCAATAGCCATCAATGAGGCGGGCTTGTTGACGCTTCTTGGTTTGCTCAGCGTTCTTCTCCCGGTGATGCTGGGCGTTGAGCGCCTTCATATTCTCAAAAAAGCGGCTATCGGAATCCGTGCCAAAAGTAACCGACGGGCTTTCCAGCATTGCCCCGCAGCGTTCAATAGCGTCGCGCGAGTCCAAATGCACCCGAATATCCCGTGTCAGGCGGGAAATATCATCTACAATCACCACATAGCGCTTTTTACGGTTCTCTTTAAGGAAGGCCAGCATTTGCAAAATGCCTTCCCGATCCGCCCGACTGCCAGAAATGCCAAAGTCTCGGAAAACCCGGTGGATGGCATAGCCCTTCCAGTTGGCGTATTGGGTGCAGTAGGTGGCTTGGGGTTCGACGCCCATGCCCGCCTTCACCTGCGCTTGCGAGGAGACGCGGACGTAAATCACGGCGTCTTTTAAATCGTGGCCTTTTTGTGCGAATTCCAGCATGGTGCCTCCTCTATTTTGGTTGGATAGCTTGGGGTTGTGGCGGTATGGCAATCGGTCTAAAAGCCTCTCCCTGACTCACTGAGTCTACCTCAACGGGGTGGGTTTTGACATTTTCTGTGGACAATTCTTCACTTTGTCCACAACGATCTTGTATCAATTGCGTTGAACTTACCCCGAATCCCAGGAAAATAAATTCGGTGATGACAGTCCACAGGGTTTGCAGCAGTTCCAACTTTTGCTTATCAGTTAAATTGCTATCGTCCAGGTAATGTTGATACAAGGCCACATCCAGCTCCAAGCTGGGAAGGCTTTTGCGTTGATTATAATCGGTCATGGGGTGTCCTTTCTGTTGGGTTGGGATTGACCGCCTGTCTCTTTTTGCCCTGCTAGATAGTGTCGTCACAAGATAGTTTGTGTGATAATGCATGCAAGTTTTGAGAGGAGACTTACTATGAGCTTTGCATACGAACGTCACGATATGACGGACGCAATTTGGGCTTTACTTTCGCCCC
>JAYKHY010000065.1:0-20882 GCA_035285025.1 Vampirovibrionales bacterium | reverse complement strand
TGGCGCGCTATCTGGCCGAATTCTGTTGGCGGTTTAACCGACGACATCTCAACCTCTTTGAAAGACTCCTTCATACTGCCGTTTTGTTCAAACCAGATAACATACCTGCTCTGATCAGTTAGTCATTGTTTTCTCAAACTGAAGAATTATACCCAAATTTAACGAAAGCTATGCCTTTGCTGCCAGAATTAGCTGAAAACTTAGGGCGGGATTATTTAAACACAACTAAGGAATTACCACCTTCTCCATTTTTTGATAAAGCTCGCTTATTAGATGGAAATCCAGAATTAAGCGAAAAAGAGGCAGGAGCTGCGTTGTTAGCTCTTACTGATGATAGCGCTAATGAACGATGTATATGTCCTCCAAGCCTTTCTGGTGTTATTTATAACAGAAGCGTTCTAAGTAACTGGGATGAAAATCAAAAAAAACCAACGCCAAGTTTTACAGAAAATACGGCGCAGCTATATCGGACGCTTTTCCCTTAAACAGCAGCTATATCACCGGGGCGTGGGCCAAAAAGCGCTCGATGACGGTGTGCCAGCTATAGCGCTGCGCATACGCCACGCAATCTTGCGGGGTAATTTTGCTCTCGGCCAGCGCTTGCCACGCTTGCCGGGCCACTTGCGCCAAATCCTGGCTCTCTGGGCCTTGAGCTAAAAAGCCAACAGTGGGTGCCACGGCCTCGGTGGAGCTGGGGTCGGCTTGGGGCGCAAAGACATCTTTGGGGCCGGTGACGTTAAATGCCGCCACGGGCAGGCCGCTCGCCAAAGCCTCGAGCATGACCAGGCCAAAAGTGTCGGTTTTACTCGGAAACACAAACACGTCGGCGCAAGCGTAGACGTGGGCTAAATCGCCACCAGTTTTAAGGCCTAAAAAATGTGTCTGATGCTTTTCTGGCGTATATTTGGCGCGCAACGCAGCTTCGTCGGGCCCGTGGCCAACCACCAGTTTGCTGCCGGGCAAGTCGGCGTTTAAAAACGCGCTCAGGTTTTTTTCCTTCGAGACGCGGCCCACGTATAAAAACAGCGGGCGGGGCAGCTGCGGTAAAAAGCGGGCTTTAACGTCTGCGGGTAACGGATGAAACTTGTGGGTATCGACGCCGCGCGGCAAATGCACAAGATTTTTAAACCCCTTGTGCGCCAGCTCGTCTCGAAACGATTGCGTCGAGACCATCATGGCGCTAGAGCTGCCGTGGAACCAGCGTAAATAATCGTACGTAACGCGCCGGGGCGGAAACTTGATCTGGGTTTTTAAATACTCGGGCCAGCGCGTGGTGCAGGCGGTGGCAAACGGTAGCTTGTGCTTAAGGCAGTATTTGCGCGTCGCAACGCCAATGGGGCCTTCGGTGGCAATTAAAATGCGTGTGGGCGCAATGGCATCGATTTTACGGCTGATGCCCAGCGGAATCGCGAGCGGTACACCGGGGTAAAACGAGGGGGCTTTGATAAACTCGTTAGGCGTTACCATCGAGACTTGATGCCCCGCCCAGGTTAGTTCTTGCTGAAGGCTGCCCAAGGTGGTTACCACCCCGTTGGTCTGGGGCTTCCAGGCATCGGTGGCAATCAGAATGCGGCTGGGGTGGTCGTGTTCAGCGCGGGGGTCGGGTAAAGGCATAGGCGGCAAGCGGGTGGGCAAGCGCAACGACGCATCGAGATCCTGCGCAGATGCGGCAGCGTGATCGGCAGCGCTTGGCGTTGGACGCTTCATGCCGAAAGAATAATGCAAAGGACTGGATTTGGGTACCGGCGTAAAGCAACCTTCGGTGCGTTTTTGCTTTACACTTAGCCCGGTTAGCGCTTTAACAGGGCAACAGGATTACTTTATGGAGTTGATTGGGTCTATGGAGCAGCAGAAGCAAGGCGCTAAAACACAGTGGGCCAACATGGTTTCGGTGGGGCGTGTGGGCTTGGCGCTTTTTGCACTGGGGCTGATTCTGGATTGGTCGTCGGCAAGATATTATAGCGAGCTTGCGCCTGCCTGGGCCTTCACGGCAAGCGCGATTTTAACGGCCATAGTGATTTGGCTGGATGGCGTGGATGGCTATATTGCGCGCAAACTGGGCGAATGCAGCACGGCGGGGGCGGTGATAGATATTGCGGGTGACCGCGTGGTGGAATTACTGTACTGGCTTGCGTTTGCCCTTTTAGGGTGGTTGCCTGCGTGGGTGCCAGCGTTGGTAATAATGCGCGGCGTGGCGGTGGATGCCGCGCGTGGCATGGCGTTAACGCAAGGCAAAACCGCGTTTGGCGCGCAAAGCATGCAAAAGAGCAAGCTGGGCATCTGGTTAACCAGTTCTCGTGCCAGCCGGTGGTTGTACGCGGTGGCCAAGGCGTTGGCGTTTGTGCTGTTAATTGTGGCGCATCATCCCGCAAGTCATCCGGCGGGTCCGTTGGGGTGGGTGTATATTACGGCGCAGGTAAGCGTTTATGTTTCGGTGGTGTTTTGCGTGTTGCGCGCGATACCGGTGCTTGCCGAGGCCCGGCGTTACTCGTGAAATTCGGCCGGATTGGGAATCCGGTTAAACGCAATTTTGCTGCCTGTATCTTGCCGGTGCATATCGGGCAAAACACCCAGCATGAGTGTATCGCGGCCGTAGCGGCTATTGAGGGTGTCCATCAGTTCGGATAATTTTTGCTGTTTCTGGATGCGGCCATCGGGCAGTTGCGCAAACAGATTCCCCGAGGCTTGCCCTTGCGGCAACAGACCGTAGAGGACAATACCTGCTTTTTTAATGCGCCGGTGCTTAAGCCCCTGGGTATGCACTATGGGCTGCCAGAGTATTTTGAGTGTTTCGAGCAGGCTAAAGGTGTCCTGGGTGGCTGCAAACGAGAAGTCTTTGCTGTAATAACGAGGCTTGGCGTCGTCTTCAAACCTTAAATATAGGGCCAGGCCGCTGCAAACATAACCGGTACGGCGTAACCGGCTGGCCGCTTTGACCAAAAGCCGCCGGGCGACCAGATAAGCGGCCTGCGGTGGGCGCATTTCGGGGGCCATAACGTGGCTATGCCCGATGCTTTTTTGCTGGCTGCCCGCGCTAAAGTAATTCGGGCTGGCCTCATCGGGTAAATCATAACCGTGCAGGGCATACCAGAATCGTTCGCCCAGGACGCTACCCCAGATTTTTTTGAGCTGCCGGGCGCCTAAATCCCACAAAAGGCGCGTGTTGCTGATACCCGCAGCGTGCAGACGTTGCGACATGCCATGGCCGATGCCGGGCAAATCGTTAAGCGCAAGCGTAAATAACGCCTCGGGGAGTTGCTCGGGGGTCAGGTAAACCAGGCCATCGGGCTTTTGCATGTCGGTGGCCACTTTAGCCCAGAACCGGTTGGGCGCAAGACCAATGGAGCAGGTGAGGCACGGGCCAATTTGCTGGATGATGCCCTGTTTAATGGTTTTGGCCAGCGCAAGCGCGCGTGCGGCCGGGCGATCGTTTAAATGCAGCCGGCACGCCATTTCGTCGATGGAGCAAATCTGAGTGACCGGCAGATGTTGTTCGACTTGTGCAACGATTTGATGATGCAACCGGACGTAATGTTCGTGCCGGCCCTGTACAAAGATAATCTCTGGGCAGCGTTGCTCGGCTTGCCAAACGGGCGTGCCGGTTTTAATGCCGTAACGCTTGGCTTGCACGCTTGCGGCAATCACGCTGGTGCCTTTAGAGAGCACTGGCAGCACGGCCACGGGTTTATCTTGCAGTGCCGGGTTCAGGTGTTGTTCGACACTGGCAAAATAGCTGTTTAAATCCAGAAACAGCCAGCGCGGGTCGGTCTCGGTGGGGGGCCGATTAGCACCACTAGCGCTACCAGAAGTGGTTGATGAACGGAAAGCAGCCATAGAACCAGCACGCCTAGAAACAGACGAGACATTATACTAGTTTAAAGCGCCGAAGCTTGGCTTAGGACACACGCACGGAAAACAACACGATAAACAGGTCAAAGATGTTCTGCCGCGCTCGTTCAACGTTATTTCAACGCTCGTTCAACGAATCAAGCAGATTTAAGACAAACCAAGAGACGTGATGCCTATAAGTATACGCAGGTTTATTGCGCTGCAAGGGCACGCTTAAATGAATGATATAGAGGGATTATACGGTCATCGCCAGGCATTCGTTCATTTTAATCATCAGGTCTTCCTGAGAAAAGGGCTTGGTCAGATAGTTTTTGGCACCCGCCTGAATGGCTTTAACGATGTTCGTCCGCTCGGTTTCGGTGGTAACCATCATGACCGGAATTTGTTTAAGATCTGGGTCGGATTGTAGTTTTTGCAGTGTGCTAAAGCCATCGAGCACCGGCATGTTCCAGTCCAGCAGAACTAAACAAACATCGTTTGCGTGCTCGCGTAAATAATCAAGCGCGGCCTGCCCATGTTCGACGCCTGCAAAATCAAGTCCCATGACTTCGACGGCGCCTTGGATAAAGCGGCGAATGATGGCGGAATCATCGACAGATAAAACGATCATAACTAGAATCTCCGAAAGTAAGGAACTTGAAAAAAAGTAAGGAACTTGAAAACTGGCTATTAAAAGTCGCTCTAAGGCGCTTCTTTAAGTTGATAGAGCGTGCCGCGTTCAAACAATTTGGTTTCAAAGGCTTTACTGTAGCCATTGATAGACTCTGAGGCGCCTAAAATCAGGTACCCACTCGGGTTGAGTGCAGTAACCAGTTTGCCAAACAGTTCGGTTTTAAAATCGGCCGAAAAATAAATGGCAACGTTGCGTAAAAAGATGACGTCGAATTTGCCTAACGGAAACACGGAATCTTGCAGGTTAAAGGACTTGAATTCAACGGGCTGCTTGATTTCGTCTTTTAGACTAAAGACGCGACCTTGATTCTCGAAATATTTTTCTTTATACGCCTCAGGGAGGCCTCGGGCAATCGAAATGCCATCGTAACGGGCCATTTTAGCGAGCATCAGCGCCGAGCTTGAAATATCGGTGGCCAGAATTTTAAGCGCAGGGTATACAGGCGGTTTACCCGCTTTGCCGGCGTGTTCGGCGTCGAATTCTTTGACCGTCATCACAATTGAATAGGGTTCTTGCCCGGTAGAGCAGGCGGCCGACCAGATGCGCAGTTGGTGCTTTTTACCGGCTGCAAGCTGCGCCTGAAACTCGGGTAAAATTTGGGTTTTAAGCAGCGTAAACGGGCTTTCATCACGAAACCACAGCGTTTCGTTGGTGGTCATTGCATCAATGACCTTGGTTTTAAGGGCTAAATCCAGACCGCTGCGCACTTTTTTATAAAAATCCGAAAAGTTTTCGCATCCAGATTCAACGACCAGTTTGGCAAGGCGACTTTCGACGAGATAGGCTTTCTCTTTACCGAGCGCGATGCCGCACTGTTTTTCGATATATTCGCGAAACAGCTCAAACTCTTGCGCGTTGAGCGAGCTGGCATTGTTGGTTGCCGAAATGGCAGGCATCAGGTCGGCAGGCGTAAGGGCCATAATGGTTAAAATCCTAATCGTCAATCAAATCGCAAATAAGTCACGTAAAAAGCCGTAAGGCCAAGATTTAAGCTGTTTTATGCTTATGAGCCATGTTTATGAAAAAACTGAATTTGCCAGGTAAATCCCTGCGGATAGTAACAGTGGGTCTTGCGGGGTAACTCCGCCATGGGGCAATTTTTAATTTGCAGTTAAAGTTTAGCCGCCGCTTGCAAAGCGTTAGATTGCAGGGTAATCGCAGCGATACGATTTGCAATTGCGTCTAGCGGGAGCTGTTCGTCAGACAATCCGGCATCGACGGCGGCTTTAGGCATGCCATACACCACGCAACTGGCTTCGTCTTGCGTTAGCGCGTAAGCGCCGGCTTTTTTAAGCGGGTATAAGCCTTTGGCACCATCGCTACCCATGCCCGTCATCACGACGGCCAGCACGTTTTTGCCGTAATGTTCGGCAACGCTTCTGTAGAGCGGGTCAACAGCGGGGCGGCAGCTGTTTTCGGCCGGATTTTGATCGAGCCCAATAACATACATGACGCCGTTTTTAGAGACTGTCATATGATATCCGCCGGGCGCAATGTAGACCGTGTTGGGTTTGATATGTTCGCCCGCTTCGGCCTCTTTAACGGTTAACGCGGATTTTTCGTTCAGACTTTTGGCGAGCGAGGCCGTAAACACTGGCGGCATGTGCTGCACTAAAAATACGGGTACACCCAGGTTGCCCGGAAGGTTTGGAATAACTTGAGATAATGCGTTTGGGCCGCCCGTGGACGAGCCAATGGCTATGGCGCGGATGCGCGGGGGCTGTTCGGGTTTAATTAAGCTGGGCTTTTGCGCCGCGGGGCTTGCGGGTGTTTTAGCGCCGCTAAAGGCAATGCCGTTTGCGGGCCAAGCGCTTGGGCTCTGGCTGGCTGGCGCGGGGCTATTGAGCGCCTGATGGCCGGGTTTGGCAAGCTTGCTGCGAACGATGGCGACCATAACGCTGAGGCGTTCTTTAATTTCGGCCAGGTTTTCAGCAGGCGTTTCGCGGTTGGGTTTCGGGATAAAATCGAGCGCGCCGCGTTGCAGGGCTTCGATGGTCATGTCTGCGGCGCTGCGGTTAATGCCGCTCACCAGCACGACTTTGACCTCGGGGTATTTCGCTTTAATTTCTGAGAGGGCCGTCAGGCCGTCCATGACGGGCATTTCGACGTCCATCAGTACTAAATCGGCCGGTTTTTCCGCAAGCATCTCAACGGCTTGCAGGCCATTGACGGCGGTGCCTAGAAGATTCACGCCCTCGAGGCCTTGAACGGCCTGCTTCATGATCATACGGTAGGTTAAGGAATCATCTGCGATGAGTAGGTTAAGCACAGGCGATGCGGCGGTCATAAAGTCGGACTCATGCTTGGGGGGGCTGTAATGGCAAAAGAATAAGGCGTGATGAAAACTGTATCGGCAGGCAAAATCAGGGCTGTAGCCCGTGATGCGGTGCTTCCAAACGGGTGATTTGTAGGGATATCTGTGGGGTGTTATATGTCATTCAGAGGCGGGGGGTGGTTTTGCTATGCTTTTAAGTAAAGCGTCTTTTGTCAGGTGTTTTACGTTATACTGGTCAAGTTCGCGAATGTTACACCCTAGAATGAACCCATGGCTTAATAAACCTATGGGGCGGTGTTTCGGCGGCGTTTAAAGACAAACACGAAACCCTAGATTTAAAGCAGTTAAAGTTTTACGCGACTATCCCGTCACTGACAGGGCGGCCACTAAATTTACTACTGCGCGACATCAAAACACATATATTGTCAGTCGTGGCAGAGTCGCCAAGTTTTTTTCGGGGGCGTAAGTGTTTGCAAACGTGGTGCTATGGCAATACAGATTGATGATGATGCGAACCGACCAGAACGGTTGCCCGCTTTGCCGAAAGCGTCTGCGAAAGGCGTTAAAGTAACGTCTGTTGCTCGAAGTGGGCTAATGGCCGCAGAGGAGAAGCCCTCTGAACTGCGCTTTGATGCGGCGCTAAGGCCAAAATCTCTGGCAGAGTATGCGGGGCAGGGGGCGCTTAAGGATAAGCTGAACATTGCCTTGCAAGCGGCACGGGTTCGCCAGGAGGCGCTGGAGCATATTTTGCTGTACGGCCCGCCTGGGTTGGGTAAAACTACGCTGGCAAGCATTATGGCGCAGGAATTGGGTGTTGGCTGCCAAATTACCAGTGCGCCGGCGCTCGAGAAGCCGCGCGATATTGTGGGGCTGTTAATGGGGCTTGAGCCCAAATCGGTGTTATTTATCGATGAAATTCATCGGTTAAACCGCGTGAGCGAAGAAATTTTATACACCGCCATGGAAGATTTTACGCTCGATCGGGCGGTGGGCAGCGGCGAGGCGACACGCACCCTGCGCATCCCGCTGCCACGGTTTACGCTGGTGGGCGCTACCACCAAAGCAGGCTCGTTGACGAGCCCGTTGCGCGACCGTTTTGGCTTGCATTGCCGTATGGCGTTTTACACCCCGCAAGAGCTGGCCGTAATTATTACGCGCTCGGCGGCGTTATTGAGCGTAAAAATCGAGCCGGAGGCGGCCGATATGATTGCGCAACGCAGTCGCGGCACGCCGCGCATCGCGAACCGTTTACTCAAGCGCGTACGCGATTATGCGCAGGTACACGGCGGCCAGGCCGATGCGCAGATTGATGTTGCGCTCGCCGAGGCGGCGTTAGCCCTTTATGATATTGACGCTTTGGGGCTTGATGCGACGGATCGCCAGATATTAGCCTTATTGGCGCATACGTTTGGCGGCCAACCTGTAGGGTTAGAGACGCTGGCCAGCGCCATGGGCGAAGATGCGGGTACGCTAGAAGATGTTTATGAGCCGTATTTACTGCAGCAGGGCTTGGTGATGCGCACGCCAAGGGGGCGGCAAATTTCGCCGCAGGCATTGCTGCAATTTGCGTTTAAGCCAGCTGCAGCGTTAGGGCGAGAGCGCATTGAAGGAGCTCATTAAGGTCTCAGAGGCTGCTTGCGCGTTAAGCAGCAGCGTTTGGAGCTGTTTCTGGATCTCTGGCGTGCTGGCATCCTGTTTAAAATAGGCCAAATATGCTTCGTAGCGGTATTGCTCTTGTGCGAGTGCCTCGAGGGTGGGGTCGCAGTGCGCAAGCACGTTGGCGAGCGCCACGGTGTACACCAGCGCGGGTGATTCGGTGGCGTGTTGCGGGTCGTGATGAAAAGCAATGGCCTCGGTGAGGGTTTGCGGGAGTTTCCACTTGCGGGCCACATGCTCGCCAATTGTAGCGTGCGTGCAACCCAGCACCCCCAGTTCGGCATCCAGGAACCCTGGCCCGTAAAGGTTAATATCGCTGCGCTTGGCCCACATTAAGACGTTTGCGTACTCGGCGCTCAAATGTTGATCGAGCACCAGTTTGCCAATATCGTGCAGCAGGCCCGCGCTAAAGGCGTCCTCGATTTCGGGGAGTTTCAGCCATTCGGCCAGATTGCGGCTGATGAGCGCGGTGAGGATGGAGTGCGCCCAAAATCCCCTAACGTCAAAACCACTTTGGCCATCGGTGCCCGAAAAAAGCTTGAAAATACTGGCGCTAAGCACCAGCCCCCGTACCGTTGTAAAGCCCAGCAGCATAATAGCGTGCTGCACGCTGGTAATTTGCCGCTGGATGCCATAAGCCGCCGAATTGACCATTCGCAGGACGCGCGAGGTGAGGCCGGGATCGACGGTGATGAGTGAGGCAATCTCGGAGGCGGGGGTGTTGGGCCGGCTGAGCAGGCTGACGATTTGATTGACGACCTCGGGCAGCGCGGGAATATCGCGCACTCGTTTGAGGACGCGCTCTTGATAGCTGGAGAGTTCGGGCAGGGAGGTCATGGGATTTATTTAGGATTGCACTCAAGGGGGATTTATTTTATTCAGGGTGTCGGCGGGCGGGGGTGGGTTTTTGAGTAAAGGGCGTTAATTTCACCCATTTAAGCAAATCGGTGATTATTGGGGCTATGCGGCCCTAACCCTTAGTTGGGGCTGTCGCCGAGGCTCAGGCAGGCTTTTGTCGCGGCGCCTCCAAGCCTTCGGCGTTGTTTTTTATTGAACTCTTTTTGCGCTGACAGAAGCGACAAGTTTTTAAGGGAATCCTTTGTTTGGCACTTCAGTAATGATGAAAGATGGATACCCGCCTTCGCGGGTATGACGGGTAGAAGTTGGTTTGAACCAGTTGAATGCAATAGAATTCACGGTCGCTATTTATTTGACAGCCAAACGAATCCATTGTGAGAGAATAAGCGAACACGAAAGGACTTTTTTACGATGGCGGATACAAACGGCTACACTGGCTTTAACACGCGCGCGGTACATGTTGGGCAGGCGGCTTGCCCGGTCACGGGCTCGGTGATTCCGCCCTTGTACCAGACCAGCACCTTTGTTCAAACCTCGCTGAACAAGGACAATAAAGACGAAAACCCGTATTTTTATAGCCGGTTTAGTAACCCCACCATCGATGCGCTGGAGGCGGTACTGGCCGATTTGGAAAAAGGCGAGCAAGCGCTGTTTTTTGCCAGCGGCATGGGTGCCCTGACCACGATGTTTATGGCGTTATTACGGCCGGGCGATCATATTATTGGCGAAGCCAATTTATACGGCGGTACGGATGTGCTGATGCGTAAAATTCTGGCACCGATGGATATTGCGCTGAGCTTTGTGGATTGTACCGATTTGGCCGCCTTAAAGGCCGCAATACAACCCAACACCAAGCTGGTGCACATTGAATCGCCCACCAACCCAATGTTGAAGATTCTGGATTTAAAGGCGATTGCCTCGGTGTGCCAGGCGGCGGGTGTGTTGCTGAGCGTAGATAACACGTTTTGTTCGCCGTATTTGCAGACGCCGCTGTGCCACGGGGCCGATATTGTGATGCATAGCACCACCAAAAGCATTGGCGGGCATAGCGATGTGGTGGGCGGGTGTTTAGTGTATAACCAACGCCCGTATGCAGAGTCAACCTTGCACGACAAGCTCAAGTTTTATCAGGTGGGCTTGGGGGCAACGGCGGACCCGTTTGCGGCGTGGCTGACGCTGAGAGGCATTAAAACGTTGGGCGTGCGCACCGAGGCTTCGTGCAAAACGGCGCAGCAACTGGCCGAATGGCTGCAACAGCAAGATGCGATTGAGTGGGTCAGCTATCCTGGGTTGGCGTCTCATTCGCAAAAAGCGCTAGCCATGCAACAAATGAAGGCGTTTGGCAGCATGATTGTGCTCAAGCCCAAAGGCGGCCCCGCGATGGCCGAAAAATTGCTGCAAAGCACGTCGTTATTCAGGCTTGCGGTGAGTTTGGGGGGCATCGAAAGTCTGGCGTGTATTCCGGCGCGGCAAACGCACGCAGGAATGAGCGCCGAAGACAAGGCCGCGATTGGGCTGACTGATGACGTGATTCGGCTTTCAGTCGGGTTAGAGGCGTTTGAGGACTTGCAGGCCGACTTGGCGCAGGCGCTGCAGAAGATTCAGCCGGTGAATGCCTAGACAGCAAATCGTAAATTTAATTCGCTATGCAAACGCGGCGGGGTGTGGATAATCATGTTCATCACGCACGGGCTGTGGTGCCGGTTTGCTCGCAGGAAGACTTCTGCGGCCAACGACAGAACGCAGCCCAGTGCGCTGGACTTCTCCGGATTTTAACGATGCCGCTGGCGCAGGACTGTATTGGATGGGCGCCCACAACCGGCAAAGGCTTCGCCTTGCACTTAGGCAAGCCCCGTTAGGGGTTGTGCAGGGTCATTTTGAAGCCCAGGGCTCGACTGGCGTTTACTGGTATGCCGGGAAGAGTCAACGTCCGGGTTAGGGCTGTTACAACGGGCGGACGCAGTCCGCCCGGGTCGCGCAATGATGGATGCCCGCGAAAGCGGGCACGACGAACAGTAAAACTAGGCCTGCGTGTTGGCCGGCTCAAAACAATGTGAGGGATGATGATGTACGACACGGCTGAAACGATTGCTGAAACGGGGCTGCCTTTGGCGCAGCTCTCGGCGGAGGCGCGGCGCACGCTGGCGCAGCAGATTACCGGGCAGTTTAGCGCCTGGAAGACTCAGCGTAGCGGCCTGGAGCGCACGTGGCAGCAGTGCTGGGATGCATACCTGTGTAACGCCGAGGGGTTATACAGCCCGCAGCACTTGCGCCAGCCCGACCGGGCAAAAGTGGTTCGGCCCGTATTGTTTGAGTGCGTGGAAAGTATTCATGCGCATTTGATGAACAGTTTGTTCCCCAGTAATGAACCGTTTTTTAGTGTACGGCCGTTAAAGCACGGGTTTTCTCAAACGCGTTCTCGGAGCGAGGCCCATGCGCCTGAGCCGTTAGGCGAAGAAAGCGTGTTGGCCAGTTCAAAGCACATTGAAAGCCTGATGCGCGAGCAGCTGGAGCGGATGCGCTTTAGAGAGCAGTTTGCGCTGTTTTTAAAGCAGGCCATTGTGACCGGCAACAGCGTCGCTGCTCTGCCATGGATACGCGACGTGCAAACCATCAAGCAGCGTAAGCTGAAAACCTTGTTGGGCGTGCCGATTGGTGAAGCGCTCTGTGATTGCGAGCACGTGACGCGCGAGGGTGCCGGGTTTGAAGTGCTGGACATGGCCGACGTGGTGTTCGATCCTACGGCGGGCAGCACGCACGAGGCCAAGGTGATTCGGCGGAGTCGCAGCGCCCTAAGTGCTTTATTAAGCAGTGGCTTGTACCCGTTGCTTGAGGCGCTGAGCGCGGATGAATTGCAAACGTTGGCCAAGGGCGAGGCAAAGTCTGTTGCCTTGAGCCCGCACCAAAAGCTTTTGGGCCAGACGGTGAGCGAAGCCGCTGACGCGCCGACGTTCACCATTTTGGAAGCCTGGGGAGATTTTGAAGTCGATGGAGAGTTACACAAAAACTACGTTGCCACGGTTTTGCAAGCCAAAAATGGCGGCGAATCGCGATTAATTAGGCTCGAGCCGAATCCGTATCATCACGGGCGGGTGCCGTTTGTGCTGGGCACGTACACGCCGGTGCCTGGCGAGTTGTACGGCCTGAGCCCGATTGAAAAATGCCTGGGGCTTCAGCACGCGGTGAACACGCTGACGAATCAGAAGCTTGACGTGATTAACGTGTCCATTAATAACCCGTTTACGTACCTGATTAACGATGACGTGTTTGACCCGGATACGGTGGTGACCGCGCCGGGGGCGTTGATTCCGGTGAAGAGCCACGACACGCTGCGGCCGATTCAGTATTTAAATAATTTTACGGTGGCGTTTACCGAGATTGCCGATTTGAAGCAGGAGGTGGAGGAGACCACGGGCGTTCATAAACTGATGAAGGGCGCCAGTGAGTCGGGGAGTGCGGGCAGTTTGGTGCAGGCCAAAAGCGCGACGGAAGTGAGCGCGATGATTGCCGGCGGCGCGCAAAAGTTTGGTAACGTGATTGCGCATTTGGAATCGAGCGTGCTGGCGCCCTATTTGCAGACGGTGCTGAGTTTGATGCGTCAGTTTATGCCGCTGGGCGCGCTGGAGATGCTGAACGCGCCCTGCGCGTTTGAGGTGACCGGCAGTTACGCCGCGATGACGCAGCAAAAAGAGCTGGACGGCTTGCTGGGCTTTGCCAAGTTGATTCAGGCGGATGCGCAGCTGCGCGAGCGCGTGGACGTGACCGAGGTGTACCGGCGGATTTACCGCCGCCTGGGGTTGGGGGATGAGTCCGGGGTGTTTTTGGAGGGGACAGCCGTTTTGACTGAGGAGAGAAGATAGCAATGGACTTTTTTACGGACGCAAACGGGATTGTTCACCCCATTGAGGGTAAGGGTGGTGGGAAATCTAGCCCGTTAATTAAGGCAAGAATAGAAGAATTTCCGAAAACACCGGACTTGCCGGACAAAAAATATCCCAATGTTGAAAAGACTTACAAAAATTATGTCGACAAGATATTGGGGGATGTAAATAAAAACGGGGGTGTTTGGGAATATCCTAAATTTATTGCAAATTTTAGACCCAACGGGGCTTGGGATATTAAAGGCGACAAAGGAATTCCTCCTGCAGGAAGTTGGGCCTTTTACAAAGGTGAAAAAGTGCATGATGCCTACTTAGCCAATAACATTTTTGGTCAAGCAATGGCAAAATTAGGGGAATCTCTAGAAAGTACTTTATGGAAAGCTCAAGAAGTTGCAAACTGGACATTACCATCTAGACGAGACCAACCTGAAGACCAAGCTGCTATTGTGAGTGGTTACTATGAATATAAAACTGGTAATCCGTGGCCGAAAGGACTGAGAACACCTGATGAATATCATTTGCTAAAAGAAAAATATCCAGATGTATATCGAAAAGAACTATTTCGGAAGCAACTCTCGTTTAAAAAGCTTATAGATGCCATAGACGATTAAATTCTGAATAAAGCGTTGAGGAAATCATTTGCATCTCTGATATTGCTACCAGAATAAAGTCAAAACGAATAGCTAGGGGTGCTAAAAAGAAAATAATTGCTATGAATTTAGTAATTTTTAATTTTGCCTTGCATAGAAGTATAGGTAGCCCAGCCACATTAAGTACCAGCCAAACAGGTGCCGTTAGCAGCCCTGAGATAGCACCTAAAAATACCCATGACAGCCATTTTTTTGTTGTATAAACTTCTGCTTCAAAATTTGAGTAGATTAAGCTACAAATTAGTGAAAAAAAACATCCTAAAAATGATAGAAAAAGCACAGTAAGAATGATTTTAATCAATTTTACTTCTGATTTAAGGCAATAGAAGAGTCTTTTCATATATTCAGTTCTTTGGCGAGCCAGAATGCATAGAATGTTTTGTTTAAACCCAAAGACAAATAATAAACACCATCCACTGTTCTTTTAAAATCGATTATTAAGGGCAAGAAAAAGAACGAACTTGCAAAAAATAACTTTTTTTGTTTTGCCCTTTGAAAAGGATGAAAACCAACATTAAAAGCAAAGAAAAAAGCCAAAAAACTGGTAAAAGCATTGGCAAGATAAAGAGTAAAAGCCCATGGACTTGCTCGGGGATAAGCATGACCATTGGCAGTAAAAAGTCTGTAAACTTTTCAAAAAGTAGATAGTAGAGTAATGAAAAACTCAGCAGAGTTGACAACAGCAAGCAAGCCCAAAAATTTAGTTTTAAAAATTTAGGCTCTGATTCAAGGAAAGAGAATCGGGGGAATAGCATAGTTTTATTATACAAGCATTTAAGCGATTAAAACAGGAGAGACTCTTATGCCGAATGACAAGCCGAATCAAGCTGTTGAACAGCAATCTGGGAAACAGGATTTTTTAGATACACATAACACCGAAAACACCAAGGCCTTACTGGAGGCGTTCTACGCCAACCCGGTGGGCTTTATTAAAGGCATTATTGCCGACGAAGCCGAGACACATTTGGCGAAAGTCGGTAAAGACATGCAGGAGTCGGCGCAGCTGGAGCAAGCTATTTTGATGCTGCGCAAGCACGAACCGGATTTTGAAAAATTGGAGCCTTACGTTTTACAAGAGGCGGCCCGATTGATTGAAACGGACGAGGACGGCGTAATTGACCCTTGGCCGGTATTGCTGGACAAAGCGCTTGCGAGCGTCAAGAAAAACCTAAAAGAAATGATTGCAAAAGAAATCACGCCCGAAGGGGCACAGGCCTCGGTGCCAAAATTGCCCAAACAGATGGCGCCTGCGGGGCCGCGGGATGCCAGTAGTCGGGCGCAGCACTTTACGCGTCAGCAGATTGCGCAGATGAGTTTGGCGGAATTTATGCGCCATGAGCCGGCGATTAATGCGGCTTTGGCGAGGGGGGAGATTAATTGATGTTTTCTGGCCTGCGCGGCCGGCGGCTGAGGGGCTAGCCCTTAAGCGCTCCCCACACAGGGGCCTAGCTTTTATTTTAAAAGCGTTATAAGCGCTTTGTGCCTTGTGAATCCCCAATTTTGTGACTGACCTTGCGATATCGTCAACATCGGCTTTTGACGAAACGCGCTGCTGCGCGCGAATGCGCTTGCACGCGACTCGTCTGCGAGGCCGTTTTAAATTTTACGGCCTCGCACCAAAGCCGAGTTGACTGGCTTTTCCGATTTAAAAAGTTAATCAAGTTATTTTACCCACCCGAAACTACACAATAGAGGAGCATTGAAGACCCATGGCGCTGGCCAATTTTATTCCAGAAGTCTGGAGCAAAAAACTATTAAAAGTTTTTGATAAAACCGTCGTGATGGCTAAATTGGTGAACCGAGACTACGAGGGCGAAATTGCTAACGCTGGCGACGTCGTGCACGTGCGCACGTTCGGCAATATTGCGATTCAGGATTACACGCGCGATAGTATTATTAATTTTCAGGCGCTCACTGATCCGATGCAGGATTTGGTGATTAACCAGCAAAAATACTTTGCGTTTAAAGTCGATGATCTCGATAAGGCGCAATCGGATACGGATATTTTAGAGGGCTATGCCGGGCGCGCCGCAATGGCGATTCGGGATATGGTGGATACGCACCTGCTGACGCATACCACGAACGTAGATGCGGGAAATATTATCGGGACGAATTTAGCGCCAATTAGCCTCACCAAAACCAACGTGTACGCCTATATTACCGAGCTGGGTGAAACTTTGGATGAAGATAATATTCCGGCCGAAGGGCGTAATTTGGTGATTCCGCCCAAAGTAAAAACGCTGTTGCTGCAATCGGAAGAATTTACCCGTGCCAGCAGCCTGGGCGATACCGTGGTGCAAAACGGGTATATTGGAAACGTCGCCGGGTTTGCGGTGCACGTGACCACCAATATGGTGCCCAATGGTAGCAATGTTTTAGATATTTTGGCGTTTACGCCGGATATGATTAGCTTTGCCAGCCAGGTGGCGCAGGTTGAGACAGTTCGCCCCTACGATATGTTTGCGCACGCCGTGAAGGGCTTGTATCTGTATGGCTCCAAGACGTTCTTCCCGAAGGCGGGGGCGATTTTGAAGGTGGATAACGCGAGTTTATAATTAGGGAGGAGTTTGGCCAATGAGTCGCCCCGAATTGCGAGGGCGTTCCCCCCTGGGGCCATTTTTACCCAGACAAGCAAGCTAACTTATTTTAACCATAGCGAAGCGATTAACCAACCCGTTCCTTTCTCCGACCATGGCAGCCCGCGGCTGGCAACTAAGTTTGCCGGGCCGTTGGGCTGTCTTTTTTTTGCAGGCGATATCTACACAGTTTATAGGTTTGTTTTTGAAAATTAGCAACGAGATTTTTGAAATATAGGTAGGGCTGCGCGCCCACACCTACGGCAGAAGGCCAAGCTTTTCTTAAAAAGCGTTTGCGCATAAACGCTTCTGAGGCCCTCTGAATTCCCCGCTGTTTTTTTAATTCGCCTTGTGCAGACAGAAGCAATACGTTTTTTGGGAGAGACTTGCATGACCATAACTTTGCTAACGGCGGTGAACGCCGTATTGGTGCGCACCGGACAGGAGACGGTTGCGTCCCTGGAGGGGCTAGAATCGCCGGCCAAACAATGCGTGCAGGCGATTAACGACACGCTGGCCGATATGAGTTTGCGGCTGCGATTGTTTCGGCAGGCGCAAAGCGCGACGATAAGCGTTGCGCAGGGGGCGACGGAAGTGAGTTTGCCGGTGCCAAGTGACCGGTTAACGCCTGGCAGCTTGTGGATTGAAGGCGCACTTAATCCACTGGGATTGGCCAGCGTGGCGAGCTTTAACGGGTTGCTTCCGGCAGCGGGGATGCCGACGCGCGCGCTATTGCAGGGGCAAACACTGAAACTGCACCCGACCGCGGATAAAGCTTACACGCTGCGGCTAAGTTATGCGCCCAGCCCGGTGCCGTTAAGCTTAGCCAGTGATGTGCTACCCATTCCTGATGATTGGGCACCGGTGCTGTATAAAGGTGCCCAGGCACTGCTAGAACAATTTTTAGGGGAGGCAAGCAGCGGCACGCAGTTGGGATTGTACCTTGAGGGGATTAATCAATTGCGGGCGCTGGCCGCCGGGCTGCAAGGCCCCAAGCGCATGCGGGGTGGGGGCTAAGAGGCTTCTTTGTCGAGGTCTATATCTTTCAACTGTCGAGCCGCATCACTAAATTGATTCCACCTTTGCTCCGCTTTATCTGCGGCACTATAATTTCTGTTTGTAATTGCTGACACTGCTTGATTGGCTTGCTGTTCTGGTGTTGCAAAGAAGAATTTTGGCGTAATGGGGACGATGCCATCGTTAACCGAGCCCCATTGGGCTGATTGAGTTAACAGACGTTGTGCCTCGGATTCTTGAGCAGACGTATTACTTTTAGAACGTAGAATAGCTTGATGAATATTTTTGTTTCTTAGGGTTGGATCGGACGAAGCACCAGCCATTATATTTTGCTTGGCTGCTGTCATGATCCTGTTTCCGGTAGCAACCGGATCGCCAGAAGAAGATTCGTTGCTTTTAATGATGATTAAATGATCATCACCTTTGGGAACATCGTGTATTTGACGTAGACGATTCAATCGGTTGACTTCGTGGTTAAAAAGTTTGTCAGAGTAAAAACTTCTGGCTCTAGCAGCAAGTTGAGCTCGGCTTAAATCCGGCTTTTTCATAAAGACTTCTTTGTACCAGGTATCGAGTCCGTGATCTTTTAAGATATATACGTCCTCATCGGCTAACCCAAGGACTTCTTTTTTGTCGTTGTCGGTGGATAAAAGCAGCAGACTATCGGCAAAGTTTCGAAAGGCGGGCCGTTGCTCTACATCATGCTGAAAACTGGTTTTTTTAGGATTTAGAGAGATTGGCGTCAATATGCCAACCGTCTGATGATTAGCTTTAAGTGCTGATTTAATGCGAGTCCAAAGTGTCTGAATATCTCCGCTGCCAACAGATTTTAGTAAAAAATGATGAAATTTATCGTTTTGATTAAAATCTGAGCCAACTAAGAATCGCGGATATTGTGGTCCAACTTGCCAAAGTTTATTAAAATCCTCAAAATTCTTCTTGGTGAGCTTTTCTGGTGCTAAGAATCGTTTTGTTAAAGCTGTCTTTAGTTTTTCTTGTCTGGTCGAAGACATGTGATCAATGCGATGTGTATGATCAATTGCACGGGTGGGATCGTTGAGGTCAGTCAGTAGTTTCTCTGTTGCAGCCAAGCTTTGATTGATTTTTGGACCAAGATTAAATGAAGTACCAAACCGAACTTTTTCTTGCGGGAATTTTTTTTGTATGAAACCAACCTGCATATAAATTACGTCCCAAACTACGAATGATAACCTTACAGAAACCTAGAAATTTTTCTTAAGGGTTTATTTTACACCAAGTCGACGCTTTGTCTACTCCCTCATTTAAAATCTGAATGCCGGGTTTAACCGCATTGGAATTTTAAGCGCAGCGCGTGCTTGCCCGTATCAAAAAAAATGTTAGAGACCCCGATTGCTGATCTAATCGGTTAGGGGTTTTTAAGCGACTGGAGTTTTGCCATGCAAATTTTTAGTTATTTTAATCACACCGGCGGCATGAACGCCGCGCAAAACGACGCCGCGCTGAGCGACCGCGAGGCGGAGCTGATCGTAAATTTGCAGCCCGCAAACGATGGCACCTGGAGCACCAACAATGTGGGCTACAAACGCCTGAACGCAGTGCCTTTGGCCGAGGGCGCACCCATAGATGGCATGCACGCATTTAAGGGCCAGTTAATTGCCGCATCTGGCGGTAAACTTTACAGCCTTACTGTGGGCAGCGGCGTAGTGACCGAGCTTTATACCGGCTTAACACCAGGTCAGCGCGTGCGCTTTTTGACGTTTCAGGGGTTTTTGATGATGTTTGATGGTGCCTCCGCGCCATTGCGCTGGGATGGTATAAACGCGGTTGAGCCCCTGCCGGGGTGGCCGCCTGCAATTTTAGGCTTTGCGCCGGGTGCGCCCGGATTCGGGG
This sequence comes from Vampirovibrionales bacterium, assembly GCA_035285025.1. GTDB lineage: Bacteria > Cyanobacteriota > Vampirovibrionia > Vampirovibrionales > JAJTHC01 > JAYKHY01. The sequence continues at coordinate 1,575 of JAYKHY010000065.1, read as the reverse complement.
CGATTTATAGCAATCGGCTTTGCCTGGCGGGCGATGCGCAAAACCCGTCTGCGCTGTATATTTCGGCGATAGAGGACCCCACCGCGTTTGAGCCCGGAAGCTTACCAGAATCGGCGGGATTGATTCAAATTGCCCCGGGCGATGGGCAGAAAATCACGGCGTTAAAGCCCCTGTTTTTGCCTTTAGATAGCATCGAGGTACTGGTTATTTTTAAAGAGCGCGCGATTTACATGCTACAAGGCCAAGATGGCGACACGTTTACGGTGCAAAAAATTTCGGATTCCAGTGGTGCGGCCGGGCCAGATGCGGTGGTGACGCTGGGTGGCACGCTGTTGTTTCTGGATGAAAGCGGGGTCTCTGCGTTTAGTACCGAGGGCGCTCAGGGGGCCTTGCAACAGGGCTTGGGGGGTGCATTGTCAAAATCTATTTCGGCATTGCTCCAGCGCTTAAACCGTAGCGCGCTGGGCAATGCGTTTGCCCTGCACGATGCCGCACGCGAGCAGCTATGGTGGGTGGTGCCCGATGGCAGCGCAAGCCGAAACAACCGGGTGTTGGTGCAGCATGTTGCCTTAAGGGCGCAGCAACCCGCGTGGAGTTTACGCGAAGGGTTCGAGGCGCGCTGCGGTGTCGTATTGAACGAAACGCTGTACACGGGCGATTATGCAGGTCAGATTTATATTCAGCAGCGGGGTAACACCTACGAGGCGGCGGCGATCGCCTGGAAGTACCGGACGCCGTTTTACACGCTGGGGAATCCCAGAACGCGTAAACGCATTCGCGAAGTGCAAGTGTATTGCAAGCAGATAGCGCAGGTGGATTTGATGATTGAATCCGCGTGGGATTACCGTCGCGCGGCTAGCAGACGGCACCGGCAATTTGTGCGGGTGACGCCCGATGCCGCAAGCGCCGTGTATGGTTCGGCGCGCTACGGTGAGAATAACTATAACGAATCAGGAAGCTCGCTGATTCGGTTCACGCCGCCGGGTTCGGGGCAGGCGTTGCAGCTTACGTTTTATGGCACCAGCGCCGACCCGCCGGTCGCGTTGCAAGGCTGGCAGATTTTAAGCATTGATGGCGGCGTGCGCTAGGTAGCATAAAAGTTCTTCTTGTTGTTTTTATGCTGGTAAGCATTTAAATCACACTTGGGAGATTAATTTGATGGAAATTAATGGCGGAACGTTTAAGCCCAACATGCCGCCAGGGGGTTATGGCATTCAGACGGCTAAAAATTATCAAAAATTACTGGATACTAACCCTGCGCAAGCTACCAGTGTGTCGATTCGCTGGGGCGCGCCGGATAATCTACGGGTCGAGAGTGTTAGTTTTTGAGTGATTTGTTGTTTAGTGTCGCAAAAAGCCCCACTGTAATCTCAACCATGTCCAATGCACGAGAAAATGACTTGCAACGACGGGAAAAACGAGCAAAGTAATGTCTGAGGTTGCTGTTTGCGCGTTCGATGGCGATGGTGTAGCGTTTTCCCTGCATCAGTAAGCCCTCTGGAATTACGTGATTGTAGGCTCGAAAGTCATCGCTGAAAAAAAGCCATGGATTCCAGGCTTTTAGTCTTTCAAACA
>JAYKHY010000064.1:0-71476 GCA_035285025.1 Vampirovibrionales bacterium | reverse complement strand
ACGCGGTATTGCTGCGTCAGGCTTTCGCCCATTGCGCAAAATTCCCTACTGCTGCCTCCCGTAGGAGTGTGGACCGTGTCTCAGTTCCACTGTGGCTGGTCATCCTCTCAGACCAGCTACGGATCGTAGCCTTGGTGTGCCATTACCACACCAACTAGCTAATCCGACGCAGACCCATCCTCAACCGCCTTGCGGCTTTAATACAAAGCATTTCAGCCTTGTACTGATGCGGTATTAGCACCAGTTTCCCGGTGTTATCCCCCAGTTAAGGGAAGGTTATCTACGTGTTACTCACCCGTCCGCCACTGAAGTGCCCGAAGGCCTCTTCGTTCGACTTGCATGTATGAGGCATACCGCCAGCGTTAGTCCTGAGCCAGGATCAAACTCTTCGTTACGGTTGAAACTTGTCTTAAAATAAGCCCGAAGGCTGTTTAAGTAGATCTTCCGTGCGCTGGTTCATCGCGAGGGCGAATCTTCCAGCGAGTTTGCCAAGCTCTGTTGTTTGTTTGTTTTAACGAGGGCTTGTTTAGTAACTTCGATATTCAGTTTTCAAGGTACAATGTGTATATTAATTTTACTCATATCAATTCAAGTGCTAGACTCACAGAGCTGACCGTTAGCCAAACGCTAAAGACACACATCTTGAATTGAATCAGTATATTAAGTTTTCGAAAAAAATTTAATTTAACTTTAAAAGAGGTCTTGTCGTGGGGCTCACCGATTCACCGGAGCGCTTCGCTTGCGACAGGAATTACAAGTTAACCTAAGGGTGGATTGTGATCAAGGGGGTATTTGCATTTTATCCCTGCGACGTGCCTCGTTCTGTTACAAAACAACGCAATTGCTTAAAATTTGCCCCTGAAAACACGTTTAAGCCAACTGTTGTGCAACATGCCCACAGCACATTTGAGCCCTTTTTGCATCAATGAGCTGCGCTTAAGTCAAATTTTAATCCATCTCAACCCAATTAACGGTGCCACGCCAGCAGGTTATCCCGTATATACACGCAAAAGCATCAAGAATCACACTACTTTCGTAATAATCGGGTGTGCCTCACAACGGCGAACCATGAGCTAAGGCGATTTAAAATGCCTACAAGCCCAAGTTCAGCAGCTCAACGCGCTAAATACGATTGCCTAGATACTTATAATTTATCCGGCGCGTACCACTAGTGCGCGCTTACAGGCAGGATCGTTTGCTTGAGGACGATTTCGGCTCTCATCTATTGCAGATAAACTTGCGAGAGCATTACACTTGGCAAGCTAAATGTTACCAGACAGATTTTACCCCTATTTGGCCCAAGTTGCCCATGTTGCCCACAGGCGTTTTTTACTAAAACCTTGGAATCCCGAAACCCTTACCCTGTCTAAAAACTGGTGGGCGCTGACGGACTCGAACCGCCGACCCTCTCCGTGTAAAGGAGACGCTCTACCAACTGAGCTAAGCGCCCGTAAAATAAATTACAGAATTTATTTACAGCATTAAATTACTCAATAAAGCTTACTAAAAGCAAACCGCACTGCCTAGAGCCAAATCAAACCAGATTCTGACACAAGCCCGTTAGCGGCAATATCCCAGTGGCTGCTGGGCAATTTCGGCACAAGCTGCGCCTGGCTGACCGCCCAAAGTACCTTTGCAGCCGCATTTTGCTTTAAAAGCGTTGCTAAATACCGATCGTAAAGCCCTTGCCCATGACCAAGCCGAACGCCCTGCGCATCGGTCAAAAGCGCGGGGGCAATCACCAGATCTGGCACAATCTTCGTCACGCCTGGCAGCCCCGCAGGCTGATACACACCCCACGTCGGGTGCCACTCAATTGGATCGTTATATGCGTAGCGAGCCGCAAAAAACCCCGAAGGGGTCTCGGCATAGGGCAACGCCCAGGTTTTTTCAGGAAAGCGCGCAAGCAGCCCGGTTAAATCAGGTTCTTTGTTTGCAATGGGCCAATACAGCAAAACCCGCTCGGCAGCTTTAAAAGCAGGCGTCTGCGCTAGGTGAGAACAGATTTTTTGGGCAACAGCTTGCCATTGCGCGACAGTTGTATTGCGCACCTGCCGCCGCGCCCACAAGCGCCAATGCGATTTATCGGCTGACACGGGCGGGGCATCTTGAAAAGTCATGGCTGCATTTTGGCCAAAAAAAACCGCCGGGTCATCTGTTTTAATAATTTAACGATGAAGCGGCGGTTAAAAAGGACTGATTTGCTCGGGTTATTTTTTAAAACCTAAAAAACGACGGTAAAGCATCGAGAAATGCTTTGCAATATAAATTCCGTATCACGCCCACATCTACAAAAAGCCTTAATTACCTTTACTAATCACTCATTTACTAAAGCACTCATTGTGACGTCTACAAACCCAAAAGGGTTAGCTGCAGGGCGCATCAGCACATGAGGTTGAATTAAGGGAATACTAGTTAACGCCTGTTTCGTAATTTTGTCAATGCGTTTTAAGGGGTTTGTCTCTTATAAAGTAAAGAATCATTACAATTTTAAACGATCCCCTAAAAACGCTATCCAAAGATTGTTTTTAAAATTTTTAATGCTGATAGGCAGCCAGTATTAAAACCAGCAACAGGAATAGCGTTTTTTTACGGATTTTATACTCTCGACTCTGACCTTTAACCGTGCGCACCATGCCTGAATCGTGGTAATCGCGGTATTGATAAGCACGAAGCTTGCTAGCGAATGGCAACAACAATTGCTAACGATGCATTATGCAGGCACGCAAGCAAAATCCTGACGCAATGACAGATGAAGTGGGGGATACACACCAATGGGAACGACGATTAATATATTGATGCCACCAGCTTATACCGTTGTCTCTGGCCAACCTGTACTACCGCAAACCAGCAACGCCCAGAACGCCTCAAACCCGGCTGCACCGAGCCTCAAGCCCACGCCAGAATCAATGATTCGAGCGTCTACCAATCAGTTAGAGGCGGCTTTTAATAAGGGGTACCAAAAAAGCGCCCTGGGGGCTTGCCCGGTCGGCACATGTACAAAAAAACCGGTGCAATTTACTATGGTCAAAGGACCAGATGGCAACATTACTTTTTACCCGATGCCGGTAAAAAATCCTGCGCCTAGCGCATACGCCTAAGAGACTGTCTGAGAAGTGTTTTGCCCAAAAAATCTTTCTGGGGTGCAGCGGCAAGGCACGAGGCGCGCAGCGAGGGCGTTTATACCGAATAAATAACCGAAGCGAGCACTGAGTAACATCGCATATGCCTTTGTAAAGTACTTTTCAGAGAGTCTCTAAGGACAGGCGTCTAAAAGGCGAATATCGTTTTGGTAAAACAGCCGGATATCCGGCGTGCCCAGCTTAAGCATCGCTAAACGTTCGACACCAAGCCCAAACGCAAACCCGCTGTATTGCTCGGGATTTAAGCCTACGGCTTTTAGCACGTTGGGATGCACCATGCCGCACCCTAAAATCTCAAGCCACCCGTAGCGGTCCCAAAACACATCAACTTCGGCGCTGGGCTCGGTAAACGGAAAATAACTGGCCCTAAAGCGCGTGGGCTTGGCTTCGCCAAAAAAAGCCTGAATAAACTGCGCAAGCGTGCCTTTTAAATCGCTAAAGCGAATGTTGGGCGCAACAACCAACCCTTCAATCTGATGAAACAGAACGTTCTTACGGCTATTCACCGCCTCGTTACGGTACACCCGGCCCGGCGCCAGGATTTTAAACGGCGGTTGCTTGCCCTCCTGCACCTGCTGCTCCATATACCGGATTTGCGCATTGCTCGTCTGGCTCCGCAAAAGCACTTGCGGCGCAACATCGGTATAAAACGTATCCTGCATGTCGCGCGCAGGATGATCCGCCGCAAAGTTCAGAGCCTCAAAGTTATAATAATCCGTCTCGACTTCCGGGCACTGGTTATCATCCAGCACCTGATAGCCCATTGCTGTAAAAATCTGGCTAATTTGCAGGGTAATTTGCGTCAACGGGTGCGCTTTACCCTGCAACATGCCCACAGCCGGCATTGTTACGTCGATTTGTTCACTGGCGAGCGTTTGCGCCATTGCATCGGCTTGCAACTGCTGCTGGCGCGCGACGGCTTGCTCGGTTAGATCGTCGCTCAGGGCGTTTAACTGCTGGCCTAAGGGGCCGCGCGCTTCGTCGGCAACATCTTTTAGCCCACGCTTTAGCAGGGTTAACTGGCCTTTACGGCCTAAATAGTTCAGACGAAAGGCTTCCAGCGCCTCAAGCGTCTGGATTTGCGCCAAAGCCTCACGCGCGCTTTGTGCCAACCCAAGAATCGCTTCGGCGCTTAACGGCGCTTGGGCTTGCATTTCTTGGCGCTGACTTGGCGACGCGCCTGCTCGTGCGTTATCTCCCGAAGCCTGGGCAGACTGTTGGGCCGCAACGGGCGGCTCATCGGGCGCGTCAAATAAATTAAGGGCAAGCGGATGCGTTTGCTCTGATTGCTCAAAGTAAGTCATGCGCTATAGCATAATCGGAGCCAGACAAGGACTCAAGCGCCAAACCAAAGCCTTACTAAGTTACAACAGGTTGCTGCAAGGGTTTTTGGGTTAATTCAGGCAGCTTCCTGGGGCTGGCGGCTTGCCGGTTACTTTGTATCATCTCGGCCAGCAGCTCCTCGCGGTACACCGGCACCGACTTGGGCGCATCGATGCCCAGCTTGACCCCGTCAGGGTAAACCTCGAGCACCACCAGCGAGATGTTATCGCCAATCAGGATTTTCTGCCCGCGTTTTCGGCTAAGCACCAGCATGGGCGGTGTATCCTTACACTTAAAAGCTTAAAACAGTTACGTTTAAACCGCTGCAGCAGGTTCCGCAGACTGGCTGAGCCACTGCAACGTGCCGGTCGCCGGTTCGCTGCCGATTTTAGCGGGCTGCAACAGGGGGGTTTTGGTGCCAAACGCCGAATCACTTAAAACGATTTGCGCCGCCTTACGGTTGTGCTTGTTAATAACCACTGGCCCCAAAAGATTGGTTGTCATCCGCTCTGGGGTGTCATCCGGAATCGTCACCAGGGTGTAAATCTCAACATCTTCGGCGCAGGTAATCTCCAGAGCATCCACTGCTGCATCCGGAATCGTAATCGAGTACGCCATGCTAAACCATTGCGGCTGAGTCAGGATAAACGCCAAATCCGGGTCATCGGCGCTTTGTAGCCACAAAAACGGCGAATCGGGCTTGTGCTGAATTAAAACAAAGCGGGTTTGCGACTCAAAGCCCAGCATCGGCAGCGCCATCCGAATCAGCGTGGTCGGGTCCACGGATAATTCGCCAAACCGGCTGGTCTGTAATTTGAGTGTCTCGGCCATCACGCTCAACTCCGTAATCAGCGCCTAAGGCGCATTGAATCCTTAAAATTAACGTCCCTTAAAGTAAATCAACTTAAGTCTAAAACACTGTGGTTGATATACTTTTAAAGTCTATATTTTTCCACACGCGATATAAACAGACGCCTACACATTCGTGCAGGAACGCTCTGATTCGAGCTTAAAATTTGCTATATTTGTACGACTACACACCCTATCATAGCAAGTGCGACCGTCCTATTCGTCCACCAGACAGACGACTTTTAAACCAAAAGAATCAAGTTTTGCCCGTCATTAAGCTTGCTTTAAATAGCACACTTAAGCGCGAAAGCGAAAAAAAAATTCTGATGTCGTCGATTTACTGCCTTGACTGACCCTCGGCTTCAGGCTTTTTGTTTTTTTGCTTAAGGGTACTTCATCTGCAGAGACGCCCCGCATGCCCCACGCTGCGAGCGGCCCCGTTTTTATGATACCGTCATACCCATGCTCAGGGTTTTACTTGCCAACGATGACGGGATTTATGCGCGCGGACTCCAGACGCTTGCCAAAACACTGGCCGAACGTCCGAATCAGTTCGAGGTGTTTGTGAGCGCGCCTGACCGCGAGCGCAGCGCCACCGGCCACGCGTTAACCCTGCACAAGCCCCTGCGCGTCGAACCCTTTGACCTGTCTCACCTGGGCGTTAAAGACGCCTACAGCGTCACCGGCACTCCCAGCGATTGCGTCAAAATAGCGCTCTCGCAGCTTTTTAAGGGCAAAATCGATGTCGTCGTCTCGGGCATTAACCACGGGGCAAACCTGGGCGCAGATGTATTGTATTCCGGCACGGTAAGCGCCGCGATTGAAGGCGCCATGTACCAGCTCCCCAGTATTGCCATCTCGTTACTCGAAGGGCACGAGCCGCAAGCCGATTTTACGCACGGCGCGACGTTCATTGCAGATTTTCTTGAAACCCTGACCCACGCGCACCTGCCGCCCAAGTCTATCTTCAACATTAATATTCCCCCCGTCGCGCGGCAAGACTTTAACGGCGTGCGCGTGACCAAACTGGGCACGCACATGTACAAGGACGCCTTTGACAAACGGCTTGACCCGCGCGGCGGCGCCTATTATTGGCTGGCAGGCGAACGCCCGGAGCCCTGCGACGACACCGAAACCGATATTTACGCCATTCGTACCAAAGCCGTAACCATTAGCCCGGTACAGTTTGATTTAACCCACTTTGAAGCCGTGAAAACCTTAAAGCCCCTGCTAGAAAAATCTTCAAATTAAAAATCTTCAAATTAAAAAATTTAAAACTAAAAATCTTCAAGCAGAAACATCTTTAAACTAATAAAATTTCAAACACGTCAGGGCGTTTTTGCCCTAAAAACGCGTTTCATTTATCAATTGCCCCTCAATCAGGTTAGGACACTCCCCCGCTATGACGCTTGCCATCCAGCTCAGCAGCCAACCCGCTGAATCCATCGCCGCAGAGGCGCTGCTACTTCCGCTCCACGAGGGCTTTGCCACCTCCGACGCATCGCAAGGCGCATCCTCGCCACTGCTAAGCAAGCTGGATGCCCTGCTGGGCAACGCGCTTATTGAGCATTTAAAACTGCACAAACCCTTTAAAGGCAAACTGGGCGATGCCAGCGCGATACCGACCTACGGCAAACTGCAAGCGCCCTACATTATTGCAGTGGGCTTGGGCAAAAAAGAAGATTTAAACGCCAAAGCCTTGCGGCGCTCAGTGGCGGCAGGCATCCGAGCAGCAATGCGACTTAAGCTAGCCTCGGTTGCACTTGCCTTTGAATCCGCTAACAGCCCCGAGCTTGATGACGCATCGTCGGCCCGCCTACTGGCCGAAGGCGCAATTTTAGGCGCGTACCAGTTTGATACCCTAAAAGGCAACGCCGCAAAAACGGGGCCTAACGCCTACGGTGGGCTTAAAACTCTGCATATAATCGCCCCAGAAGCGCAACACGCAACGTTGCAACCGGGTATTCAGCTGGGCGAGATTATTGCTCAGGCCACCTGCACCGCCCGCGATTGGGTGTTTGACAGCGCTAATAACGTGACGCCCACGTATTTGGCCGAGCAAGCACTACAGATCGAAGGCTTACAATGCACCGTGCTGGGGCCGGATGAAATCCAGCAACTGGGTATGGGCGCGTTTTGGCAAGTCGCCAAAGGCAGCATCGAGCCGCCTAAACTGATTCATTTAAGTTATAAACCCTCAGAAAAAGCAGCGTCCGGCAACTCGGAGCCCATCAAAACCATTGCGATTGTTGGCAAAGGCGTCACGTTCGATAGCGGCGGCTTGTCGCTCAAGCCAGCAGGCGCCATGGAATTGATGAAAATGGACATGGCCGGCGCAGCCGCAGCCATCAGCACCATGGGCGCCATTGCCCGCTTAGCGGGTACGCCCCAAGCGGTAAAACACCGCGTTGAGGCGTTTATTCCTGCGTGCGAAAACATGCCCAGCGGCCACGCCGGCCGCCCGGGCGATGTGATTACCGCTATGAACGGTAAGACCATCGAAATTAACAACACCGACGCTGAAGGCCGGTTGATTCTGGCGGATGCGCTAACCTATGCGCAAAAGCAATGCAACCCGGATGAGCTCATTGACCTGGCCACCCTGACAGGCGCGTGCGTCATCGCGCTAGGTAAAGAAGCCGCCGCGATTATGGGTACCCCCAAGGTCAGCCAGCCTTTGATTGACGCGTTGCTGGCCTCGGCAGAACGCGCAGGCGAATACCTTTGGCCCTTACCCATTTACGACGAGTATAAAGATTGCCTCAAAAGCCCGGTCGCCGATTTGATTAACTCGGGCGCTAAAGGCGAAGCGGGCAGCAGCAAAGGCGGCGTATTTTTGCAGGCCTTTGTGGATAAATCCCGCGCGTGGGCGCACCTGGATATTGCAGGCCCGGCTTATACCGGCAAAGATTGGCCCGAGGTGCCCAAGGGTGCCACCGGCTACGGCGTCCGCACGCTGCTGTATTACCTGCTGAATTTGGCTTGAGTTTCACTTGAAACGGTTCAAGCACGGCATTAAAGCGAACAAAAAAAGGTTCATGGTAACGCATGAACCTTTTTAAATCTCATAGCGATAGAAGTGATTATTCTTCGCCGGGCTGGGTCTTTACCGGGTCTTGCTTATCAACAATCACATACGCAACGCCCAAGGCTAATAGCGCGCCACCAACGCCCGCGTAAAACAGCTTGAGACCTTCGAGCATGACCGCCGGTTGATCAAGCATATCAACCAGCGCATCGCCCTTGAGCACCATTGGTAACACCGCCAACGTAACGCCAATGGCCAAAAAAGTAATCAAAATCGCCAAAAAACCGGGCTGCTGTTTTGCTTTATAAGACATATCCTGAACTCCAAGCAATAATTTTAAAATTCTAGACCGCCTTGACGATCTGGGCCTTCCATCAACACTCTAAACTCATCTTGTTGCTCAGTAATCCGCTTACCAAGCTCATATGTTCTAACAGGGACTCTTTTTTGTCTTGAATCCTCACCAGTATTCGGATTAGCGTTTTATTTTCGGGCAACTTTGCTCCAAAACGGGGCGATAAGATTAAACGCACATGTCGCCTTTCAGGATTTGTGTGAGTGCGGGCGGGCTCAACGTTTGCGATGATACCAGGCTTCAAACAACGCAAACGGACGCGTGATTTTATCTTTTTGCTTTTCTTTTGCGTAACTATCGTACAACAGCAATACAAACGCGCCAAGTAAAATGAAAAACGCCCCTGCCAGCAACAACCCATTGGTTAGATTAGGCACCAGCGTAAACTGCTTAAACGTCTCAAACACCCACGAAAGTCCTACCGCGCAGAGTAAAAACACGGCCCACCAGGCAATCGTGTTGAGCCCCCGAATCGGGCCGGTCAATAGCTCGGTCTCAATTGGCATTTGCGGTGGGCTGCCAGGTTCGCAATGCGTAGCATGGGCGCCGGCAGCCCCTTGAGGCGTTGAAGGCTTCGTGATGTTACCGTCCATCCGTCAACTCGGTGACGATAAGCTTGGGTTGAGTCAAGTACTGCGGTAGCTTGGGCAAAAACAGCGCGCCCGCCACAGCCGCTTGGACAACACTGTAAATCACCCAAAGCAGGTTCCAGTACAAGTTGCTTGCGTTCCACGCTACGTTGCCTTGCGCCTGGAACCACAACATCAGCCAGTCGGCAGAAATTACATGCCAGTGCAGCAAATAAAACACACTGGTCACTAAGTTAAAGCCCACCCAGACCATCATCGGTAACAGCTGGCGGTACAGGGCAAAGTGCCAGAACTGACCAATCGTGATAAAGAACACCATGCTGCCGTACCAGTAAGGCGGATCGCGATCAATATTAGCCTGGTTGGCAATAATGAGCAGCGAGAAAATCACGAACTGAATGAAGCCCATAATCGCCAGGCAGAAAAACATGGGGCGCTTCCAGATATTGGTCTCTTTGCCAAAATCCACAAATGTTAAACCAACCGTAATCACAGGGATTCCCACCGTCCAGATGGTGGCCCAGTAAGGATCCATATACTTCAGCATTTGATACAGCGCTAGGAAATACCAGTCCGACAGAATCGGCAATGGCGTAACTTCAGGGTTCGCACGAGACCCGGACTCCGTCGGAAAAATAATGCTGGTAATCAGCAGCATCAGCACCACAGTCAGCACCGACCAACGCGTTAAGTTAATGCGCTTAAGCCGGTTCTGGTAAAAATACAGCTCGCTAACCACGAGTAAAATCAACGAAATCCCAAAGTGCAACGAGAAAAACCGCGTCATCGTGGCTTGGCCAATCGAGGCACCGCCCATCAGAATTTGCGACGTCGTGACCCCTTGGTGCGTTAAGTTACCAATAATCTTGGTGCTGGCACCAATCGCATTCGGGATAAACCAGGTTAAATCGCGACCCGAAACGGTTTCCCAAGGCCAATGCCATCGGCCTGGCGTAATATCCAGGTAGGTCGGGAACGTGGCAAACACCTTGGTCGCCCAGAACGCGCGCTGGTTCCAGATTAAAAGGTACCCCGTCAAGCCCGAATACATGGCCACCAGCAGCAACACCAGTGCCAGAATAAACGTAAGCTCGCCTTTGTTTTTATACTCACCCGCAAACCACATGCGATAAATCCGCAATGTGGCCGCAATAATCATACAATCTGCGCCGTATTTATGGAAACCACGAATAATGCTTCCGAACGGGACATTGGCCATGATGGCGTTAATCGAATCAAAGGCCTGCGAGGTTGTGGGAATATAAAACGCGACCAGAATCAAGCCGCTGGTCATCACCAAAACCCAAGCCAAATAATAAATAGCACCCAGCATGTACCACGGCGAGGTTTTACGCTCTGCCGATTTGGTCTCATCAAACAAATCAATTTTGGCGATGCGCTCGGTAACCCATTTGTAACCCGTCATCAAGCCGTTCATCAGGCAAGCGCCCATCGTAGACATGGGGCAGCGCTTCTCCTGCTGTATGTGTTGCGGAGCAGTCATGTTAAGAAATCCCTCCAGATTCAGCTTCCTGAATCACTAAATCATCACCCTCTATGGCCCAGGTAAACTGCCTGGGCGGGCGCGGCGCAGGGCCACTCACCACTTTACCCGGAATCAGCTTGCCTTTACCGTCATCCTGCGTTTGCAGCGGGTCAAACACGCTCAAGTGGCAAGGACACGCAAATAATGGGTCCTTGGCCTGCGGATAGTTATAGTTGGCCGCTTCTACAGGGTCTTGCAGGTAATTAAACACGCAGCCCATGTGCGGACAAATCCGACTGATGACGTAAAAATCAGGCTTGCCATCTTTATCTTCGGGTAACCGAATCGCAAACGCAGGAATGCGCGTCGCCTGGAACCCATTTGCAGTGTACTCGGTACTGCGCTGGCCAAACGTAAACGTCTGGACATCCCAGGGCTTGGCAAAATCCGAAACCTTAAAGCGCACGTCACGCTCCTTCTCCGGTTTATCGGGCTTGGCAATCAGGCCACCTTCGCCCACCCATTCAGTAAAGGGCTTGTTCTTGGTATCGATTTTAGAGGCCGTTAATGGACCCAGCGTTGGCCGCAAATAGCGCAACGATGGCGACATAAACGCGCCCGCCACGCCCAGCATGGGGAGGCTAAGCAACAGTTTTAAAAATGATCGGCGATCCACGACGAATTAACCTCGGTTTAATCACGAATGAATTCAATAAAAGAGCATATGCTAAACGTATTGTGCGCCTGCCGGGCAGCAGATTTGGCTTAACGCTTAATGTTATTACCCTGAACGCCCGGCTCAGACAACGCAGGGACTTGAGTTAAACCAGCAGGTGGCACCTGATCTTCAGGTAAGTCGTTTTTAAACCCAAATGTGCGTACATGCTGCACCAGCTTTAAAATCATCTTGTCGTCAAAAACAAAATCATTATCTTTGTCCACTGCGCCCAGCCAAGCGGGCATCCCCGAAGGATAAATACCTTCGCGGATATACTTCACCAATTGCGCGTCCGTACGGTTGTATAGGCGTCGGTAATCGTGGAAGTTCGCTGGCGGCGGAATGAACAAGCCGCTGTGTACCTTACCCGCAGCAAGTTCGTGGCTGCTGGGGTGGCCCGTATGTAGCGGACCGTTACCATAGCCTTCTTTACCGTGGCACACAGCACAGTTTGCCCCGTAAACACTGGCCACGCTCACGGGTTTGCCCGCACGGTTCGTGTACTCAAAATCGCTCGAACCTGCTAAATGACGAACATAAAACAAGACGGCCCAGCGCTCATCACGCGTCAATTTATCCGAAAACGCAGGGTGTTTGGCAGGTAAAGCTTTCTGGACGCGCTGCGCACTAGGGTTCTGCACCTCTGGCGCCTCGCCCGTCGTCAGCATCAAATAGGTATCGATGGGCGTGCTGTAAGCCAATTTGGTCTGCACCGAACGCTGCTGCCAGAAATTACCCGCATGGCAACTGGCACAATTTTGGGCAAATACCTGTTTACCCGCGCTAAACGAGGGCGGTGCCGATGGGAACGCAAAATCTTCGCGCACAAGGCGTTCATCTTTAACAGGAACCACTTCGCGCGCAGACAACGAACGAGTATCAGTCTCATTTTCAACAGTGCAACCACTCAGGGCAATCACCGAAGAAAGAGTGAAGACCAGCGCCAGGGCATTCAAAAAAAGGCGAGTCATGAACAAAAGATCCTAAAGTAAAATTAAAAATTAGTAGCCAAAAAACTTAATCCAGGAGATGGAGGCCCAAGCAATAATACCGCCAAAAAACAGCCATAAAAACCAGGGCACCGGGTGGTGACCAATTTCAAATTCGGCGTAATCGTGAGAAGCCTCGACGGGCGTCGGCGAGGGCATTTCGGTAGCGGGTTGCGGGTGATCGGTCATAATGTTGATTCCTGCCATAACTGGCGTCAGTTAATTAAGGTCATTGCGTCACAAGGCACGTAGCGTCGATTTATTCGGCATCTTCTAAAATAGAAAACTTGGATTGCTCCATATTGTCCAGCTTACCGGCTTTAGCCGCCCAAAACAGCGCACCCGCCGCGACGACGAAAAACAGGCCGCAAATCGCAAACGCCGCGTAATACCCAACGCCAAGGCCACCAGATAAACATGAAGGGCACATAAACTTTTAGCCTCTTATATACATCAACAGGTTCGATTAATGTCCACCGCTAGGGCGACCATAACCGTATAAGTACCGCGCATCCTCATCGTGATGATTCGGATTCAGCGATTGAATCTGGTTAAAGTTGGCACTCAGGGCCTCAGGCTTATCGAGCGCATTCAGCTCGGTAACCTCGGGGTTCGGCGCATCAGCCGCCTTGGGCAGCGTTTTTACGTACGCCGTTAAGTACAGCAAGCTCTCGTCACTCAGCGATTTCGCCCAGCGCGGCATCCGGCTACCGGGCACGCCGTGCGCAATGCGGTAGTAAAGCATGTCATCGCTGTAAGCTTTAAAGTAGTTACGCGTCAGGTTAGCAGGCTTGCTTTGCATCGTCGCGCTTACCGGGCCGTTGCCTTGCGCGTTTACGCCGTGGCATTGTGCGCAGTTCTGCATAAAAATACCCCGGCCGGCGTTAGCCGCCGCGCTCGAGTTGACATCAACTTTTTCGGCAATCAGCGCGTAATGGTCGCGGATTTCTTGCGGCGGCGCAATCCAGCGTGGCAATTTACGGTTACGACCCAGCGTTTGCAAGTAAGCCACCAAATCCGTCATGTCTTCATCACTCAGGTGATTAAACGAAGGCATAATTGAGCCCGGCTTGACCTTGCGCGGGTCGCGATGGTGGGCCACGTGCCAGGCATCGGCGTATTTGCCACCAATGTTAGACAAGTCCGGGCCGGTGCGCTCGGTGCCTAGCGTATGCGGCGTATCAAACGTGTAATCGCCCGCCTGGCTTAGCTCGCCGCCTTCCCAATCCTGGTAGCGGTTAAACTGCGAGTGGCAGTAAAAACAGCCCTCTTGGCGGTAGATGTTACGGCCCCGCCATTCTTGCGCGGTGTAAGGCTGGACGCCTTCGGAGGATTTGGGCTGGAAGGTGGCCGAGGGCAGAATGGTGGTGATGAAGATGATCGTCAGAAAGATCAGGGCGACGAAACAGCCACCAATAATATAGGTCAGTTTATCGTTCATAGCGCACTTTGCTTTGTAAGCAGATAATAAATAGACTAAATTTTATTTTTGCTTTTTTTTGCGGCGTTTTTATCTAAAACCGCCTCGATACCTTCTTTTTGGATTTGAGCTGCTGCTCGAAAATTTTCCGATGCAAGCTCAAAAAGATGAATTAAATTTCTTTGCAAATCCACATGAGGATTTTTCTTTTGTTCATTATTGATTTGCCTGGCAATATGAAGTTGCCCTGTAGCCATAAGTCTAAAGAATGAGGCAATCTCGGCATTTTCTTTGGGCGTGCATTTTTTTTGTCCAAACTTCGCGTGTTTAATACCAATAGGGGTTTTACTTGCCGAAATCACTTGCATGGCATTAACCTTTACACGTACAACTGACCACTGGGCGACTTGGGCAACGCTTCGCCGTTTTTATCAAACACGGTTTTGTAAATATTGATCATAAATAGCACTTGACCCGCGACGATCATCACACCCGACAGGAAGCGAACAAACATGTACGGTTCCATCTCAATGGCCCACTGGTCAACAACAATGTTAAAGTGCCAGCCCGCCGCCTGAATCAAACCCGCGATGGTTAAATCCACCACCATCACAATCCAGCCAATCAACGTGAGCCAAAAGTGCCAGATGGCCAGACCGCGACTATAGACTTTGCGCTGCACAATGCGCGGAATAATAAAGTAAATCGCCGAGAACGAGATCATCGAGAACGTGGCCAGCAACGCCAGGTGCGCGTGACCCACCACCCAATGGCTAAAGTGAATGTACCAGTTAATACTCCGGGTAGCCTGGAACGGCCCTTGAATACACGTGAGCAAGTAGCCAAATCCGGCCGCAATGGCAAAGCGCATCGGCACATGTTCTGCGGCTAATCCCCATTTACCCTTGAGCGTCATAAAAAAGTTAATCAACACGGTAAACACGGGCACCAGCAAAAACACGCTCGAGATAACCGCAATGGCTTTCAGCCACTCAGGCACCGGGGCTTGCAACAAATGGTGCGTACCCGTAGGCGCGTAGAACATCCCAATGGTCCAGAAGCCAATCATCGACAGCGTGTGACTGTACAGCGGATTCCCGGAATACCGGGGCAACAGGTAATACAAAATCCCAACGCCGCCCACGGTAAACCACATCCCCAAAATGTTGTGGCCATAAAACCATCCTGCAATCGCATCGTTTAACCCGTTAAACGAGACGAACGCGCGGTTACCAATCAGGTAAACAATCGGGAACCAGAACAGCGCCCCTAAAAAGTACCAGGTGCTGACGTACCATTTTTTCTCGGGACCGGTCAAAATCGTGGCGTATACGTTAACGCCTGTCAGCAACAGGCCTGCCATGACCATCCAGTCAAAAATACCGTTCATCTCGGCATATTCGCGCGCCTCGGTGTAGCCGTTGGCAATGGCAAGCAAGCCAAACACCATCAGCAGGTTCCAGACCACACAGGTCACGTTACCCAGCATCTCGCTCCATAAACGGTCACGCTTCGAGAGCAGCGTCGAGAGGTAAAACATGCACCCCACATACGCCATCGAGAGCCAGCCAACCAGAATACCGTTAATGTGCAACGGCCGAACCTTACCAAAATTCAGTTGCGCTACGCCCTTGGTCAAATCGGGCCAAACCATCAGGGCGCCTGCAAGCAGCCCTGCCAGCACCCCGAACAAAAGCCAGAAAATGGCGGTCACTAAAAAATTACGACTCGCGCTGTATGGCTTATCGCTAAAAATTTCGGCTAGAACCCCGTTCATATATTCCTTTCGGCCAAAATTAAAAAACCGGTTTGGCTCAAAAAAATGCAAGAAAAGTCGATTAAAAAATTTGCTTCAAGAAGATTACCATCAGTATATCCAAGGCATTGATGGATGCAAACGGTTGATGCATGTCGCGCTTAAATTACGTCATGAATTTTACAAGCCGCGCGCAACCATTGCCCAAAAACCCGTAGGCTAGTCAGGTCAATGCCGCAAATCAAGCGTTTCGCCAGATAAAACGATAATCCAACATGTCGCTTACAAAAAGCAGCTTAAATAAAACGCATACTCGCCTTAACTCATGTTGCGATACTGGCTAAAACCTTGCACCTAAGCGACAAGCGCCAAAAGCTTGCGTCTAGCAAGATGCGTTTTGGTGTAGGATTAATGCTGGCATCGTTGGCAACGTATTATTTGCGCATTTAAGCTTTGTATCAAATGGCACCGCATTCCCCCGCTCCACTGCTAGAAATTAAACAATTAAGCATTGCGTTTGAGACTAAAACCCGTCCGCTGCAAGCTGTGCGAGAATTATCGCTTACCCTGCACGAGGGCGAAATTCTGGGGCTGGTCGGCGAATCCGGTTGCGGCAAAAGCCTGACCAGTTTAAGCGTACTGGGGTTGTTACCCCAAACCGCTACGCTTACGCAAGGCCGTATTTTACTAGGCGGCACCGAGCTAACCCAGCTTAACGAGCGCCAGCTACGTGGCATCCGTGGCAAACAAGTTGCCTATATTCCGCAGGATCCGATGACCTCGCTGAATCCGGTGCTGACGATTGGCAATCAACTGATCGAGATTCTTCAGCATCATTTGCACCTAAGCGCGCAACAGGCCCGTGCAAAAGCCATCACACTGCTTGATCAGGTTCGAATTCCGCAGGCAAAAGATCGCCTTAACGATTACCCGCATCAATTTTCGGGCGGCATGCGGCAACGCGTCCTGATTGCAATGGCGCTGGCCTGCTCGCCTAAACTGTTAATTGCAGACGAACCC
Organism: Vampirovibrionales bacterium; assembly: GCA_035285025.1. Taxonomy (GTDB): domain Bacteria; phylum Cyanobacteriota; class Vampirovibrionia; order Vampirovibrionales; family JAJTHC01; genus JAYKHY01. The sequence goes on along the minus strand of JAYKHY010000064.1, from coordinate 54,799 downwards.
ACCACGGCGCTAGATGTCACGGTTCAGGCGCAAATTCTGGATCTCTTTAGAACCTTGCGCGCAGAATACAACCTGGCCATTTTAATGATTACGCACGATTTAGGCGTGGTTGCCGAACTGTGCGATAGCGTTGCCGTAATGTATGCCGGCAAAATTGTAGAATACGCGGCAGTCGAATCGCTGTTTCATCAACCGAGTCATCCGTATACGCAAGCCTTGTTGCAATCAATCCCCAGGCCGGGGGTGCATCAGTTAAACCCGATTACCGGCATGCCGCCGACGCTGGATAAAATCCCCGCAAGTGGGTGCGCGTTTACGCCGCGCTGCCCGCATGCCCTACCGCAATGCGAAGGCACCACGCCAGAGGCGATTGGCATCAAGCGCAGCACAAGCGAACACTGGGCGGCTTGTCACTGGGCGCACGCGCAGCAAGCACTCGTAACGCGTTGATTGCGATAATTTGCCCCAAATAACGGGCGCAAAAAATCAGATAAGGCCGCTAAAGGCCCTCGCCCTAGAATTTTCACCAGCAAGAACGCGCTATCTGAAAATAGCAACGCTACTTTTGCTCGGCCCAAGCTCAGGGAGGAAGCGCGAGGGAGGGAACGGCCCTCGCATAGCAAAGCTTATGTAATTAGAACGCCCATCTCAAAATAGCAACGCTACTTTTGCTTGGCAGAAGCAGCAGCCAGTTTGCGCGCCTGCTTTTCCAAACGAGCATCCAGCTCCGCCCGACGTGAATCGCGCTTGCTTAGGTAATGGTCGTAGCCGCCATCGTACTTGAGCAAATGACCCTTATAAAACTCCCAGATATGCGTGGCCACCTGCTGAATAAAATAACGATCGTGCGAGATGCACAACAGCGCGCCTTCGTACTGCTTAAAGGCCTGCTCAATCGCACTCTGCGCCTGAATATCCATGTGGTTGGTCGGCTCATCCAGCAAAAGCAGGTTGGCATCGCCTAAAATCAATTTTGCCAGCGCAAGCCGAGATTTTTCGCCGCCGCTTAAAACCGAAACCGGCTTGTAAACCCGCTCGCCCGAGAATAAAAACCGCCCCAGCACGCCACGGATTTCGGTGTTGTCCATTCGCCCGTCAGCTTCACGCTCCAGAGTTTCAAATACGTTCAGCTTAGGGTCCAGCGTTTCGAGCTGATGCTGCGAAAAATAGCCCAGTTTTACGTTCTGGCCTTGCTCAATATCGCCTTCGCTCATCGACTCCAGCCCTAAAATGGTTCTGAGCAGCGTGGTTTTACCGCAGCCGTTCGCACCAAGCAAAAACACCTTGTGGCCGCGTTCAATGTCGGCCGTCATACCGGTAAACAACACGTTATCATAAAACCGTTTACCCACCGATTTAAACATCAGCATTTGTCGCGCGCTGGCAGGCGGCGCCGGAAACCGAATGCTCATTTTCTGGTTGTCGGTTTTAGGGGCTTCAATGCGCTCGATTTTAGCCAGCTGCTTCTCGCGACTTTTGGCCTGCGTGCTTTTGGTCGCGCTGGCTCTAAAGCGCTCCACAAAGGCCATTTGTTTAGCCATATCTTTTTGTTGGCGATCCGCCGCAGCCTGCAAACGCTCGTGCGCCTCGGCCTTGAGCTGTTTGGCTTGCGTGTAATTACCGGGCCAAATAGTTAAACGCCCCAGTTCAATTTCGGCGATTTCGGTCACCACCTGATCCAGAAACGAGCGATCGTGAGAGACCACAAACAACCCGCCCGGATACGACTTTAAAAATCCTTCCAACCACTCGCGCGCTTCAAGATCCAAATGGTTCGTCGGTTCGTCCATCAAAATAAAATGCGCACCTTGCAGCAATACTTTGGCCAGGTTTATCCGCATTTGCCAGCCACCGCTAAAATGTTCCACCTTGCGATCAAACTCATCGAGCGCAAATCCCAGTCCAGTTAGCATCCGGCTGGCATCGGCATCCAGGTGCCCCAAGTTTTCGCGAGACTGGTTAATCGCCGCCAACCGGTCGCAGGCTGCCATTTGCGCATCGGTGTCAAAGGTATCCCACTGGGCAAGCAGGGCATCTTCTTCATCTTGCAAGGCTTGCAACGACGGGAACGCGGATTGGACTTCTTCCCAGAGCGTATTGCCGTGCGTGATTTTTGGCTCCTGCGTCAGGCACTGAATCATCGTGCCCGGATCGCGGTGGATTTTGCCCGCATCCGGCTCCAGCTCGCCCATAATCAACTTGAACAAAGTTGATTTTCCGGCGCCGTTTTTACCAACTAAACCAATGCGGCTACTGGGATTGGCCTGGAACGTAATATCTTCAAATAAAGTGTGGCTACCAAAGGTTTTCGCAACGGCTTCTAGCTGAATCATGGGATTAAAATACTCTCGGGGGTAATCGCAAACGGGCTTTCGGCAATAAAATCCGGGTTTAGGTTAGGGTCACCTAAAAATTAAACGCAAAACAAAGCGTAAATGTGCTAAAAAACAAAAAAGCTTGCTTTAAAAAGTAGCACACACACGCTTTTACAACACACTGCAACGGATTTACCTATTAATTAGCGCCAGCGTTAACGCAACATAAATTACCCTGCGTAAATTAAGCGCTAACAATAACAAACATTCGTAAAAAACCTCACGCGCTTTAAGCATTTTTTTAAGTTATTTCTTGCGATGCATTTATATGAACAAGCACGCGCGTGACGCGCTTGGCGCAGGACAAAACGCAGCCCCGGCCCACCGCAAAATGTAACGAATTACGCCTATTACGCTTCACGTTTAGGGCGAGCTGGCGCAATTTTTGGCATAGTTTGCCATAGATTTGAGCCGTGCTTTCAGCCAGGTTGTAAACGGGTTACAAATGAGAGCTTGTTTTAAAAATAGCCCGCGCTGACCTGATAGGTTTTATTTTTAAAAATTCAAACCAATTAAAATTCAAGTCAATCTTCTCAAGCGTCTGATTTTTTCAAACTTTACAGAATCGCCACCAAAATTTTGGGCAAAAAAAGCGCAAAAAACGCATTAAAAACGCCTAAAATAACGCGTTTTTTATGGATTTTTTGGGGTAATTCAGCAAGTTACCGCAGTCAAGTCTAAAGATTGTAATCGGATTCCAGAAAGGCTTCTATCAAATGAATCGCCGCACCAATCGCGTGACTCCGGTTGCCCTAGCGCTTACCCTTGGGGTTTCAAGTGTAATCAACGCGTTAAGTTTAATCGCCCTTGCCGAAGCGCCCACCCTAACGCGTAACAATGGCGCGCCCGTTGGCGACAACCAGAACAGCCAAACCGCAGGCCCAACCGGCCCGACGCTACTGCAAGATGTTCATTTGATCGAAAAACTGGCCGCGTTTGATCGCGAACGCATCCCGGAGCGCGTGGTACACGCGCGCGGTGTAGGCGCCCACGGCGAATTTGAGAGTTATACCGATTTATCAGCGCTGACCCGGTTGGCGCCCCTGCAAAAGCCTGGCCTTAAAACCCCGGTGTTTGTTCGCTTTTCGACGGTAATTAACGCCAGCGGCTCGCCAGAGACGCTACGCGATCCGCGCGGATTTGCCACGCGCTTTTATACAGAATCGGGCAACTGGGATTTAGTCGGCAATAACCTGCCCGTGTTTTTTATCCGCGATGCCATTAAGTTTGCCGACATGGTGCATTCGCTTAAACCCTCGCCCGTGAGCAATGTGCAAGACCCCAACCGCTGGTTTGACTTTTTCTCGCATCAACCCGAAAGCACGCACATGCTGACGTTTTTATACTCAGACCAAGGCACCCCTGCCAGCCTGAGAACCATGGACGGATTTGGCGTGCATGCCTACAAACTGATCAACGCCGAAGGCAAGGTTCATTACGCCAAATTCCACTGGAAAAGCAACCAGGGCCTAAAAACCTTTACAGCGCAGCAAGCAACCGAGGCGGGCGGCCAGGATTTTAACCTGCACACCAACGATCTTCGTAAAGCGATTGCGGCCGGGAATTACCCCAGCTGGGACTTAATGGTTCAGGTTTTAGAGGCAGACAAGTTAAACGCATTTGAGTTTAACCCGTTGGATGCCACGAAAATCTGGCCGACCGATTTAGTCCCCGAAGTGCGCGTGGGTAAATTAACGCTCAACAAAATGCCCCAAAACTATTTTAACGAAACTGAACGGTTTGCCCCCTCGCCCGCAAACCTGATTCCGGGGATTGAACCTTCGGAAGATCGATTACTACAGGGACGTTTGTTCTCATACACCGATACCCAGCGCTACCGGCTTGGCGTAAATGGCCAGCAACTCCCCATTAACATGCCGCTTGCCAAGGTAAATAACCATAATCAAGCGGGCGAGGGGTTCCTGAAAAAACAAACCAGCGACATTAACTACCAACCCAGCATTAGCGAAGACGGGTTTACCGATGACGCCAACTTTAAACTAACCGAAACCCCGCTGAACGGCACAACGCAACAGCGCGGCATAACCAAAACGCTCAACTTTAAACAAGCGGGCGAACTATACCGCTCGTTTACGGCGCAAGAAAAAACCAACCTGGTCTCGAATTTTTCGGGCGATTTAAAACAGGTCACCAACACAGCCGTTAAAAACCGTATTACGGCGTTCTGTTACAAAGCAGATGCTGATTACGGCTCACGCCTGGCGAAGGCAACCGGTTTAAATCTGGCAGACGTCCAGGCCATCGCCGACACACTTGCCGAAACACTCAAGGAATAGCGCCAAAATAAGGTCTTAAAACAGAACCTTTTGGCTTGGGGCGTGCTGTACCTGGCGCACGTGGCAGAATACAAGCTTTGGCGATTATCTCGTAACAAACTGTGTCAAGCTTTCAAGGTCCAAACGGCCAGTTATGTCCTAATCACTAAACTCTTTAAAAGCTCACGCTAGATTGCTCACCTAAAGCACACCCCCGCGCTCGGCAGAACGTTTAAAGCAGAGTAAAAAACTGCTTGTAGTTAACGATACGACACCAAAAAACAGCCCTGACACAATGTGCCAGGGCAATGAGGGGATAAGGAGCAACACACAATTAGGCTTTTTACGGCCTTTTTAACAAAATCTAGTTAAATCCCTGCGTGTTCCAGTACGGGTCTGCCATTGCAGCCGCTTTTTCAAGCTCGGTACTGATGCCAATGTTGCTAGGGGTAAACACGAACACACCATCGCCCACACGTTGCTGATGCCCGTCAATCGCGTGCGTCGCACCCGACAGAAAATCAACTACGCGTTGAGATTGAGTCATATCGAGCAGGTGCAGGTTCAGGACGACAGTCCGGCGGCACCGCAGATGCTCGACCATAATCAGGGTATCTTCAAAGCTTTTGGGTTCAACCACAACCACTTGGCTGGCCTGGATGGCAGCAGGCGTCTCGAGCACCCGAAGATTGCTTTTGCCAAAGCGACTGTTTACGCCGCGCGCCGGGGCAGCATTACGGGCCGAAAAACGATTCTGTTCTGCGCTACGCTCGGAGGTTTCGTAATCTGACATGGCCTCTGTCTCTTCGTGATGACTATTATTGTTATAGCTGTATGTGTCCTCTTCGGCACCGTAAAGGTCTTCCTCGTAAGGATCACCGGACACCCAGTGCTTTAATTTATGAACCAATCCAATACTCATAGGGCAGTTTTAACAACCTCCGCCTTAACTGACACGAATTTAAATGTGGTAACAACAACCTTAAACAAGCCAACTTGCCAGACTTATCGTTTTTTTTTCGAGATGCTTCTACTTAGAAAAAGTGCTGAATTGAGCAAAATACTTATGAACATCAGGCTCGCGGATATGCGTTAGACATCCATAAGAAATAATTAAGATGAGTATACCGGGTGTTGTAACAAATTGCAAACATTTTTTTTCGCGTATCAAAATTATTTTTTTCGAAAAACCCCAATAGCCAGATGCGTCATGCTTACAGCGATTTTCATCGCAGTCACGCACCGATATTGCGCAATTAAGCGCGCAAATGGGATGAACTAGGGCTTATATTCAAGAGTCAGGGGCACCGCAAATCATCCCTTTCCAAACACTTGCCAAATAATTATTGGTCATTGCGCCGAGTATCCTGGCATCCCGCTAAAAAAGCCTTTTAGGGCTTACACTTCGTGGAACCTCTGACGTTTTAAACGTCTAAGCAATCAACGCTAAGCGCGTTTGCATGACTTCAAAAGATACTTATAAGAGAAAGCATTCATATTGGATGCCTTTTAGAGGCTTAAAAAATAGACGCAATATAAACCTGAATGTTTTAGGCGTATACTTAAGCGTATATTAGGAATTTGTTTCAGCTTTTTTTCGAAGATAGCGATGCAAACAAGCTATTTTCGAGCCTGTTTTCTGGATTATGGTCAGGGTTTATTTTTATGTCCTTCATTCGTTCACGCGTGTTGCCGTTATCGCTCAGTTTTCTGCTAAGCCTTAGCGCGCTTGCATTTGCAGGCTGCCAAATGGTACCCGGGCTTAGCCAACAACTGGATCCGCGCAGCAAGGAGACGGTATTAACGATTGACGGCCAGGTGGTTAATAAACTGCAATACGACGAAGTATTTGCCCAATACGCCAAACTGCTTAAAGTGGCCGAAAACCCGGAACTCTCGAAAAACCCGGTGATTCAGGAAACGCTGAAGCAAATGGCGCTCAACAAGCTGGTACTCAAGAATCTCATTGCCCAAGAGGCTAAAGCACTAGGCCTGGTCGCCTCGGATGAAGACGTTAAAGCACTGCGCAAAGACCATGCACTCAAAGCTGGCGGCGAAAAAGCGCTTGAGGACATGTTGGCTAAAAATCAGTTTAGCGATGCCAGCTTTGAAGAAGCGCTGAAAGAACAAGTGCTGAACAATAAACTGGTTGATGCGTTGGCTCAAAAAAGCGGCAACGCTAGCCTAAAAGCAACCGAAGCCGAAGCCAAGGCGTTTTACGCCAAAAACCCGGACATCTTTAAAATGCCGCCTTCGATTCGGGCGCACCATATTTTACTGAAGGCCATTGACGCCGAAATGAAAAAAGCGCTCCGCGCCGAGCACCCAAAATGGGACGAAGCCCAGCTGGAAAAAGCTTTGATTGAAAAAAAATCCGCCCAAAAGGCCAAAGCCGCAAAACTGTTTGAAGAAGTCAAAAAGAATCCGGCTGCAATTGAGAAACTGGCCAAAAACAATTCCGATGACTTACTCTCGGCCGAAAAAGATGGCGATTTGGGCTTTTTAGTCGAACAGACGACCGAACCCACCTTCTGGGCCGCCATGGTACAGACACCACCTGGAAAACTCTACCCGGGCGTGGTCGAAAGCCCGTTTGGCTTCCATATAATCCGGGTTGATGAGAAGAAAAAGGCTGAAACCGTCTCGTTTGAAAAAGCCAAGGCCGACATCCAAAGCCGCTTATCCGAGCAGAAAAAACAGGCGGTTCTGGAAACATGGCTAAAACAGAAAATGGATAACACCAAAGTCGTCATTGAGCCGGCTTACCAACCCAAAGCGCAAGATAACGCGGTTCCTGGCGCACCAAACCAAGCGCCGGCAGCCCCCGAAGCCAAAAAAGCGGGCTAACGGATCATAATCAAGCCATGGGGTTAATTTTAACACTCGAAACCATTAAACCGGCATTGCAGCAAGCGCGCAGTGCCGGTTTAACCCTGGTGGCCACCAATGGCTGCTTTGATATTTTACACGCGGGCCACGTGCATTATTTGCAGGCCGCACGTCGACAAGGCGATTTGCTAATCGTGGGCGTCAACAGCGATGCCTCTGTCCGGCAGCTTAAAGGGCCAACACGCCCTATCAACACCACAGACGATCGCATGGCCGTGCTTGCGGCGCTGGCGTGCGTGGATTTGGTATGTAGTTTTGAAGACACCACCGCAGACGCCTTTTTAAAGGCTGTAAAGCCCGGGATTTACGTTAAAGGCGGCGAATACGAATCTGGTAAAGTTTTACCCGAGAGCGAAACACTTAAAACACTTGGTATACAAGCTGTTTACGTGCCCATGCTCACGGGGCGCTCCAGCACCCGTGCAATTAACGCCATGCAAGTCTCGTAATACAAAGCTTGAGAGGGGTTTAACGCATTGCTGAGTGTAAATCGGCTTTAGGAGTGGAAGATTGACGCTTTTAAATAAGTTGGCTGGGCTAACGCCCATGTTGCCATGCGCGCAAACCTGAGTACGCTTTAAGCAAACAGCCCTCTTCATAAAGAGGTCAATTTGACTTTAATCGCATTCAAAACGCCGTTGGCTTAGCCGTAAACGCAGGAAAACGGCCTGTAAAAGCAGTTTTAAATGCCCTAGCGGGTAAAGGGTGACTTTTAGGCCAAAAGCCTACGTTTAAAGATGATTTAGACGATTCCTAGAGCGTAGCACTACGGAGGCTTGCACGTGTACGATCCGTTTATAACCTCACTCAACACACAAAAAACGGTGTATGACTGGTTTGGGGCCTTAACCCAAAACCTGGGCAATATGTACACGCCCGGGTATCGCCAGACCCAAATGACGTTTTCGGATTTTCTAAGCGGCGTCCACGGCGATGACATTGCGCGCAAGGACGATCAGGGCAAGTCGATTCCGGGCCGTGGCCCAACCAGCCTGTTTATAGAAGGGCGTGGCCATTTTATTGTGCGTAAAGATGATGGCAGCTTGCGCTACACGCGACTGGGCGATTTTACGTTTAACAACGATGGCACATTAGTGAATCACAAGGGCGATAAAGTGCAGGGCTATTTGCTTGATGATAAAGGCCAAGTGGTGAGCCCAACACAAAGTAACGGTGCGCCCTTGCCCGCAAATCAGGTGCCCACCAGCGAAATTACCATGTGGGTTGACCCCAGTAACGGCAAGTTTTTAGGCAAGTACGATGAATATAAAATCCGTTCGGACGGTACGGTGCTTGGGATAGCGGACAAAGGCAACACGACCGAGCCGTTGTATAAAATTGCGCTGGCCAACTTTACGAACCCATCGGGATTATCCGAAGTGGAAGACCAGCATTACGTTGCCACCGCGCAATCGGGCGAGGCGGCACAAGGCACCGGCGAAATCCGCAGTGGCTTGCTGGAGCAAAGCAATATTGACCTGGATGAACAGGTGGGCATGGTGCGACAAGCTAAATTACAACTGGATGTAACCAATAAAATTATCAGCACCAACAAATCCTTGCTGGAAGAAGCCTTACGCCTGATTCAATAGCGTTTTCAAGGCACAAGTCAACTTTTTTATCTTAAAAATTTGCGCGCAGCTTGATGCCTTAGGGCAAATACAATGCTGCGCGCTTTAGCTTGTGATGTATTCAAAAATTAAGGGCAAATAAGACGCAAAGCTGTTTAAAAACAAGGTAATGGGTCAAATTGTGAATGTTCCAAACAGGCCCATACCCATCCGCGGAAAGAAAAGCTATGTAGAATCTGTTGCCTGAATTCCGCTACTTGGCTGCACGAAGATCTTTCGTTGGTTTTTACACGCTTAGACTTACAGGCCAAGCACTTAAACTTATTGCTTACGCGCCCGATTTGAAACCTGATGTGCTTTTTCTTGCGCAGCCTCGGCCAGAGACTTTAATAAATCCAGCACATGGCCAAGCTTGCCTTTTGCGGCCTCTTTAAAGTCTTTTAAAAAGGCCAATGCATTATGCTTAAGCAACTGGAGTCTGGATTTTTGCGCTATTTGAGAGGCTTCGGGTTGTTTGGCCTGTTTTTTGTAATAATCAGCGTGTTGCTCTGCCACGGCTCTTGCCTGCGTATGCAAGTAACTTGAAGCCTGACCAGCATGATTAGACGGCATACTTAGCTGACGATACGCCGCAGCAAGCTGATGCGCTTGAATTTCGGGCGGGATTGAATTAGTTGAATTGGCTAAGTAATGCTGAGTTGAGCCTTGTACTTGTATAGGAATACCTGATTGCATGTTGCCTCCAAGCCGGGGTCACGCGAAGCACCAAACGAGAGAATCAAGCTAGCTAGAACAGCGCTAAATTACCCTATCACCCAAAGATGAGGCCTAACGTATTTAAAAAAATACGGGTTAGCCGTTACATGCAGCCAGGCACTAAGGCAATTTTTAAAATATTGTTTACGGTTAAACTTAACTACAGAATAAAAAGCGATTAAATCAGTTTAGAAGAGCGAGCAGAAAAATGGCGAATAGAAGAATTTGGTATCGGGCGAGAATTATACCCTAAAAGCATCCAAACGGGAACCCACAAGCTTGCAATTTAGCCTCCCCAAAAAAAGGGGGGGGATGCTATTTAAACCGGCAAACGCTTGCAAAAAGCCTAGTGGGGTATTTTAGTGGGTCAACATCCTGAAGCGAGGCCTTGTTCTGTAAAGTCTCCCTTGCACTCCCTCCCCGAACCAAGCTAACCCACGCCCCAAAAAAGCGCGTATTTAGCGTGTTCGCCTAAAGTCTGCTAAACTTGAAGACGCAAGCGGCTTAACGCAAATATCAGATGAAAGAAAATACCCCCCTACAATGATGCCTCAATTACTATTAACGCGCCGCTATGATTTTCCGGCCAGCCACCGCCTGTATAACCCGCAATGGAGTGACGAGGCCAATAAAAACGTGTTTGGCCCGTGCAGCCATATTAACGGCCATGGCCATAATTACGCCCTGTGGGTAAGTATTACAGGCACACCACACCCAGACACGGGCATGTTGATGGACATTGGTGCGCTGGATGAACTCGTAGAGACCTGGATTTTAAACTGGGTCGATCATAAGCACCTGAACATGGACGTACCATTTTTAACCGGAAAAATCCCCACCACCGAGGTATTGGCGCAGGCGTTTTGGCAACAGCTTGAGCCTCATTTGCCCTCCGGCATCTCGCTAAGCCGCGTTCGCCTGCAAGAATCCCGCAACAATAGCGCAGAAATTACGCAGGCCGCTGGCGCGCCCGCGTTTTTACCCGAGTAGCGATGATGGTATTACCTAAATAGCGCCAGCTTTTAAATGAATAGCGCCAGCGTTTTTACCCGAGTAGCTTGATGTTTATTCTTAAATAGCGGCGGGTGTTAAGATTTAGACTTACGCCGGCCACCTTGCTGTGCGTAGACCAAAGCCAACACCTCGGCGACAGCCACAAACAGCTCTGGGGTGATCATACGGTCCAAATCTACCTGATCGTACAGGGTGCGCGCCAGCGGACGGTTCTCCACCATCGGCACGCCGTTCTCCTTGGCAACTTCTTTAATCTTTTGCGCAAAATGATCCACGCCTTTGGCAATCACGCGCGGTGCGGGCGCAATATCCGGGTCGTATTGCAGCGCAATCGCAAAGTGCGTCGGGTTGGTAATCACCACATCGGCCATGGGTACTGCAGCCAGTTGGCGCTTGCTAACAATCTGCCGGCCGGCTGCACGGATCCGCGCTTTAATGTTCGGGTCGCCATCAGCATCCTTGTGCTCGTCTTTAATATCCTGTTTGCTCATGCGCAGCTGCTTTAAAAACGCGTAACGCTGGTAAAACCAGTCGCCGCCGCCCAAAATCAAGAACCAGAAAATCGCCCAGCCCACCAGTTGCGATAAAATGCCGGAAACGGCCATGACTGCCGATTGAATATCCATGCTGGCGGTACTAAGTAGCGTTTTATGATTACCCCAGATAATCGAAGCCACCATGCTGCCAATCAGCGTCATTTTTAGCAGGGATTTCAGCGTTTCGACGGTCGTCGTCATCGAAAAAAAGCGTTTGGTGCCCGGAATCGGGTTGATTTTGCTCAGGTTGGGTTGCAACGGTTTAAAACTAAGATGAAACCCAACCTGGGCAAAGTTGATTGCCGTGCCCAGTGCCGCAATGGTTAACCCAAAGGGCAGCAGCATTAATATCGAAGCCTCGATGGTGTGCTGCAGCAACGCCGTAAACCCAGAGCGCGTCAACGGGCGGTCAAACCCGCTATCGACCAGGCGGTGCAAATCCCCCGAGATTAACCCGAGCATGCTTGCGGCAAAATACTTGCCGCCAAACCAAAACACCAGAGCCGCCGCCACCAGCACCACCGCGCGGTTTAAATCCTGGCTGCGCGCAACCTGGCCCTGGCTTCGGGCCTGGCTTAGTTTTTTACCTGTAGGCTGTTCTGTTTTCTCGCCGCTCAACGCCGCGCTCCTCGTGATTTGTTAAATAATTAACTTGTTGAAACCGTGATTCGTAAAATTATCGATTTGGAATTAAAGTTTTAGGCGCTTCAGTTTGGCTATTATGCGGATAGGTATCAAATTCGTGAGTCCCGCAAAGGCGGGCTTAATGCCTTGGTAAAATGACAATAACTTTGCCGGGGTTTGTTTTATATCTGCGCTTTATTCATAACTTGCGATATTCGCATATACCGTGTGGACTAATTATTCGCTGAATAACGTTAAGCGAGCTTGCCATAACCAAAACCTTCAAATCACGCGCCCTAAATTAAGCAGCATCTGGCCAAAGCCCTGCAGCACGGCCTCGGCGATAGACGGCCCGGAAAAATACAGAATCGAGAACCCAATCACCAGTTTGACGGGAATCCCAACAATAAACACGTTCATTTGCGGCATTAACTTCGCCACAAACGCCATGCCTACCTCGGCCACCAGCACCGCACCAAAAGCAGGCATCGCCAGACTAATAGCTAAAATCAGCATGTCCTGGGTTAAGTCAATCGCAAGCTTACTCAGCATTGTTATGTTGATAGGATTAACCGATTTAAGCACCGCAAACCCAATTGGCAAGGTATTAAACGTGCTATCAAGCAAGCCTAGCAGCTGATGATGCCCATCGACCGACAGAAAAATCATCAGCGTGGTTAAAAACAAAAGCTGCGTAACCGCGGTTTGCTGTTGGCGCGTCAGCGGGTCAATCAAGGCACTGGCGTTCAGGCCCATTTGCAACGCCATCATCTCGCCCGCGCCGCGCACGGCGTAAAACACCAGGTTAATCATGTACCCCGCAAACAACCCCACCAAAAGTTCTAGCCCCGCAACAAAGCTAAACTCCCATAAATCCGTAATGACGGGCACCCTGGGTAACTGCCCCGCCGGCGAAAACGCATAAACCGCATAAAACAACACCGCTAGCCCAAGCGTCATGGTGACTTTTACCTGCGCTGGAATACCGGATTCTCCAAACACCGGCCCGGCCAGCGTGAGGCCACTCACGCGAAACAGCACCAGCGCAAACGAGAGCACGCTACTGATGTTAAACCAGGTCAGAATGTCTGCAACGGGCGCGGTGACGCTACTCATAGACTCAATCTCCATTAAAAGTATGAGCTTTTAGTCCCGCCCGGGCATCCTCTGAATTGATGATGAAAAACCGGAACCAATGTAAAGAACATATTCAGAACAGGTTAAGCTTTTTATGCCCTCGTATCTCACCGGCCGTGGTGGATATTAAGCATCTGGTAAAAGCTTTGTGTCCAAAACACACGTCTGGCCGTTCATCCCCGGCTAAGTACTCCCGAAAATCAAAAAACTACATCTTTAGCAAAAAAATCCCAGGTAAGCACGCGCTAAAAAAACGACCTCGGGGGCTTAGTCAAGCCGAAAACGGCTTGATATAGTTAAAGTGTTGCAATAATTTTAAAGTTTTTATCCCAATGACTGCTTTGCTTAACCCTGCATTAACGCCTGCATTAACGCCCGCCCTAGCCCAAGCGGCCAGACCGCTTAAAGCCGCGGCCCAAGCCATGTTGTTAGCTCCGGCCCACCTGCCGGCAAGCCCGGCCAATGCGTCTCAGCAAGCGTTATTGCTCGATTTAGCCACGAGCCTGATTCAACTGATTCGTCAGACACCCAGCTCGGATAAAAATACGCTGCAATTAGCCGAGGCGGCGTTGCTCAAAGTTGGCCCAACAGCCGTGCCACTTTTAGCCGAGGCGCTTACCAGCGACGACATGCAAACCGCCGGCATGAGCGCAATGGTGCTTATCCGGATGGGACGCAACGTGTTACCTGCTCTGAGCAAATTACCGCAAACGCATGCGGTGCGCTTTGTTCAGCAAGAATTAGCAGCGTGTTAAAAGGCTGTTAAAGTAGTCGTAACGCGTCTGGATTCTGGCACTGCCTTTGCCTTATGCTTATGCAATGGATAAGGGTCAAACACCATCGCCAGAAAAGCTTCCTGCTGAAAAGCATTTGAGGGTTCGTTCGTGGACATCGGACGTTGAAACCCCGGTTTCGTTGTTTGCGCGTCTCAGCGCGAACGAATCGCACGCCTTTTTACTGGATAGCAACGAGGGCGACAGCCGACTGGCCCGGTTCTCGTTTATCGGGATACGCCCGAGCCGAATTTTTGAAGTTAAAAACGGTAAAGCCCGGCTAATCACAACGTCAAGCGGCAACGAGCAGTATTTTAACTGCGACGATCCGTTTGCGTGGCTGGCAGCGCAGCAAAAACTCACAGACGCTGAAATTGCTGCAAGGCAAGCCTTATTGGCGCAAAGCATGCCGTTGCCCTGGGAGGGCACACTGCCCTTTACCGGTGGTTGGGTGGGCATAACAGGTTTCGGCGCAACGCAGTACACCGACGCGATTGCGCCGAAACCCTGCGATCCCTTGCAAGTGCCCGACCTGATTTACGGCGAGTACCACGAGGTTTTGATTGTAGACCACCGGCTCAGGCGCACGTTTTGGCTCTGCGATTTGCCTGACGCCGAAGCCGATACGCGCTGGCGCGATTTAATGGCCGCGTTGGCCCAACCGGCACAACTGCCAGTGCTGGCGCTGGATGCCTTTGCCGAAAAAACCTCGGATGCTGACTGGATTTTTAACCGGGTAGAGGCTTCGATGGATAAAGCGGCCTTTTGCGAGGCCGTTGAACAGACCCGCCAGTGGATCACCGAAGGGCAGGTGTTTCAACTCGTACTGGCGCAGCGCTATAGCCTCAGGCTTAGCGATGCTGACAGTACGGAAAATAATCAAAAAACGCTGGCGCAGCGCTATAGCCTTAGGCTAAGCGATGCTGATAATGCTGGTGCTGAATGCGAACTAAAAACCAGCCCCGCCCATCAACCCTCTCAAGCAGAAATAACCCTGCTAGACGCGCAAGCGTTGCAAACCTACCGCGTGCTGCAAGCCATTAGCCCTACGCCTTACGGCTACTGGCTCAAGTTTAATCATTACCATTACATAGGGGCCTCGCCCGAAACCTTTGTGAGCTGCCAACAGCAACAAGTCAAGTTACGCGCGCTGGCCGGCACGCGCTATCGCGGCAAAACGCAGGCCGATGACGCGCGGCTGGCCTACGAACTTTGCGCAAACGTAAAAGAGCTTGCCGAGCATCGCATGCTGGTCGATTTGGATCGCAACGATTTAGGCCGCTGCTGCAAGCCGGGCAGCATTCAGGTGGGGCAAATCGCCGCCTTAACGCGTTACACCCACGTGATGCACCTGACCACCGACATTAGCGGCGAATTGGCTGACGACAAAACGCCACTGGATTTATTTAGCGCGTGCCTGCCGCGCGGAACCGTTAGCGGCGCGCCCAAAATCAGGGCGATGCAACTGATTAACCAGCTTGAACCCGAATGCCGCGGGTTTTACTCGGGCGTAGTAGGCTACTTTGGTGCCGATGGCAATATGGATGGCGCCATTGCGATTCGTTCCGTGCTGCTCCAGCCGGGTTGGGCGCACGTGCACGCAGGCGCAGGCATTGTGTTTGATTCGATTGCCGAGCAGGAATATCTCGAAACGCGCAACAAGGCAAAAAGCACGTTGGCAGCGGTTCAAATCGCCATGGCCCTGGCGGAGTCGCCCGAAAATCTGGCGATGCAGCCAGCTTAATTCACTTGACACCCTGTTGCGTAAAACGCCTGATTCGGGTTTTTCTTTTCTGGATTTGAATTGAACATGATTTTACTGATTGATAACTACGACTCATTTACGTACAACCTGGTGCAAATGCTACAGGCGCAAACCGACCTGCCCGTGACGGTTTACCGCAACGATGCGCTGACGCTAGAACAGGTACTAGCGCTTAAGCCGGCGGGCATTGTGCTTTCGCCGGGGCCGGGGCACCCTGCCATTGCCGAAGATTTTGGCGTGTGCGCGGCTATTTTAGAGCATTATAAGGCTGCATCGCCCGAACAGTCCAAACAATTAAGTCCATTGCTGGGCGTATGTCTGGGGCATCAGGGCATGGGACTCGCCTTTGGCGCAGAAGTCACGCAGGCCCCGGAAATTATCCACGGTAAAGCCAGCCCGGTTCATATCGACGCCGAATCGGCGCTGTTTAACGATTGCCCAAACCCGTTTGAGGCCATGCGGTATCATTCTTTGATTGTGGCCAACAACGCGGCGTTTCCGCACGATGATTTTGAAATTACCGCAACCACGCATGCGGCGCACGATGAAACCGCAATTATTATGGCAATGCAACACCGGACCAAACCCATGTTTGGCGTTCAGTTTCATCCAGAGAGCATCGGCACGCCCGAGGGCAACCAGATGCTTGGCAATTTTATCGCGCTGGTGCAACAGGCGCGCAAATCAACGGCCGTTTAAGCTCAAGTGCTACTAACCTTATAGCTGCGGCTTGCTGTAAGCTCAAACTACCGATCTTCGGACGAGGCACCGCTGCCAAAATCCATCTGCTGCATCATCTGATCCATCAACATGGAGTTAATCAGCGCAGCGTTTGCGCCCGAATTTTGCCCCGACTGACCTAGCTGTCCTGCGCCTTGGCCCGCCATCAGGCCCATCAACGCGGGATTAAACCCCATACCGCCGCCCATGCCACCCATACCGCCCTGGCCAGAGCCCATCAGGCTCATCATTAAAAGCATTTGCGGGTCAATCGCGGGCGTTGCCGCAGCCTGCGCCGCGGGCTGCATAGTAGCATTAGCCATTTGTTGCCCGCCAGCTTGCCCAGGCGCAGTGCTTGCAGTCTGAGATGGCGCGGCCGGCGCAGAAGATACAGGGTAAGAGGCCGTAGCCTCTGATAAAAGTCCTGGCGGTTTATCGAGCGCGGCTTGCGCCTGAAGCGCTTTGACGCGCGCCTTGGCATACTCCGAAACTTGCGCGCCAGAAGGCGTTGCAGCAACCACGTGCTCGTATGCCGCCTGCGCTTCGGGCAAACGGCCCAACTGATCGAGCGAAAGCGCTCGGTAGTAGTGCAAATAGGGATTATCTGGCTCCAGCGACTCAAACACGCCTAATTTTTCGAGCGCGGCCTCGTATCGCTTGGCGCGATACGCCTCGACCGCCTGAGTAAACACCGTTTGCGTAGGCATTTGCGCGTAAGCTTGGGCCTCTGCAGCCATGGCGGGCGAAATACACTGGCTCAGCAATACTTCAAGGCCTAATGCCAAAGTCAAAAAGCCAAGTTTTAGGGTGTACTTTGTAAGGTGCATGGTTTTAGCGTACGCTGATTTTACAAAATGTCAGCCATCAATACGCTAAAATCAGGCAAAAACAGGACGGCATGCCTAAAACAACGCTAATCAGTCAATCCGCCCAAATATTTGGGTTCTCCCAGCAAGCTCGCGCAACAAATCACGCCAGCGGCTCAAGCGACCCAAGCCACGATTGATTTAAACTGTCGCATACACTGTCGCAAACAGCAGACATCACAAAACACTGCGACTTGCATGCTTTAAAATTTATAAGGATTCAAATGGCTTTTTCGCAGGCTCACAGCAAATCAGCTTCGCAGCAACGCAATGCGCCCTGGCAAGTTAATGCCGAGCTGCCCTGCCCAGCGGGTGGCGCGAGCCGCCCAAAACTGGGCCTTCTGGGCGGCGGACAATTGGGTAAACTGTTTGCCCAGGCCGCAACCCGCCTGGGATACGCGGTGGTTGGCTTTTGGCCAGAGCCGGATCAGCCGGCAGAGGGCTTATGCAGCCAATGGATTCAAGGTGATTACCTTGATTTTGAGGCGCTTACACGGTTTGCGCAATGCGTTAACGCCGTAACGCTGGAGTTTGAAAACATTCCGGTTGAGACGCTGACGTTTTTAAGCCAAACCACACCGGTTAAACCGGTTACGCCTGCGCCACATGTTTTGGAGATTACGCAGGACCGCTTAAAAGAAAAGCGCTTTTTGAATAACCTGAAGATTGCCACGACGCCGTTTGAGCCCATCGAAACCCTTGAAGCGCTGCATCAGGGCTTTAGCCAGCAACGCAAAAGCATCCTGAAAACCACGCGCATGGGCTACGACGGCAAAGGACAAGCCCGAATAAACGATGTGCAAACGCTAGAGGCCGCCTGGCATACGCTCAGCCCAACACTAGCAAGCAATTCGGCACTGATTTTAGAGCAATGGCAGCCCCTTAAAGCAGAATGCGCCATGGTGGGCGCACGCAATGCCGCCGGAGACGTTGCGTTTTTACCGCTCACGCAAACCTGGCACGCAAATCAGATTCTTGCGATGGCCTGCTGGCCTGCCGCCCCAGACATTGCCGCATTGGCGCCGCAAGCGCAAGATATTGTGGGCACCCTGCTCAAAGCATTTGACCTGCAAGGCGTGTTATGTGTCGAGTTTTTTGTGACCGCAGGGGGGCAGTTACTGGTCAACGAGCTCGCCCCAAGGCCGCACAATTCGGCCCACTGGACCATTGAGGGATGCACGCAAAGCCAGTTTGAGCTGCAGGCCAGGGCCGCTGCAAATTTGCCGCTCGTTTCGCCGCTGCCATTGGGCCCGCACGCCATGCTCAACCTGCTGGGCGAAGCCTATTTACCCCCAGCCAACCCCGCCCTAGCTGGGCCTGAACAGTGGCAGCACGCGGTTTTAAGCACGCCTGCGGCCAGTTGGCACCATTACGGTAAACCCGAAGCACGCCCAGGCCGAAAAATGGGCCATATAACCTTTAAAACCAACGCGACCCCGCCTTGGGAAATTGCATGCGCCTGCGCTGAGTTGCAAGACAGCCCAGAGCAAAACGGGGCCGCAATCTGCACGCAAATCGCGCATATTTTAAAACATCTTTAAATAACGCTTTAAAGGCCAAACAGTTAGGGGGGGGTGGCTGAGTGGGAGTAGTTTTTTATTTAACCAAAAGCGCCTTAAGTGCGCTCTAACCACATCCGCAAAACGCTTCTGGCGCCTCCTGCGATTCTTTGCACCTTGCGGCGTCGCTTCTGATTCGCTGCGGCTTGACCATTCTTTTGTCGCGCCTCCAACCCTCCCCTAAAGCGGCGGGGCCCATTACGGCGTCCATGATTAAACTCGCCTTGCGCTGACAGAAGCGACAAAAGAGTACCTGAAGTATATAATCGCCTGATTTAAACCAAAGCCAGGCACACCAGTGCCCCTAAGCCCGCCAGCGATTGCGCAATGCTTAAATACCAGAACATGGCCCCCGCATTCCCCGCAGCAGCCGAAGGCTGTTGCTGCCACTTAGGGTAAATCATCAGGGCTTGCACAAGCCCCAAAACCACAAACACCAGCGCAAACGTCAGCTTAATATGGAACATCACAGGCAGACCCTTCATGCCGCCGAACTGGATGATTTGCCAAACGCCGCTACTCAACAACCCAACCAGGGCCAGCACAGTAAACGGCATCACCCGACCAAACGCAACGCCCAGGGTTTTAAACTGCGTCTCTTTAGATTGAATCGGGTTGGTGCCCAGCGCAATAAACAATTGCGAACCCAGTAAAAACGCCACCGCGGCGATATGCGTCGCCCATATCCATGCACCCGTAGCCATACAATAATGGTGTCCTTTTAGTTACAAGCCAATTAAATTGGGCAAATTTACCCAACTTTCACGCAACGCTTACATACTTCTAGCGCTTGCCTGTATAGCCTACACCACTTAAGCATAAATCATAAACACTCGCCCTGCATCGTTATTCCCACATAGTTGCGCATCGTTAAACAAGGCATTCATTCGTTCACCAACGCCCCACCAATAAACGATCGCAAACGCAAAGGTACCTTATATGCACTGCATGCGGTATAGACTTAAAACTAGTTTGCTACGAGCAAAACGCAGCCACAGAAAGGGTTATGGGCAGCAGCCAAGTTTAACAAAGCTTTAAGATATTAAAAGTCGTTTACATTACGTAGCATAACGCCGCATTTCTATCACAAAAATCACGCGCCATGGGTTTTATGCTCATACAGGGAAATATTAGGGGTTCTTTACGGGGTTAGCACATCGCAAGGCCAATGGCTAGCGTTTGCAATGTTTTACTTTTTTTTAAAATTGACTTAGGGGAAAGCAATGGGGTTAGCCGCTAGTTCAGCTAGACTATATATGCTGGTCGCTCGCAAGAGCGATCTGGAGTTCCAGCTCCAGATGATCAACCAGCGGCGCATGATGTTAGCCAACATCATGACCCAAGTCATGAACCAATTCCAAATGCTCCAAGGCGGCGGCGCCGAACCCGGCAATGCCAACGTTCAGATGTTCGAAGCGCGCCTGCAGCAGTTCCAGCAACTCGACAAAATGCTAGAGTTAATGGCACAACGTATCGATATTCAACATAAAGCCGTTCAGACAGAATACGAATCTGTCAAAAAGGTCGTCGATAAAAATATCGAAATGTCCTTCGGCTTGATGAAAGACGGCTAAACGCTAGGTAACGCTAGCGTTAAAGCCATACCTGAAGCCTTTTAAGAGGCTTTTTTGTCGTTTCTGAAATTATTGTTTTTAAAACAAACTTACCCCTCCCGCTCCCTCCCATCAAACCCACACCCCTCAAATACACCTGAAGCCGAACAGCTCAGGCCGAATAACTCAGAAGATCGTTCAAACACACCCAATCCGCCAGCCGCAGGAAATTTTTAAACCCGGATAAACCCGCGACTTGATTATGGGTAATAGCGACGCACTATAGCGCAAATTAACGCTTGAATGAGTCGTTTTGAGCAGCATTTTTATAACCAGAGCAGCGGTTCCGCTCAAAATCGTTATCTTGATAGGATTAAAACCCACCCTCGACAACCCTCCCTCGACCCTTCATAAACACGCACCCTCAATCACCCCGCGTTAGCCCTTGTCATTAGGGCGCATCGCACTTTTGATGTTTATTGAAGCTAGTTACCAACAAGCCCAGGGCACCAAACCCCATAAGCAACTCATGCAAGCAAAAAATGTCTATCAACCCTTTATCAAACTGCAAGGCGACAATTTTGCACGCAAAAATGTAGGCGCATGCAACAGCGCGCAGCCCCCAAACGGAGCGCAAAGCGCCAAGCGGCGAGAGGCGACACACGCCAGACGAACGCTCACAACTCAATAATGGTTTGAGGAACAGTTTGGCTCAGGGAGGGAGCGCGAGGGAGGGAACGACCCTCGCTTTAGGATATTGAACCCACCAAATTGACCCACGACCCGCCAATGGCTCGACTTGCATCCGCGGCGTCTTTTGGGTTTGATAAGGCTAGTTTAAACCTTTTTTCTGTTTTGTTTTGATTTTTTAGGACTTTGCCCGAATTATGGACGCTTTAGCCGCAGCAAAACTCGCCGCACCGTTTGCCGTAGGTATTGCCAGCATTGGCCCCGCCATTGGTATTTGCTTAATGACCAGTGCCTATTTTAACAGTTCGGCTCGCCAACCCGAAATTCAAGCCAACCTGACCCCGTACTACTTTATTACCCTTGGGGTTGTCGAGTTACTCGGTTTATTCGGTTTCGTTTCGTTCTACCTGATTTACAGCGGCTTCTTTGGCTAAGGCGCAGCATCAGCGAACACGCCCTTAACACTTTTTTTATTGAAAAATTTGAACAATGCTCTCATTTGACGCGACGTTTCTAATCATCATGGTCAGCTTTGTGCTGTTTATGATGGCGTTGAAGGCGATGCTGTTTGACCCCATTCAACGGATTAAGCAGCATCGCGCTGATACTTTGCTTCAAGCAGCCGAGGCCGAAGCTGCGGCACTTGCCCGCAGCGAAACACTGGCTGCTGAATGCCAGGCAAAACTTACGCAAGCCCACCAGCGCAGTCAGCAACTTATTGCCGAAAGCCGTGCCAAAGCGCAAGCCGAAGCGCAAAAACGCCTTGACGAAGCCAGAAAACAAGCCCAGGATGCGCTTCAGGTAAAAATGGCCGAGCTCAGCAACTGGCAAGCATCAACGCAGCAGGCGCTCAAAGCCGAGCAATCGCGCCTGGCAACCCACCTGATTCAGCAGCTTCACGCGCAGCAAACCGCAAGCGTATCTTAAAACAGGGCGTTTGCGCCAACGCGCAGTGCTCAACGCGATAGTTTCGCCCCACACGTTTTTTCATCTTTCTTCCTAAGTTTAGGAACTTCCTACAACGCTATGTCTGCAGAACACGCCGCATCCCAAACCACAATTGAATGGCTTCTCCATAGTAACGTGTTTAACGTTTTAATGGTGCTTGCCTTTTTGGCGTTTGTCATCAACAAGTTCAAGCTTTTTAGCAGCGTCGGTCGTCAGCAGGCCACCATTGCGCAACAACTGGCGCAAGCAGAAGAAAAACGCACGCAGGCCGAGCAACAACTTTTACAATTACAAAGCCGTATAAGCGCAATAGATACCGAAGCCGAGGGTATTCTGGAGCAAGCGCGCACGGCTGCAAACACGCTGCAAGCCAAACTGATTGCTAACGCCCAGCAAGAAGCTGAGCGCCTGATTGAAGCCGCCAAGCAGCGCGTCGTGCTCGAAGAAAAAGCCGCGCTCGAGCGTGTAAAATCCGAGCATATCAAGGCCGCCGTTGCGGAAGCCCGTGCCCAGCTAATGAACACGCAAACCGAGACGCAAGCCGTCGCGCTCAAAGGTTTTGTGCAACAGCTTAATCAGGTCAACCTGGCTAGCGTGCGCTAGTCACCCCTGGCAAGCCTCTCGTTAAGCAATTGGGTTCAAGGCGCCTCGTTGTCTTGCCTCAGTAAACCTTTATTCAGGCTTACGCATCCGCAGGGGGCATTAGCACCCGGCCTAATCTTAGGTGCGTTGCGCCCGCCGCTAAGGCTTCCGGGTAATCCTCGCTCATCCCCATCGAGAGCACCGGAAGCGCGCGGCCCAAAGTTTGCTCTAGCTGATGCTTGAGCTGCGCCACCTGCTTAAACAACGTTAGCCGCTGCGCAGGCGCAAGGCCAAGTGGTAGCATTGTCATCAAGCCCACCGGCAACAGGCCAGGGCATTCACGCGTAAGAGTTAACGCGGCGTGCTCAAGTTGGTCGGCATAAAAGCCGTGTTTTTGAGGCTCCTGAGCAATGTTCACTTGTAGCGTCACCGGCAGCAGCGCATTCGCAGACGACGCCACTTGATGCCGACTTAACGCATGCGCAAGCGGCAGCGTATCCACGCTATGAATCAACGATGGCGCAGTCGCCAACAGCTTAGAAACCTTATTACGTTGCAGCGTACCAATAAAATGCCACTCGGCCCCTGGCAGGCATGAAGCAAGGGTCGCATGCTTATGCGTAAAGGCTTGTACCTGATTTTCGCCAAAATGCTTAAGGCTAGCCATAAACAAACAGCGCATCCAGGCAAGCGAAGCCGATTTACTGGCCACCACCACTGTTACCGCTTGCGCCGCTACAGCCTCGGATTGAATCACGGCCTGGATCTGTGCAAGGCGGGTGCTAAGCCATTGTGCATGTTGCTCGCACAACGCATACGGGCCGGTTGCGTCAGGGTCAAACAATTCAGCGTCTGTAGCAAATGACATTACACGTTAAGACTCGACTCAAAAAAAATCAAAGAGGCATTGCGACTATTTTAGCGATTATGCCACGACTGACGGTATGGACTTTAAAGGCTTACGCTGCGTGACGAAAATTTACCCTACTGTCAGATACAGGATAATCGCCTTTATTGTTATCATTCTATACCCGTTTTATTCGCAAAAAACGCCACCTTTTGCATAAAAATGCCACTTAAAGATAACGTAATCGCATCCACGCATCAGGGTATTTCTTGGCATAGGGCATCAAGAGCCGATGTTTTATTCCGGATAAATGATGGCGTTAATCCTAACTGAAACGCTAAATTGCAAAAAAAAAGACCTCTCAGTTTGCAGAGGTCGTAGATTTCTGTAGGTTGGGAGTGAGGGGAAAAATCTGTATAATAAAAGCTGTGCATTCAACGGGTCTCGGGCGCTTGGCATCCGTACTCCGATTCGCAGTAGTAACTGTATCGCATTAAAACTTGGGTGCAAGCCGCAATCTGGATTCGTGCAACACTATTTACAATTGTTTACACGAATCAGTTCGGCAGGACGCCCACCGCCTCGGGTTTGCCTAACCGGCCTGCAATCACGCGCGCTAGCTGCGGCTCATTCAGTTTGGCCAACGGGTATTTTTTTAATATTGCCGCGCGCACCGCGTTAGGTTCCGGGTTATACTGCCCTGGCAGCAACTTAGGAAACACCGTCAGCATCAGGCGCTCGCCCCAAGGCTCAAGCCAGATTGAGCTATAAGACACTTCGACGGGCGTGCCCTCGGTAACTTGATCGTACAGCAATTCAGCATCGGCAGAACGCATACGAACGCATCCGTGAGAACTAAACTTGCCCACAGACGCCGGATTATCGGTACCGTGAATCCCGTATTCGCCCGATTTGGTTTGCTTAAACCCCATCCAGCGTGTGCCCAGCGGATTTTCTGCGCCTGCGGCAATACGCTGTTGGCCTTGGCCCAAATAGGGGTTTTCCCACGCGGGATCTTCGAGCTTACGAATAATTTTGTACTGCCCCGCAGGCGTTAAAAACGCGGCGCGGCCCACCCCTACCGGGAACGTCTTAATCGCAACACCTTTGTGCTGCAATTGCAGCTTACGTGCCACCGGGTAAATAACAATTTTAAGGCCTTCATCAAGGCTGCGCGTCACCTGTTTTAGCGTTTTCGCTGCCTCTTCGGGTGTTTGGGCTGGTAATGGCGAGGGCAAAAGAGCAATATTTTTACCCACCTCCTGAGGCGGGTTCGACGCGGGCTCTGCGGCACTGGGCTCGAAGGCTGGCGACGCCATGGCCGGCACAAGCGAGGTGCGTCGAAGCGCAGGCGTATCTTTAGCCGCAGGGTTTTGGCCTTTAACAGCACCCGCGGCAGGATTCACGGAAGCCTTTGATGAAGGGCCTGCAATGACAGATTCGGCAGGAAAAACCTGAATCAACGCGGTTTCTCGGGTTAGGCCGCGCGCGCTGGAAGCATTTAAGTTTGCGGGCTCTGCAGCAAACGTAATGCCTGCTTGTAAACTGGGCATAAAAATCGGCTGCAGCAGCAAAAGCGCGGCTACAGCCGATATTTTTTTAAGATTAAAGGGTGGCATTAAACGAGACATACTGCTAAAAAACAACTTAATCCTATAAATTGCCAAATTAAATTGTAAAAACCAATTGCTCGTTCATGTGCAAAGTTCTTTTATCCAAAGCTTACCAATAGCCACGAACCGTTTTGCTGGCGGTGCGAGGTTGGTAGGCGGGAGCCATCATGGGTTTTTTGGCGGCCATGGCGGCTTCGGATTCGGCTTGGCTGTACACCGGCGGCGCAACGTAGTTGTTACGCGCAATCAGTTGGGCCAGGCTTTGCTGAGAATTGGACGAGAACTGGGCGAAACGGGCATCGCGCTCGGCAATGGCCGGATCCGGCATCATCGGCTCGGTGATTTTGCCCATCACCAGCACATAGTTGTTGCCTTCGGGGTGGTTGTCCAAAATCGCGTAGTTGATTCCGTTGGCGGCATCGATTTCATCGGCGGCCAGCGAAACGGTGCGATCTTCGCCAAACGGCACAACGACTTCGGCTTTGCCGGGGATTAAAAACGTAACGGTTTCATACGAGGGATTCATCACCTGGATATCCAGCGAACCCGTCAGGTCAGCCGTTGCAACCGGCATCACGATGTTGGTCGGCATGTCTTTGCTGACGTTAATTTGGAGGGTTTCGGCCATCGCGGCGGTGCTGCTGAGCATTACAGCGGCAGTGGCAGCCAAGGCGGCAAAACGTGTGGTTTGCTTCATCATCATCTTCACCCTATTCGAACCTTTCTTGAATGAGCTCGACGCTCATAAATGAGTAACAACTGAGGGATACAAGAACTAACACAAACATTCTGAGCCCGAGCTTAAGTCTGGCTCAAGCTGCATTAAACGCAATCCCTACCGCAAAAGCAAGCCCTAAGGCAACTTTGAACGAAAAACTTAACCACGCCCATCGCGCGCTTTAGCGAGCCCCCATAATAGCGATTAGGCCACCCACGAGCAAAATAAAGCTTATGACGCAATGATGCCTTGATTGACGGGGCAACGCCTGTCTTTAGCGCGAAGGCGTCAGGCAAGGGAATGGGGTTACTCTAACGCTATTATAGCGGGCGCGACAGGTCACAATAATCACAGCAGGCGATTCCAAGTTTAAACTTGCAGGGCTGAAACGAGCCCTGAAAAGCGCCCGCTGCAGCATAACCCTTTCGCGTGCTTTAGCCGTAAGGGCCCTGGCTAGCTAATTTGAAGTTCAGGCAAACCGCCGCCCAGCGTGAGCGGCATCGCGGCAGGATGCTGCCTGAAGAACATTTGCTGCTCGCCCGAAATGGCATCGCCCAGGCAAATCGCAGCGCCGCGCGCCGTTTTGACCAGGTCGCTATCCAGCGAGACATAATTATATTCGGCAATCGCCTCTTTAATCGTCACCGAGGTGATTTTGGGTTTGCGGTACGCAACCATCTCGCCGTAGCGGCCTTCGTTCACCAGCTCCATGGCTTTAACGCCAAATTGCGTCGCCAGAATCCGGTCGTAAGCGCAAGGCGTGCCGCCGCGTTGTAAATGCCCCAGAATCATAACGCGCGCATCGATTTCGCTAAAACCGGGGCGGGCTTTTAATTCGGCCAACAACCGGTGGCCCACGCCGCCCAGCAATTTATTGGCGTAACCCACTTGATCGCTCTTAGAGGCCGTAACCTCGCCGCCCACCGGCTTGGCCCCCTCGCAAATCACCACAATCGCAAAGCCCCGGTTGTTTTCCATGCGGTGCATAATTTTATCCGAGACGACATCGAGATCGTACGGGATTTCCGGAATCAACGCGACATCCGCGCCCCCTGCAATGGCAGCACTCAAGCCAATCCAGCCTGCGTCGCGCCCCATCACTTCCAGAATCATCAGGCGGTTATGGCTGGCCGCCGTCGTCACCAGTTTATCCACGGCATCGGTCGCAATCTCAACCGCCGTCTGGAAGCCAAACGTGACATCGGTCGAACTCAAATCGTTATCAATCGTTTTTGGCACGCCCACCACGTTCAGACCTTTATCCATCAGGTCTTGCGCAATGCGCATCGAGCCATCGCCGCCGATGCTGATAATCGCTTCGACGCCCAGTTTATCCAGTCGGGCAATCAGCTCATCCGAACGGTCTTCGGTGGTCCAGGAGCCATCGGCCTGCCGCACTGGCCATTCAAACGGGCCACCCTTGTTGGTGGTTTTTAAAATGGTGCCACCCCGAATATGAATCCCGGCCACGCTATGCGTATCCAGCATCACGATTTCCATCGGGTCGCGCAAAATGCCGTTAAACGCCTCAATGCTACCGAGCACCTCCCAGTCGCCCAGCGTTCTGGCCTTGCGCACAATAGCCCGAATCACCGCATTGAGCCCGGGGCAGTCACCGCCGCCCGTCATTACCATTACGCGCTTTTTAGCACCATTCATTGCGCCATTGGATGCCATATATCTTACTGCCTCTATAAAGTTGAGCCCTTTAAAACAGATGCCCTTGCTTGCGGCGAGTCCGCCTTTAAACAAGGACCCAGACGAAATCAGGCTTTAAAAAATCTGGAGTAACCTGTTTTTAAATTAAGATACTAATGCGCATACAATACACGAAGTTATCCAAATATAAAACCTACAGTCTTCTTACGCGTGGCACAGGATTTGCAAACAGTATGAAACTTTACATCTCGGCCGATCTCGAAGGCGTCTGTGGCGTCAGCAGCAAAGCGCAATGCTACCCGCAACTGGCGGGCGCGGGCAACATTCTGCCCGCATATACACTGGCCACCCAGGCGCTTGCGGCAGAATTACGGGCCGTGCTTCGCGGCTTAGCCTCGGGCGGTAGCCCAGAGGCCAACCTGGAGGCAACTCTGGAAGCAACACAGCACACCCCCCACGCCGAACCGCTAGACGTGTTGATTAATGACGCGCACGGCCCGATGGTCAATTTGCATCCGCAGCAACTGCTGCCCAGTGCCCCAGAAGGCGATGACGCCTTTGAGGCTCACTGGCCCAGCGTGCAGCTCCTGAGCGGCAAGCCTAAACTGTGCGCCATGATGGCGGGCCTGAACGAAGACTATAGCGCCGCCATGTTTGTGGGCTACCACAGCAAAGCCGGTACACAGTGCGGCGTGCTGGCCCACAGTTTTGTGGATTGGTTAACCGATATTACGCTCAACGGGCGCTCTGTGGGCGAAGCCTGGCTTAACGCGCTGTACGCGCACGCATTGGGCGTGCCGGTATTACTGGGCAGCGGCGATCAGGCTTTTTGCGATGAATTGCGCGAATTACTGCCTGAAGTTTTAACCGTCTCAACCAAAACCGGTCAAGGCTGGGCCGCAGCAATACATCAGAACCCCGCCGATGTGCAGCAGGAGCTTGCCGCGCAGGCCGCCATGGCACTCGACGAATTACACTCCGGCGTGCCGCAGGCGCCGCCAAGCTGGCTCCCCGAGGCGCCTTATATTCTGCGCCTGAGCCTAAGCCACCCCGTAGCAGCCGATTTGATTTGCCAGCAACCCCACTGGCAACGCGTGAATGGCCTGACGGTTGAGACGCGCCAGGGCAGTTATTTAACCACGTATCAGGCATTACAGGGCGCTTATGCCTGCCTGGGTGCCACGCAAAACATTGCGCAGGTGTTTTAACGTAAGTGGTTTAATCAGAAAAATTTGCGATTAGTTGCCATTTAACAACGCATTAAATCTGGGCATTAAATCTGGCCGGGTCTGCATTATATAAATCTGGTGATTGCAGCCGCAGCGTTTTCTTATTTATAATTAAGTTCATACAACTGCTAAGCACGGTGGCGAGTGTCGCCAAGAGGTCAAGGCCCCGGTTTGTGGTACCGGTATACGTGGGTTCGATTCCCATCACTCGCCCCAATTTAGTCAGTCTAGTGCTATGTTACCGTGCAAACGCTGCCTTGTTTTTCAAGCAGCCCAGTTAACCCGGTTAACCCGGTTTGCCCGGTTTAAATTCACGCGCTCAGAATTGCGGCTAACCCTGTCCGAGGGGTTAACTTTTAATTATGAGCCAGACACTTTAGCCAAATTCAGCGTACGGTATTCTTAGGCTCATAAGTTTGCTGCATCAATACAGTCCGTCGATTATCTCGTTATTGACTGTATGACATCGTTTTGTCATGCAGCGTGAACAGTTCAGCGTCCATGCTTGCTGTCGTTGCATAATCGCTTAGGGTTATGGGCTAAAAACGTCATCAGCAAACACGACAGGAGTCTTGATTCGTGATACAGCACCCCGTAAAAGCCTCTGAAAATACATGGCGAAAGTACTGGCCATTAATTGCGCTTGTACTTATCACAATCGCAATGACCCTGTCGCTTGTCTGGGGCACCGGGGCTTCGGCGCATACAGCAATGCGGCTTTGGATGGGTTTAACCTTTTGCAGCTTTGCCATGTTAAAACTATTTAATCCTGCGCAATTTGCCGAAGGCTTTGCCCGCTACGATTTACTGGCCCAGCGCAGCACAGTTTATGCGTTGGCCTACCCATTTATCGAGCTGGCACTTGGCTTAGCTTACTTAAGCGGCGTTGCGCCGCAAGGCGTTTTGTGGCTGACCGTGCTGTTAATGTTGCTGGGCGTGATTGGGGTGATGCGAGCGCTTAAAGCTGGGCTATCGGTAAGTTGTGCCTGCATGGGCACCGTGCTCAACGTGCCGCTTTCAAGCGTTACACTTTCAGAAAACCTGACCATGGGCCTGATGGCCCTTGCGATGCTCATTTGGCCTGCCTAAAGTCAGGGTTAATCGGATTTATGTTATGTCTGGCTCGCATAAATTATGCGCCTGTGCGTAATGCCCTGTTAATCATGCGACAAATAGCGCAAGAGTTTAACAGTGCCAGTTAGGCAGCAGCCTAGTGGTGGCAAAAAACGTGCTATTTTATAAAGCAGGCAGCATCATCAACTGGCGCACGTTAATCGCCACATTCAAACAGATTTAAACGCGTTTCAAGCACATTTAAAGCATGTTGGTGCGCCTAATAGTTTTTAGCGATTATGCCACGACGAACAGTATGGACGCTAAAAGGTTTGCGCTGCCTAACGAAAATTTGCCATACTACTCGTTACGGGATAATCGCCTAGTTTTTTGAAAGAGCCCCCTCAGGAACACCCATGAACACCGAAACGCAGCGCGAGTTATTGACCCCGCCGGCGCAATTACCTCAATCGCAAATACTTGAATCGAGCAAAACGGGTACGCCTAAAATCGTATTAATTGATGGCCACGCGTTGGCCTACAGAATGTACTTTGCGCTCGAGCGCACCGGCATGAAAACCAGCCGGCAAGAACCAACCTGGGCAGTGTACGGCTTTTTTAACGCCCTGTTTGCCATGCTCAAAGAGGTTGCCCCTACGGGCGTTGCGGTCGCGTTTGACGTCTCGCGGGAATCGTTTCGAACCGATCTCTACGAGGCGTATAAAGCGCACCGCGAAGCCATGCCAGACGCCATGAAAGTGCAAATGGCCATGATTCTGGAGGGCGTAAACGCCTTGGGCATGCCGCTGTTTCAGGTGTCCGGCGTCGAGGCTGACGATGTCATCGGCACGCTGGCCAAACAGCTTGCGCAACAGCACCAGGCCGAAGTACTAATTCTTACCGGCGATCAAGACGCCTTCCAGTTGGTGCACGATGTCGACAACACAACTCACGCCGGGCAGATTCAGGTATTGATTCCCTCGCGCACGCCGCGAGAAGGCCTCAAGCGCTACGGCGAAGCTGCCGTGTTCGAGAAACTGGGCGTTAAACCCGAGCAGGTCGTAGATTACAAGGCCTTACGCGGCGATACCTCTGATAATATTCCGGGCGTACCAGGCATTGGCGAAAAAACCGCGTGCAAATTACTCACCGAGTACCCCACGCTCGATGCCATTTACAACGCCATCGACCAGATTAAACCCGACAAACTGCGCGAAAAATTAATCACCCACAAAGCGCAAGCTTACCTGAGCCAAACGCTTGCGCAAATTAAGTGCGATGTACCCGAGGCAACCACGACGCTAGAGGCCCTTGAATTGCATATTCCGGTGTGGCAGCACTGGGTGGATTTTCTGAAGAAATGCGAGTTCAGAACGTTTTTACAGCAATCGCCGCAGTTACTTAAACCGTTTACGCAAGAATCTATTTCGCCCCAGACGCCGAACGCCGCCAATGCAACGGCGGCAGACGCGCCGGCGCAAAGCGCATCAAACCCGAATTCGCCCGAGCTACTTGCAAGCGGCACACAAGCACAGAATAGTGCCAGTGCAGAGGCAACGCTTCAGCACCAGCTTTTGGCTTTTTCATCTGCGCCTACAGCGCCCTTTAGCCCGCCGTTTAAACTTGTTACAACCGAGCCCGACCTTGACGCGTTTTTAGCCCGCGCCAAAGCGCAAGGCGTGCTGGCAATAGACTTGGAAACCACCGGCCTGGACCCGCTTACGATTCAGCCCGTGGGCTACGCGCTTGGCTGGAGCAAGGCGTTATCTAAAACAGGCTACACGCCTAAAAATCCGTTGCAGCTAGCGTGTTTGCCTTGCCAGCCCGTTGCCCTGCATGTAAACCCACAGGCAACCGAGCTTAGCGCAACACCTGATAGCCCAACACCTGAGACTGATCGCCTCGAAATCGTTTATGTGCCGGTCGGGCATGTGGCAGACGAAACCAATGACGAAACATCAGGAAAAACGCCGCAACTCACGCCGAAAACCGTACTCCAGAAACTGGCACCGCTGCTGGCAGACCCGTACATTATTAAAATAGCGCACAACGCCAAATACGAGCGCAGCGTACTCAACGAATGGGGACTGCAACAGGCCGAAGCGATAAATCCAGAAAATCCAAGCCCAAAAAATATCAATCCAGACCTATGCCAGGGCCTGTGGTTCGATACCATGCTAGCCAGTTACGTGCTGAATCCCGAGCGCCGCCACGGCCTTAAAGCCCTGGGCAGCGACCTGCTGGGACTGATTCTGCAGGATATTACCACGCTGATTGGCAGCGGGAAAAAACAGATTCTGTTTAGCCAAGTGCCTATTGCGCAAGGCGCTCCGTATGCCGCAAGCGATGTTTACGTGACGCTTGCGCTGGCCGAAAGTTTTGCAACAGAGCTTGCCCAGCAAGCCAACGCGGGCCTGAATGCTTTGCTCTACGAGCTTGAATTGCCTTTGGTCGAGGTGTTATCGGCCATTGAACGCCTTGGCATCACGATTGACACGAGCTATCTGGCCGAACTCTCGCAGCAACTGGGCGAGCAGCTCACCCAGCTAGAAGCCGAAGTCCACGCGCTGGCCGGCCTGCCGTTTAATTTAAATTCGCCCAAACAAGTGGGCGAGATTTTATTTGAGCGCATGGGCATTAAACCCACCAAAAAAACCGCGGGCAAAACCGGCTTTAGCACCGACGCCCAAGTACTAGAGCAACTGGCCCCAGAATACCCGATGGTAGGTAAACTGCTGGAATACCGGCAGCTATTCAAGCTTAAAAGCACGTACATTGATGCGTTGCCGCAGCTGGTGCATCCCAAATCGGGCCGGGTGCATACCAGCTTGAACCAGACGATTGCCGCCACGGGCAGGCTCTCTAGCAGCGAGCCCAACCTGCAGAATATTCCGGTTAAAACCGAGGTGGGGCAAAAAATCCGGCACGCGTTTATTCCCTCCGGAAAGGGAGTGCGAGGGAGGGAACGCACCCCACATCAGGATGGACTTTTAGACGCTAATCAGCCCTATTTTTTAATCTCGGCCGATTACTCCCAAATCGAGCTGCGCCTGCTGGCGCATTTTTCGGAAGATCCGCACCTGATTGAGGCGTTCCAAAACGGGCAGGATGTACACGTCAGCACCGCCAGCCTGGTGTTTGATGTACCGCTGGCAGACGTGACCAAAACCATGCGCTACCAGGCTAAAACCGTAAACTTTGGCGTGATTTACGGTCAAACCGCGCACGGATTATCGCAGCAACTGGGCGTGCCAAGATTCGAGGCGCAGGCGTTTATTGATAAATATTTTGAACGTTACCCGCGCGTGCGCGATTTTATTGAAGAAACCAAGGCACTGGCGCACGGCCAGGGCTACGTTGAAACGCTATATGGCCGCCGTCGCTGGCTTAAAGAGGCGCTAGAGAGCCCCGTGCGGCACATTCGGGAGTTTGCCGAGCGCGCCGCGTTTAACACGCCCCTGCAAGGTTCTGCGGCCGATTTAATCAAGCTGGCCATGAACCGCCTGCACGAAAAATTACACGAGACGCAAAGTCCGGCCCGACTGCTGCTACAGGTACACGATGAATTGGTGCTAGAGGCCCCGCAAGCCGCCCTTGACGACGTAACCAAGCAGGTGCTTTGGGCGATGAAGCTCGACGATGCTCAGAAGCCGCTGCGCGTGCCGCTGATTGTAGATGTCAGCGTGGGCCCCAGCTGGCTCGAGGTTTAGCCTGTGGAATACTCAGCGCTGCTTGCTGCAGAAACCTGAGGCGTCTCTCATACAACCCCTAATAAAAATTAAAACGCCGCTAATTATAAACACTACTTTTAAAAAGCCAGTAAACACCTATTAGCGTTGTGCTTCCAGCGGCGCGGCACCCGGCGTTGTAACACGCGTCGGTGAACCCGCGCATTAACCCTTGCGATGTCAAATCTGGCTTAACTAGGGTCTTGCTCTAAAGGCGCGGCACCCGGCGTTGTAACACGCGTCGGTGAACCCGCGCATTAACCCTTGCGATGTCAAATCTGGCTTAGCGAGGCTCTTGCTCTAAAGGCGCGGCACCGACGAGCGGCCGCAAGAATTTATCGCAGCCGCCAAACACCAACGGATCGACGTAGCGGGTTAACAACGGAATCGTGGACAAGCCCGCCAGCACCGGAATGAATTTTTTACCCGCCTTACTGGTAACAGCTTGAGCAAGTTTTGCCGGTAACTTTTGCATCAGTTTTGGATTTTCCAGGGCGTGCTCAACGACTTTTTTAAAGTTCTCAATCACAACATAAGGAATCAAAAACGTAGCCAGGCCTTGCTTGCCCAGCGTGTTAAGCATTTCGCCCACGGCAACTTTGCGCTTTTGCTGCGCCTCCAACAAATTATCCTGATGCGTCAGGGCGTGCTTACGCGTATTCAGGCAATCCAGCGCGGTATACGCCATCTCGACGCCATAAAACAGACGATACAACTGCGGTGGAATCACGCCCTTGGCGGATTCTGCAAATTCATTAAAAAACCCCACCAGGCGCAGCCAGCCTTTTTCGAGCG
The DNA here is from genome assembly GCA_035285025.1 of Vampirovibrionales bacterium. Classification (GTDB taxonomy): domain Bacteria; phylum Cyanobacteriota; class Vampirovibrionia; order Vampirovibrionales; family JAJTHC01; genus JAYKHY01. The sequence continues at coordinate 20,523 of JAYKHY010000064.1, read as the reverse complement.
GATTATGAAACTCAGGAATCGCCTGAATCCCCACTTTAGTTAGGCCCGCCGCAACCTTACCCGTGCTCATTACAGCCTTATTAATAGCAGATTGCATCTGTGTAGGGTTCAGATGTTCGGCTTGCTGAACCAGTTTTTTACCCGCCAACTCAACCGAATCGCGCACCAGGGCTTCCATCGGCATCGCCGCAGCCGCAGGCGAGGGCCCAGCCACAGGCCCCAAACCCGGCACCGGCAGCGCATTGGCGATTACAGGCGTTGCGGGCTGTTTTAAAGCACCGTATTGCGCGTAAAAGTGCGGTGCCATCAAATGCGGCGGCAACACGGGCGGCGCTTGCGAAAGTCCAGCAGGTAAAACACCCGGCGCGAAATATCTCGTAGCAGTCGGACTTGGCGTACTCATGCGTGATTAAACCGGCTCCCCGTTGATTGAAGTCAGGCGCTGCCCCCAGGGCGTTCTAACCCATTTTTTTTAGCAATATATTTTTTTAGTCGAGATTAAATCAGTCTGTAATGGCGTCAAACCCGCTCAAGCACTTTTTGTGCGAATTTTTTAAGCATTTTACGTAAACGCTTACAATTTTAGCCCGTCAAACGTACCGGGGGCTTTTTTAACAACTTAATTGCGTTACAGCGCTTACATATTTACCCGGCATAAATATTTAACCGCTCGGCCACGGCCTAGGGCAACAGGTTTAATTGGCACGGCTCAAGTTGCTAAAATCATAGCATATTTAGGCTTTTGAGTCCGTTTGGGCTAAAAAAAGCTCTTGGGTCAGTTTAACCCGGGAAGGAAGCGCGAGGGAGGGAACGGCCCTCGCACTGCCTCTCTGCGCAAAATTGCCTATACCCAGGAAAACGCATGAATTGACTATCGTTTTGAGGGCATTAAGCTTGAACTTTAAGTAGGAACCTCGGGTAAAATAAACATCGTTATGGACCCTATGCGCTTTATCCGCCCCGCTCCGCCGCTGCTCCAGCAGCGCGATAACGGCTGCGGCACAACGTGTTTGGCCATGGCGCTGGCCGCGCTGTACCAAACCCCCATCACGCAGGCGCAGGTCGATGCATTGCTCAAGCGACCGCCCTGGCTGGGCATGCTGCCAGGTATGCTAGCCCGCGCAGCACGACGTTTTAATTTGAACGCGCAAATTGTTCGAAACCCTTCGTTTGATCAAATTGCGCAAGCACTGGCCAAAGACGGACTCTACCTGGTGCTGGGAGCTTACCGGCAACAAGCACGCTATACAGGGTGGCAGGCAATCTATAATAAGGCCCCGTTTAACTGGCATTGGCACTTACTGTATCGGATAAAGCAGTCTAAATCAGATGAGTCGGGGTCAGATGAGCCAGGCGAGCCAGGTATAAACGAATGCGAACCCTACCGGGGGTTGGCTGTGAACCAAGAATGCTGCATTGTTTTTGCGAACGATCCTCACGGGGTGGCCATTACGGCTGGCTGGCAAAACTATTGCGAGCAGTTTTGGCGTCCAAGACGCCTGGGGCTTCGTAAAGCGCGTTATGGTGTCTTGTTGCGACGTTGGATTTGCAAGGAATTATAAATCATATCGCCTTGGCGCCAGAGACCTGTTGCCAGTAAAAAGGCGGTCAAAACTCTTGTTTTTAAGGGTGCATGATTTAGTCATGTGTCCATTGCATCTACAGTAATCCTAGTTCTATAGGCGTTAGCTGCTTTTAGCGTTTTTGAAGCGCTCTCTATATCCGCGCTATGAGCTAAAACCATACGGAATTTGTCGATGGTTCTTGCATTTTGTTCAAGCTGCCTAAGTGATTGCCCAGAAGCCTCTGCATAAAGGCGTAATAACTCTGGATGTTTTTGGCGCATAAATTGGTGTTGACGAGAACTAGATAACATATGCTCTATTAAAACCCTATAAACACCCTTTGGTGCTCATCACGCCGCCAGCATCCAAAACGCGTGTCGCCTGGCGTAACGCGCGCGCAAACGCCTTAAACCCTGCCTCAATCACGTGATGATCATTATCGGCATAAGGCACAACCACGTGCAGCGTGATTTGCGCCGCATCGGCAAAACCCTTGTAAAACTCTCTAAACAGCCTGGGGTCCAGCGTGCCCAGTGGCTGGCCAATCAGCGGCACCTGCCAGAGTAAATTCGGTCGGCCACACAAATCCAGCGCCACCTGCGCCTGGGTGGCATCCATCGCAAAGCTAAAGCACCCGGCACGCTCGATGCCCGCATACGGTTTGCCGTCTTGCATCAAGGCCTCACGCAAGGCCAGACCCAATGTAATGCCCATGTCTTCTACCAAATGGTGCGGATCAACTTCAATATCGCCCGTCGCCTGGACTTTGAGGCCAAAGCGCCCGTGGGTGGCCAGCGTATTGAGCATGTGGTTTAAAAACGGCAGCGGCGTATTGATTTCGGCCGGTTCGCCCGCAGATACAAACGTTGCGTCCAGATTCAGCGTCAGCTGGATCTGGGTTTCTCGCGTATTGCGCGTGATTTGACTGATTCGGGACGAAGAATCGGATATAGACGACATAAAAAATCACTCATTGCTTAAAGATTGTACTATTAAGGTGATATTGATTTAGAAGGGGTCTCTTCAGGTTTAAAATACGGCGCTATAAAGTCTTTGATATCCTTGGGTTGAACGCCATAAAACGAACCATAAAAAGTGTCGGAACCTAGGCGCACTTCTGCCTGGGTCGTAAGCGTTATTAACTTGCCGTCAGCGTCTACAATAGCACTTCCAGACAATCCTCTGGGGTCAATTGCATAAGACTTCAACGCTTTATTGTCATATTTCAGATATTCGGGCGTAAACCCTTTTAAGCCAACAGCTTTTAAGCCATGACTCAAGCCGTATACCATACGATTAATCCATTGCGGTTGCCAATCTGCAGATTTGGTTAGCGGGATAACTGATTTTCCGGGCGTATCCGGATGAGACCCGACGAGATAAGCTATTTTTGTAGCTTTTAACTTAGGCATCTTGTTTTTGGAGCGCCTTAACGGTGCTTCAGGCGCCGAGGCACCCTCGGACGTTTTTATTATCGCCAGGTCGTGCTTTTTAGAAACTTTTTGTACGGTTGCGGTCAAGCCCCCTTCACAACGACCTGGATCATCCGTAGAGCGCGGATAATCGAGCTTAAGGCTTAGATAACTGGGTAGCGGGTCAACAACGTGTTTGTTTGTTAAATAATAACCGTTTCCCAACGAGACCGCGTTGCCTAAAAAATACTTCTCTATGGTTGTACCGTCGGGCTTTACTTCCGATGCAGTGTAACAAATCGGCTTAACCGCATCGGCCAAACCAATCACCGGAGCCGGAACCGTGTTCGCCTCAGGAATAGGCACTTGCCCTGGCCTGGTCGCTCTTTTCACAGTAGGCAATGGCTTGCCATCCAAAACATTGTTAGCTGACATATTAAAATCCATCGCCGAAAACTTTGTTTTTAAAACATTACAAATGCTTTAAACCCTGCGATAAGATTTTAGTGCCCCTAAAAACGATTACGGTAGCAAAAAGTCATCCCTTAACTGCTCAAGGGTGCTCACGCACCAGGCCGCCCCGGCGCCCACAAGCACAGCTTCTGGCTGGGTGGTCGTGACGCCAATGGCAATCAGCGCAGCGCCTGTGGCTGCCTGCATATCATCGATATTGTTGCCTGCATAATAGCCGCCTGTTAAGCCATGGCGCTGCATCAGCACGTTTAAGCCATCCGGCGCGGGCTTGGGCTGCATGCCCGAGGGTAACTCGTCCACGCATAGCACGTCTTCTATTAGCGCTTGCAATCGTTCGCGCCAAACCGGGTCATATTCAGGCCGGTGCCGTCCGGTGTAAATCATCAACCTGAAGCGTTTTGCGAGCGCTTTTAAAGTCGCATCAGCCACCAGCAAGCACTCGGTTTTGGGTGCAACGTCCAGATACCGACGCACGCCTTCTTTTGCAATTTCAGTCAAAGAGGGTAAAGGTTTTTCGGCTGCGCCAAGCGTCGAAGAGCCACCCAGCGTGGGCGTTTTTAAGCCAGCCCGCTTTAAAAGCTCTAAAGTCGTCACCCAGTCATCGTTATACCCGCCTTCGGCGCGTAATGTTTGGAGTGTATCCAGCGCGAGCGGCTGGCCGCTGTAATGCGCGTAAAGCGCGTGGACAACCGCCGTAAAGCTTTCGCTGCAATCAACCAGCGTATCGTCCAAGTCCAAAATCAAGGCCTGCTGTTGCCGGAGCGAATCCAGTACAGCCAAAAACGCCTGATTCTCGGCATCCGTACCCACGGTCACGCGCGCCCAACCTTTGAGCATCGGCTTTTCATCCTGGCTTCGAATCAACACGCCCGCCTGTTTGCAAGCGGCTAAAAGTTGGGGCAACTGCCGCCCGGCCGCCAGTAAAAAAAAGTTTCCGCCGCCGCTGCTTGTGCGCCAGCCCCGGGCCTGAATTGCTTGGATAAACGCGGGTTTGCGGGCCATAATGCCCCGCGCAGACTGCGACACCGCGTTTGTGTGCGTCAGCATGGTTTGCGCCACGGCCACGGCCGCTACGTTCACGCTATACGGCGATCGTACGCGGCTCAGGTAGTTCATCAGGTAGGGTTGGCCCATTAAAATCCCCAGCCGGAGGCCAGCCAGCGCCCAGACTTTGGAGAATGAGCGGGAGATGATGAGGTTTTGGCTCTGTGTTAGTAGGCTCAGTGTTTGCTCGTTTGCCGTGGGCCGTTCCCTCCCTCGGGCTCCCTCCCTGTAAGAATCTTTCTCCCTGCTAAATCCCGCATAAGCTTCGTCCATAATAAATAGCGTTTGCGGGAATTGTTTTAACCAGCGCACGAGCGTCTCAGGCGCAAGTTCAGCACCCGTGGGGTTGTCGGGCGAGGCGAGCATCACCAGCTTAACGGGCTGCGAGCTAAGCGCCTGCTCTATGGCTGACAAATCAAACTGAAACTCAGGCGTCAGGGGAATCTCGAGCAATTTGGCTTCGGCCAGTTTTAAACTGTGCGGAATCATCGGAAACGTCGGTTGGCAAATTAGCGCCACGTCCTGTTTAGGTTCAATAAACGTGCTGGCCAGTACGCTCAGGCCCTCATCGCTGCCGTTCGTCAGCAGTAACCATTCGGCGCCAGGCAGGGCGTACTGCGCAGCCATTTGCTGCGTAAGCGCCTCGTACTCGGGGTAAATCCCAAACGCTTCGCCCAGGGGGCGTAGCGCCTCAGGCATCAGCTCGGCCAGGCCCGCCGTGTTTTCGTTAAAATCCAGCCGAATTTTACCCGTACGCCCTTCTAGCGGAGGTTTGTAGGCGCTTAGGGCTAGCACGGCCTGCCGGGGCTGGATGAGCGACTCTGGTGAAATCGAGGTCAAAGAAGCGTCTGAAGAAATCGAGGTCATAATATCACTACTATAACGAACGGCACGCGCAATAGCTATGCCAAGCGCTCAAGAGCCTTGCCGGCAAAAGCAAACGCCAATCTGACCAACCGGCCTTTCATCGTATGACGGGCGTCATTTTGTTATATTTGAATCCTTTTTTGCCTCCCCGCCACCCCAAGAATGTTACGATGAGGCCTGACGTTTAAGCTGTTTAAAAAAGCGTTCAGCACGCAAATGCGCTAATATTTTACGCGCGTAACGCTTAATCAAGGGCTCTTTAAGCCAAAAAACGCAACGCATCAAACTCGCCGTCGCGGGTTTTAATCATTCAACTGATTTATCCTGCAAAACGTCTGAGCGTTCAGCTAAAACAGGGTGCATCACCTAAATAAAAACAAAACACTCAAGTAAGTAGCATCTCTAGTTCCCGATGAGCCTCAGTGGTCTAGTTCAAGCATAAAAAAGTACAGGCCTTGATCGCCTAAATTCCTTTTTTTGGTCGTAGAGGGTTAAGACGCACACAAATTCAAGCGCTTACGCAACGCAACTCGGTGAGCGCTGTATCGATGACTTTTAAAGCTTTTTAAAGTCGTTAATTTAAAGCGGGCAAACAGTTTAAGCGCCTTATTACGCATTTGCCAACCCCCTAAACTAGTGTAATAATACACCTACTCAACACACGCAATTACTACCATTTAGCAAGCACACACTATTTCAGAGTAGTATTCAAAACACATACTAAAATAGCCGTTTTCAAGATAACCGGAATGCACGCAAGCACAAGATGACTTGCACCGTAGCGTTAAGCGACAAACGCGAAACACGCAGATGCGATACGTTTTTTCTGGACGTCACGAAAATAATTACACCGAAGCAGTTGCCTTAAACAGTTGTCAGTATTCTTATATTGGTTTTTTAGTCAAACCTCCTGTCTCCAACTAAAAACACAACGCAATAACACGACTAAATGAGCCAAGTTATCAGGGTCGGCATCGCCTAGATAATGAGAGAAACAAAATTTATGTCTTACACGCCATCAAACCCTAACGCTGCTCTGGACGCCCTGAGCGATGCCCTTTCGCGCAAGGGCGCAACAGCCAACACGTTCTCTGGCCAAAATGCCGCGCAAGCTTCGGCGCAGCGCTCTGCGACTGCCCACAGACAATCGCCCGCCTACTGGCTAGAGACGCCGCCAGCCCAGCCTGCTTCTGATTTACATGCGACGCCCTCGTCTTTACCTGCCATGAAAACGCTGAACTATCATTTTTCTGCGATGCCCTCGCAACCCGAAACAGCCGATAATTACGCGCAAACGCTGCAAGCCTCGGGCTTTGATCACGCGCAAGGCTTGCCCGTGCTGGATCTCAGCAACGCGCGCAGCTCTATAGACGCCCTGAACCGGCTGGAATTTTTACTTGCCACCCTTCCGCTTGGCATTCAGGAAGGCGAGCATTACTGTATTCTGGATTTGGGCACGCTGATGCTCACCCAGGCTGTTATTCGGCGGATGAAAGCCATGATCGAAGCCGCAGGCGTGCCCATAGCGTTTGCATTGATTCTGGTGCCGCAAACCCAGCTTGCCGCAATTGCCGAAGGGTTTTCGGTGCGAGACGCCCTGCCCGATAGCAAAACCATGCAGGCATTTCTGCCCGTGCCAGCGCAACCCGAGCCGGAATTCATCGCACAATCCATTGATTTAAATGAAACTTCGCACGAAGCGCTGCATCAGGTATTGCCTGAGGAAATTAAATATGAATCGCCTGCTGCTGAAAACAATCTGCAGTTGTTTGATGCGCTCGCGCAGGAGTTAACACAGCCCGAGCCTAAAGCCGAGGCCAACGACGAACCTGAGTTACACGCGCCAGAAATGCCGACGATGGCAGCAGCAAAAAACGAAGCACTTAAAGCAACCCCGTTGCCCCCGACTTTGCCCACGCAGGTTGTAGACCATACACTGCGTTCTGGAAGCCGCATTGTAAGCCCCGGCCACTTGATTGTAATGGGCGATGTGCACGCAGGCAGCGAAGTAATTGCCGCAGGCGATATTCTGGTATGGGGCGAGCTTCGGGGCATCGCGCACGCTGGCGCCCCAGTAGACGAGAACGCAGCCACCCGGGCAGCCACCATTCGCGTCCTCAAACTCGAAGCCATCCAGTTACGCATTGGCGATTTAATGGCGCGCCGCCCCGACCGCAGACACTTGATGACCCAGGACAGACAACATCATCAGGCAATGGGCGCATGGCACCCCGAAATGGCGTGCGTACGCGGGAACGAAATTAAAATCTGGGCGCAAAACACGGCAAGCATGCCCTGAATTTAATACAGACATTATCCACGGTTAAAGGTGTGTTGTTTAACGCAAATAACGCAAACGTTGAACAGTTTAAGGACTATAATTTGACCATGACGGATCCTAGTGCAATTGTAACTCGAGAGGGACTGACAGCCAGCGCCGCAGATGTTGATGAACTGCCGCCGTTTCAGCTCGAAGATCTGCCTCAGTTAAACGCCTCGCTTTTAAAATCATTCGATACGTTGTCCAGAAAGGATGCCGAGCCCATGCACGCAGCCGATGCGCTTACCAGTTTGACGCCAGGTGCTTTAACCGCACCAGGATTGTCGCTTGTATCGGAAACGGCTGAAGCTGCCCTGCAAAAATCGCGCATTTTGAACGAGCCCCTGCTGGCCCCGTCTCAGGAACGCTTTGTACTGTTCCCGATTAAGCACAACGCCATCTGGGAAATGTACAAAAAAGCCGTCGCCTCCTTCTGGACGGCCGAAGAAGTTGACCTGAGCAGTGATTTAGAGCATTGGCGCGGGCTTAACGATAACGAGCGTTATTTTATCTCGCACATTCTGGCGTTTTTTGCGGCCAGCGATGGCATTGTAAACGAGAACCTGGCCAGCCGATTCAGCACCGAGGTGCAAATCCCCGAGGCACGTTGTTTTTACGGCTTCCAGATTGCGATTGAAAACATTCACTCCGAAATGTACAGCCTCTTGATTGATACCTACATTCAGGACCCGTACGAAAAGCACCGCCTGTTCCACGCCATAGACACCATGCCTTGCGTGCAACAAAAAGCGGAATGGGCGATGCGCTGGATTAACGATACGGACTCGTTCGCCGAGCGCCTGGTGGCGTTTGCACTGGTAGAGGGCGTATTTTTCTCGAGCAGCTTCTGTTCTATTTTCTGGCTTAAAAAACGCGGCAAAATGCCCGGCTTAACCTTCTCCAACGAACTGATTAGCCGAGACGAAGGCCTGCACTGCGATTTTGCCTGCCTGCTTTACAGCATGCTCACTAAAAAGCTCGATGAAGCCCGCATCCGCGAGATTGTGACCAGCGCGGTCGATATCGAAAAACATTTTGTTACCGAGGCGATTCCGGTGGAATTAATTGGCATGAACGCAAAACTAATGTGCCAATACGTCGAATTTGTCGCCGACCGCCTGGTGGCAGAATTGGGCTACCCGAAGATTTACTTTGCGCAAAATCCGTTCCCGTTCATGGAACACATTTCGCTGCAAAACAAATCCAATTTTTTCGAGTGCCGCGTGGGTGCCTACCAAAAAGCCGGCGTAATGACGGGTAAAGAAAAACAAGTGTTTTCTTTAGAAGAGGATTTCTAGAGAAAACACGCAGGTTTTCTTGTTGGCATCAAAATCAGCAGGTCTTTGCGCTCAAAGAAAATTTTTTTGAGGAAGATTTTTAGCGAGAGCAGCGCGCAACCGCAAAGACCTACAGCTTGTCGCTCCAAAACGTTTCCTAACAAGTGTTTTCTTTAGAAGAAGATTTCTAGACATAACACGCAGGTTTTCTTGTTGTCATCAAAATCAGCAGGTCTTTGCGCTCAAAGAAAATTTTTTGAGGAAGATTTCTAGCGAAAGCAGCGCGCTATCGCAAAGACCTACAGCTTAAGGAAACGCCTTAGGCCCCCTGGGAGCACCGGCGGCCCTTGCAGCAAAACAAGCCCGCCTAAACCGGACGCCCTGATAGCGCAAACTAAACGCTGTAATCCACTAGCAAACTTTCGCCGCGCGTGTAAGCGCGCTGAATATCTTGCGAACTAACGCCCACATACCCCGCCCGCGCCGCAACCTGCTGAATATCCTCAAGCGCAAGCGGCGCTCTGGCGGCAGTCATGGCATCAAAAGGCTCGTTAAACTGGGCATCAAACTCAACATCGAGCGGATTATCGAATTTGCTCTGCGGCGCTAATTCAAACGCTGGCGCCTGCTGAACTGCTGTTGTTGTGGCCCGGGCCGACTGACGCACGGCAGACGCGCTCGAGGCCCAGTACGCGGCATTTGCCTGCCCGATTCCAGAAATCATCGTGTTCCCTAGCATCGTGTTGTACGACTCCCGCGCAAACTGGCTTCTGCCTGGCGTTTTTATTTGTGACGTTTTATCTGTGGTGTATTATCTAAAACACGGCCGACTGATCGGTCGAACTGTGTTCAGTTGGCTTGGATGGAGCCTTTTGAGCCCCCTCACGCTGCTTAACATCATCGGGCAGCCAACTTTCTGCCTGGCGGTACACGGCTTCTGCAATGCCAAAGCCCTGCTCAAACGGCCTGTCGGCAACCATGGTTGCAATTTCTTGATACATCAGACCCCGGAAGGTTTTCTCGGCCTCGCCACCGCTAAAAATGCTGTCTTCGTCGCGTTGAATCCCTTTATCCATCTCGGTTAAAAGTTGATGCACAAAAATCGCTTCGAATTGCTTGGCGGTTTTCTTGAGGTCTTCCTTGTTTTCGCGAGTCTTCAGCTCGCGCTCCAGCTTGCCCACCTGTTGGCCAGGCTGGGCCAGCATAAACCGGTTCAGGTTCTGGCTGGGTTCTGGCGTAATCGAATTGGTCTGCATAAACATTCTTCCAATGGGTCAATTTGCTTTTGGGCGTCAATACCTGGGAACGCGATGGCGGTCGAGCGCATGAAAGGCCTCACTGGGCGTCTGAAACCGGTCTAACTAACTTGCGGCTTACTTTGAGAAACTTGACAGGCTGAATGTTAACCAGAAAGGCTAAATAATCTCGAGCGCGGCCTCTAGGCTCCCGGCGGATTTAAGCGCCTGCAACACCGCAATTAGGTCGCTGGGCGTAATTTCTAGCGCATTCAGGGCGGTCACCAGGTCTTGCAGGGTCGAGTTGGATTTTAACGCCACCAAATGTCCTTTTTCTTCCTGAATATCAATAGTGCTATTGCCCACGCCCACAGTCTCGGCACCCTCTGGCGCCAACGGATTTGCTTGCGAGACACTGTTTTCAGTCGAAATCGTAACCGTAATGCCACCGTGCGCGACGGCTGCCGGCAAAAGCCGCACGTGCTGGCCAATCACCACCGTGCCAGTGCGCTCGTTCACCACCACTTTGGCGACTTCCTGCGTGGTATTAACAAGCAGATTTTCCATTTTGGATAAAAACGCCACCCGGTTCTCAGACCATCCATTGGTCAGTTGCACCCGAATGGTGCTGCCATCCATTGCAGCCGCGGGCGTTAGCTTGCTAATGGCTTCTGCAACGCGGTTGGCAAGGGTAAAATCCGTCCGATCAATAATCACATCCAGACCGCTGGCATCGCCAATGCTGGTCATAATCTCGCGCTCAATAATCGCACCGTTGGGCACGCGGCCCGTGGTGGTAATCGCCGTGCGTTTTTCGGAGCCGTTTGCGCTTACTGAAGTTCCGCCGGTTGACACCGGGCCTTGCGCCACGGCAACGATTTCGCCGTTAGGGGCCTGCAATTGCGTCGCAATCAACACGCCGCCCTCAAGGCTGTTCGCATCGGCCAAAGAAGACACCGTGACATCTAACCGGTCGCCGGGTTTTGCAAACGGCGGAATCGTTGCCGTCACTATAACAGCCGCCGTGTTGGTCCCGCGAATATCGTTAATGCTACTGAGTCGCCCGCCCATGTTGGTAATCAGGTTGAGTTGCGCGCTTTGGGTCGAGCGACTGCGGTCGCCGGATTTATTTAGCCCGACCACCAGGCCGTAGCCCACCACCTGGTTATCGCGGACGTCTTTGACGCGCGCAATATCTTTAAGGCGTAACTGCGCGGCCTCGGCCTGCGACGAAGTAGGCAGCAGGGTTAAACAGAGGCCCAGGCTTAAAATTGCAAGCGATAAACGACGAAACATGCTGCAAGAATCCTGATGAAGGTGTTGGTTAACTCAAACTAAAGGGGAATCACGCGACTACGAAGGCCATTGACGCAACACCGGGTAAAAACAGACTTTAAACAACGTAAACCGTATTACTTCAGGTCATTATCCTGATTTTAATTGTGATGCGTACCGCCCCCCTGTCGCCTCGTTCACATGGATGATGTTTGCCGCAAGCGCCTAAAGGCAGCAAATAATCGCGTTTACACCCCCTATACCCGTTAATTAATCCCTCCCCTTTACCAATTGCTCTTCTTTGCCAATTGCTCCTCTTTGCCAATGGATGCGATTAAAAGCGCTGTGGCCTTATACGCCTAAAAGCCTTGCCCAGTGGTAACCAGGCAAGGCTAAAAATAAATTTACAGGCTTATGGCAGATTATTACAGCACGGCTTAGCCAATAAGCGCTTTAAAAGCGAGCTTAAGGCGCTCGATGAGCGAAACCCGGCTAGCAGTAGGCAAACCAGAGGCAACATCAGAGGACGAAACCGCTGGCAACGCCAAAAACGCGTCAAAGGCTGCTTCTTCAGCATCCAGAATACCCGAAAGGCCCTCTTTTAGCGTAAGAATCTGCTCCATGTAGGTTTTGCCCCAGCCCGTTAAAGGGTTCGAGCCATCCTGCATGGTATGAGACCAACTCAGCACCGCATTGTAAAGAATCCGGTTAATCGTCATCAGGGTCCAGCAGGTGCCATCGGCGCGGGTAAACTCCTGCGGCAGGTCAAACTGCATGGCCAACATGTTTTTACGGAACAACAGCATCTCAACTTCCCACGGGTTAAGGGTGGGCGTTTGAATGACACCGTTAAACAGTTGCATGTTAATCATTTGCAACTGCTGCAGGCAGCGCAGTTGCGCCTCGGATAAAGACGCAGCACGCGTTTGCGTCAGCCGCTCAATCAAAAGGTTCTGGCGCATTAGCAGCGCGGCGGATTCCTGAGACAACCGCTCGGAATCGAGCGCTTCCATCAGCTGCGCACGACGCTCGCGTTTTTGTCTGGCCGATTCAAATGACAGAATATCTGCGCTGGTTTGTTTTTCCAAAGGTGTTCTCACCGCGCTACAGCCTTCATTCGCGGTATCAAACACCAGACGAATCAGATTATCCAGTGCACCTAACTGCTCCTGAGACCGTGATTGCGAATCGAACTTGAATGTCATAAGCCAAAACTCCAAAAAACGCAGACCCAAAACAATAAATCAAATTAATAAAACACGCTTAATCTAACGATGAATGCTGCACCAAACAGTACAAGGTAATGCGATAGCCTATTTATACTTTAACCCGCAAAAAGCAATTATTTAAATTCGCTTAGAAAGCCTTAATACTTATCGCGGGTAAACTCAGGTAAGCGCATCTCAAGTAAATGGCCTGACCCTTACTAAACGCGATAAAACAGCAAAAATCACCCCAAAAATACCTGGATTGATGGGCTAATTAGGGCCAGAAAACGCAAATCGTGCTAAATCGAGCCTGTAGAGCCAAACCCGCCCGAGCGACCCTCTAGTATGGCTACGCTAGCCTCATCCGAAAGCAATTCCCAATTGACTCGCGTGACCGGGGCAACCAAAAGTTGGGCAATACGCTCTGCGGGCGTAATCAGGTAAACCGAGGTACTCAGGTTTACCAAGGGCACCATCAGTTCGTGCCGGTAATCGGCGTCGATCGTGCCCACGGCGTTAATCAATGTAATGCCGTGCTTAATCGAGAGCCCACTGCGCGGACGCACCTGCGCCTCGTAGCCTTCAGGGAGCATCAAAATCAAGCCGGTCGGAATCAGGGCCCGTTGCATCGGCTCTAGCTTAATAGGTTCCGCAATTGCGGCGCGCAAGTCCATGCCCGCCGATAGCGGCGTGGCGTACTCGGGCAGGCCCTCGGGCGCGTGTGGCAGGCGCTTAATGGGCACGTTGATGGTTAGGACGGAAGTAGTCAAAGTAGGCATAAGCATCTGCGTTGCTCTCAGTGTTACCTGGACTGGATTCCGGCATGCGCCGGCATAACGATTTTTACTGGATTTTAGACAGCCACGGGACATTGTGCCTTTAGAGCCAACGCCTGTTGAGCCGCAGCCACGATTTTAACAAACGACACCGGATCCAAACTTGCGCCGCCCACCAGCGCGCCATCAATTTCGGGTTGCTGCATCAGCTCCAGCGCGTTCTCGGGCTTCACGCTGCCGCCGTACTGAATGCGCGTCGTGTTGGCGGTGGCCTCGCCCAAAAGCTGCGTCAGCTCACCGCGAATCATCCCGCACACGCGGTCGGCCTCAATGGCGTCGCAGGTTTGACCAGTCCCAATGGCCCAAACCGGCTCGTAAGCAATAACTAAGGCGTTTTTACCAGCATTGATAGCTTCAACAGAAGAATTGATCGCAATTTTGAGTTGCTGTCGAATTACCGCGTCCGTCTGGCCCGCTTCGCGCTGCTCAAGGGTTTCGCCCACGCATAAAATCGGCGCCACGCCGGCCTCTAGTGCACGTTTTACCTTTTCGGCAACAATGTCGTCAGTATCACCAAACAGGCTGCGGCGCTCGCTGTGGCCAATAATGGCATAACCCAGGCCTAAATCCGCCACCATCTTGGCCGACACTTCGCCGGTATACGCGCCCTCGGGTTGGGCGGCCAGATTTTGCGCAGCGAGCATGCGTTTAAACGGGCAGCCATCGGCCTCGGCGCCAGAGGCCATGGCCTGGCCCACCAAAGCGCCCAAAACCAGCGACGTAGGGGCGAGCAGCACCTCAATCTGGCTCAGATCAATCTGCTGGGCGCTCAGTTCGGGTTTAAACGCGTCTAAATACGATTTAGCTTCAGTTAGGGTTTTGGCCAACTTCCAGTTAGCGGCAATCAGGGGTTTGCGGGGCATATTAAAATACTTTTCCTAACGAGTTATCGGTGTTAATGAGCCAAATGCGCTGTGCGGCAGCTTTTTTGGCGGGGTCTTTGATGGCCTGGATTACTTTTGGCAGTGCTTTAGCGGCAAAAAATTGAGGTTTATAAGGGGAGTTATATAGCCTATGTAGTAACGGGCCTCTTTGATTAAAATCAGGCGTTACGCGGCGAATTTCTTCAACAAACTTGGCCTGCAATGCTTCGTTAACATCGAGTAAATGATCAACACTTTTCAGTGAGGCCTGAATCGAAAATCTGTTTTCATCGGTTTGATTAACCAACGCTTCACGCAAGAGCGTTAACGCACGCTCAGTGGCGTGAACCAATTGTTTTTCTCGTTTAATCGCTTGGGCAATTGGGTGATTAAAGGAACCTTGCCAGCCAAGCCTAAACGAAAACGGAATGTCTAGCAGAATAGCAGCTTTAGAGCGAGTCATAAGTCACACAGCTAAGCCTATGTTTTAAGAAAGCGCATTAATTTAAAGCTTAAAAATATAAATTAATGCGCTTAGAGCCCTACGCCGCAACAGGCAACTTGCTGGCCACCATTTGCGTCAATTCAGCAAGGCGGTTGCTGTAGCCCCATTCGTTGTCGTACCACGCCAGAATTTTGCCAAAATTACCGGGCGCAACTTGCGTAAACTCGGGGTCAAACACGCTGCTGTGCGGGTCGCCGATAAAATCGCTGCTCACCAACGGTTCATCTGCGTAGCGCAGCACGTGGCTCAGGTTACCGTCTGCGGCGGTTTTCATCGCGGCGTTAATGGCCTCTACCGTAATGGGCTTCTCGGTAATAAAGCTTAAATCCACCACGCTCACGTCCGGGGTCGGCACCCGAATCGCAAAGCCGTTGAGTTTACCGACCAAATCGGGCAGCACCAGGCCAATGGCTTTGGCGGCGCCGGTGCTGGTGGGCACCATGCTCAGGGCGGCGGCGCGGGCGCGGCGCAAATCACTGTGCGGAGCATCCAGCAGGCGTTGATCACCCGTATAGCTGTGAATCGTAGTCATCAGGCCGCTAACAATGCCAAATTGTTCTTGCAGGACTTTGGCCACGGGTGCCAGGCAGTTGGTGGTGCAGCTGGCGTTAGAAATAATATGATGCTTGGCCGGGTCGTAGAGATTATCGTTAATGCCAATGGCCAACGTAATGTCTTCGCCTTTGGCGGGCGCGCTGATGATGACTTTTTTGGCACCTGCTTTAATGTGCGCCTGCGCTTTGTCAGCATCCGTAAAAAAGCCGGTGGATTCGATGACGACATCCACGCCAAGCTTGGCCCAGGGCAGGTTAGCCGGGTCTTTTTCGGCCAGCACCTCGATTTTTTGGCCGTTGATAATAATCGCGGTATCGGTGTGGTCAACGGTGCCTTTAAACGTGCGCATCACGCTGTCGTATTTAAACAGGTGCGCCAATTGCTTGGGCGAGGTCAGGTCGTTGACGGCAACGAGTTCAAGTGCATTGGATGCCAGCTGGCCCGCAGCAATTTTTTCTAAAATGGCACGGAGTGCCATGCGGCCAATGCGGCCAAAGCCGTTAATCGCAATTTTGGTAGGCATGTTGAGGTTCTCCAGTTAGGCAAAAAATTCTAATCTTTTAGTAGGATGGGAACGTCTGTTTTGGTAGCGATTGGCAAGAGAAGCCATTACAGAACTTAACTCTCCAGAAGTTCTATTTTCAGCTTGTCCGCTAAGGTTTTGCTCCGATAGCTTTAATGTACACTGATTTCCTTCACAGTTAATTTCAGCTTTCACACCAGGTGGAAAAGCCTCTTGAGCCATAAAAGGCGCGGCACTTTTAGGAAAGATAATGATAGGCATCGCAAATTTACCTTTTAAAAGCTAACCTTTTATTTCAAACGGCTTGGAAACTCGAAAGTCGGGTAACAAACACTGCGGAGGAGATTGGGTTCGTTGTACAAACACTTGAGAAAAGCCAGCAATAGCTTTCTTCAGAAAATACTTACCGGCTTTTGATTTGAGCGGCGGGACAAGAAAAACCGAACCATCCAAGGTAATTTTGATTTGAGAATAGTGGCCTCTATTACGGGTTTGAAAATCACTCAAGGATAAAAGCACATCCTGGTAACGTGCATCTGGCGGCAAACAAATCTTTGCAGACCAAAAGGAGCGCATTTAAGCCTGCTTCAAAATCTTGCTAACTTCACCACTAATACGTAGCGCTTCATCCATCGGGCGTTGCCACATGTTCCGGCCAAAAATCAGGCCCGTGGCACCCTGATCCATCGCGATTTGTACGCGGCTAATCAATTCCTGCTCGGTCACTTTGCTGCCACCCGAGAAAATCACCAGCGTGCGTCCCGCAGACTCCACCACCTTGCGCACGCGCTGCTCAAACGGCAAATCCAGCGTGTTGTAAGGCTTCGGGTATAAATTGGCTTTATCGGCGTCAAATTCAGGATAGTTAATCTTTACCACGTCTGCGCCCAGTTCGCAGGCCACACGGGCCGCGTAATCAATCGCGTACAGGCTATCAATGCCACCCTTTTTCACCATGGATTCGCCGCGTGGGTACGCCCAGACAATAATCGGCATCCCGTAACGCTCGGCTTCTGCGCGCACTTCGCAGAACTGCGCAATGTCTTCATCCTGACGATCTGAACCCACGTACAGCGTGTAGCCAATCGCATCGGCGCCGATTCTGACAGCATCTTCTACGGTAGAGGTTAACGTCGATAACGGCAACGACCCCGACGGCACATTGGTTTTACCGTTAATCTTTAAAATCAGCGGCAGCTTGCCCGCGTAGCGCTTCACGTATTTTTCAGCCAGGCCAATATGCACCGCAATGGCAGAATAACCGCCCTGCATGGCCAACTGGCACTGATAATCCGGGTTGCCGCACGGCGGGTTATCAAAAAAGTCCACCGGGCCATGCTCCAGGCCTTGGTCAATCGGCAGCACCATCAGCGTGCCGTTACCGGGGCCATAACCATAAAGCAGGCGCTGCAGGCGAGCACGTTTGCCTTGGGGTAAATCCATCTCATCCAGCGTTAAACGGCGGGCAGAGGTTTCGGGTTTTTCTAAAGTCGCCATGCTCACAAAGGTGTCTCCTGCAATAAATCTTATACCTATCAAAACTAGCTTCATTAAAACAGGCACACACAGTGCATACAAGCCCAAAAGCATGCCATTTAAAGCGCAAACATATCTTGTAGCGTTTCGATAACGCACAATGCAGTCTGCTCATCAAGCGAACCCAAACGCCTTAAAGCACGACTAACATCAATGGCACGCAACTGGTCAAGGGCGATTTGGCCGTTTTTCCCCTCAAATTGGCAGTGTACGCGCATCGGATAATTGCGACGGATTTTGGAGGTTAAAGGCGCAATAATAATGGTTTTGAGAGGCGTGTTCATTTCATCGGGAGAAATGACGACGCACGGGCGTGTTTTTTGTATCTCAGCCCCTTGGGTCGGATCAAGCTGGATCAAAAAAACCTCAAATCGTTTGGGAGGTGGTTTCATCAATAGCTAGCCTTTATGCAAAACAGTAACGTATTTGCATAGTACTCTACATTTTACACATAGTCAACAATTTGTGGTGTATTTTTTTGAAAATTACCATTCCCACTCTGTTACATCAAAGTCATTGACGAGCGCATCGTTGACGAGCGCATCGTTCAATAAAGGCTCGTCATCACCCTCATCGGTTTGATGAGCGAGCGCTTCGAGCCAACTAGCTCGCGGCGGACGTTCTACCTCAGGAGAAATCACCAACGTATTGTCTTGAATTTCAAGACGAACCACTTTACCAAACCCGCATTGCTCAAGCAGCGGCTTGGGAATCCGAATCCCTTGGGAATTACCGATTTTTATAACTTCTGCGCGCATTAAACAATTTACCTCAAAATGTAATTACATTGTAGACACAAAAGGCGTTGTTTTCAAGTGGCAAATGCGAATACCTTGATTTAGGGGTTGTTGATTAAGGATTCTACGTTTAATAATCACGTTTTTATTACAAATTTAGCCTTTTATTGAGTTTTAAACTGCTTTTACCGATAGGGATTTTAGTTGTTGCCATTTAATAAGATTTTCTAAAGCAAATTCTGAAAGTTCTCATTGCCATGGAAGTTTTAATTGCACTCTCCCTTCTGATGCTGGCCGGCTTAATGGCCTGGATGGGTACGCGCGTAAACAAGGCCGACGCCGAAGTGAGCAGCCGCGTTGCGACCTTGACGCGCAGCAATAATAACCGGCTAGAGATGCTCAGAAGTCGCGCACTCGAAAAAAACTTTAACGAGCGCGTGCTGTTTCCGATGGCGCAAAAACTGTACGCTAAAATCCAGTTCATCATCCCAATTGGCGGGCAATCGTGGGTAAGCACGCAACTGCAGCACGCGGGCCTGCAAAAAAAGCACTACCCACAGGTGTTTTTAGGCGTTCAGGTGATTTTAGGGCTAGGGTTGGGGCTACTGATGCTCAGTTTTGGGGCCCTGTTTGGCAAAGTGGGGCCTTTAACCGGGTTGATTTTTGCTGGGTGGTTCGCGGCCGCCGGATTTGGTCTGCCCATGCTCTGGCTGTACCAGCAGGCCAGCAAACGCAAAGAATCCATCCAATGCGCGCTGCCTGATTTTCTGGATTTACTGGTCATCTGCGTCGAGGCCGGTTTAGGCCTGGATATTGCGATTCACAAGATCGGCCACATGAAGTCCGTGAAACTCAGCGAGGCGTTACGCAGCGAACTAAGGCGTTTTAACCAGGATATGTCTCTGGGTAAAGCGCGCAAACAGGCCTTGCAGGATTTGGCCGACCGCACCGGCGTAGACGACCTGAACAGCGTGATTACCTCGCTCATTAACGCCTACGAGATGGGCACCGGCGTCACCCAGGCCTTGCGCATTCAATCAGATACGATGCGGCAACGCCGCTTGGCCCGCGCCGAGGAGCAGGCTAATAAAATTCCCGTTAAAATGGCCATGCCGATTTACATTTTTCTGTTCCCGGCCATTTTTGTCGCGATTTTTGGCCCGATGGGCATGGTACTGGTTAAAACGGTCATCAGCATCTCGCAAAGCATGTAGCGTTGGGCGCTGGGCGTAGGGTTCTTAAAAAACGTACGCTAGGCCTCAAGCCAGCGGCGCAGAATTTTCTCGCGGTGGCGAAACAGGGCCATCAGCAGGGCGCGCATAAATCCGCCTGCCACAAACTCACCCAACCAGCCCAGCGGCAGGGCATAACGGATTTCTTCGCGAATCAGGCAGGCCCTGGGCTGGCCCGGCACGGGCAGAAACTGATGATGATGCTGCCAATACACGTAGGGGCCCGCGACTTGCGTGTCCTTAAATCCGGCTCCGGAGGCGGCTGACGCCGCTGCCTCGCCGGGGGTTAAGGCTGTCGTCGTCGTTACGTCAGACAATTCGAGCACCCACAGCGGCCCAATCGGGAATCGGCGCAGCACGCCGGGCAACCCCAGCCGAAGCACGACTAACGCATCGTTTTGCAGGCTCGTGGGCATTCGCAAAATCTGCACGGGCATCCAGGGCGGCACCAGCCGTGGGAACGCATGCGGCTCGTTATGCCACGCAAACACGCGTGTAGGGCTTGCTGCTAGCACAAATTCGTATTTAAAGTGTTTCATATTTTGTGTATTCAGTTATTCAACAATATTTCATATGGAGACACTTACAATGCAAGCAATTCAATTTGGAAACAAGAAAAATTACACAGGGCCTCAACTGACTCGTAGTCCTTTGCTACCTTCAGATGTAACACAAAATATTCTGGATATTTTTTCTAAAGCTAGACTAGAACCTAATACCTTAGATTCTCTCAAGGACATCTTGGGCCCTAAACTTCAAAGAGAGTTTTTTGCGGCGTTAAAGGTCATTTACAACAATAGCCAATCGACGCCAGAGCTTTCAAAGCGCAATGTAAAAATTCTACTTGTTAAAACTCTGACTAATAAATCTTTTGCAGACATTGCCAGAGAGCACAATGTTGAACGCAGCAGAGTCAGCACGATTTTTAAAAATTGGCATTGCTAAGCAAATGAGAGTTTTTGAAATAGCAAGGCCAAACTCAGTTTGAGCATTTCAAGGGATTTTGAATAGCAAAAGCTCTTTCGCTTGCACCGTGCTAAATAGTGTCGTATTTGAGCG
>JAYKHY010000063.1:0-22366 GCA_035285025.1 Vampirovibrionales bacterium | reverse complement strand
GATTGTGGTTGCCATGGGCGATTGCCTGATTGCCGCGCGCGATTGTAACGGGATTCGGCCGTTAAGCCTGGGGCAAATTACCGAAGGTCCAAGTGCAGGCACATGGGTTGTAGCAAGCGAAACCTGTGCCATGGATATTGTGGGCGCAACCAATGTGCGCGATATTGCGCCGGGCGAAATCTGGATAGGAACTCGCGGCGGCAAAACGCACAGCATTCGTTTGAGTGGCCCGGCGCAAGAGCGTTTTTGCGTCTTTGAGATGGTGTATTTTGCCAGAACCGATAGCCGGCTTTGCGAGCAGAGTGTTTATATTTACCGGTTGGCCCTGGGTAAATTACTGGCAGAGCGCGACAAAACCCTTTTACCGCCCAATGCTGTAGATATGGTAATTGCCGTGCCGGATTCCGGGACTACGGCGGCCATTGGCTACAGTCAGGCCTCTGGCGTCCCGTTTGTAGAAGGCCTGATTAAAAACCGATACGTTGGCCGGACGTTTATTAACCCCAGCGAGGGGATTCGTCAGCAGGGCCTTCGGCTAAAGCTTAACCCGCTAACCGATGTGCTTTCGGGCAAGCGCGTGGTGGTGATTGATGACTCCATTGTTCGTGGTAACACGAGCCGCAGACTGGTGGCGCTCTTAAAAGAGGCGGGCGTGGCCGAGATTCATCTGCGGGTTTCGTCGCCACCGGTTAAGCATCCGTGTTTTTATGGCATCGATATGTCTGACCCTGAGGAGCTTATCGCGAATCATCAGAACGAATCGCAGCTAAAAGACTGGCTGGGCGTGGATAGCCTGGCTTACTTGCCCTTA
This sequence comes from Vampirovibrionales bacterium, assembly GCA_035285025.1. GTDB lineage: Bacteria > Cyanobacteriota > Vampirovibrionia > Vampirovibrionales > JAJTHC01 > JAYKHY01. Next base: position 21,555 of record JAYKHY010000063.1, on the reverse strand, counting down.
GAGGGTCTTGAACAGGCGTTTTTAGCCACGCGTGCCCCTGGCCAAAGCTGCAAGGCGTGTTTTGATAACGATTACCCGGCGGGCGTGCCATCTGGGGCCAAAACAACGCTCGAACCCCGCGATACCATTATGCTCGCCTAAAGGGGGGCGTTTAAGGTAAAATAACGTAGCAGCGCTATTGCGTTGGTTTAGGCTTACTTTTGCTCGCTGAGGTTCTCGCAGGGCTGCGTTCTCGCCACTTTGATTGACTGACGATTTACTTAAATAACGTCTCGATTGAGTTGGGGTAGCATAAACTAATTAAATTCGTAAATCATACGCATTTTTATAGAACCTGTCGTTTAAGTGCAAGCAGTTAACCCAAGTAGACTGGTGGTAACTTGGTTCGTAGGCGTCTGAACCGTAAAACGCGTGTAGAATGGTTCTTGTAGATTTTTTATTTTTTTGACGTTTTAAAATTTTTTTGATGCTTAAACACGAGGTTTATCCTTATGCCGCTTAGTTTTGCGGACCGTACGCGTAAAAATATCCTCTCGAAGCGGTTGCGTCGATTTTTTGATTTGAATACCGATTTAGGCCAGTCGCAAGATATTGAATGCTTTGCCGACCCGGATACCAGCCTGCTGCGCCTGGTCAGCAGCGTTAATATTCCGTGTTGTGTGCACGACGGCGACCCTGTTGCGGTGATGCACGCCATAGAGCTGGCGAAGCGCTTTAACTGCAGTGTTTCTGCCCATATTGGCTACCCCGATCCGGCAAGCCAGGGGTATCAATCTTTTGCCGATCGTGTTGAGCGCGAGCCACAATGGCTTTCGGCGTGGATACTGCTGCAGGTTGGCGCCATGCAAGCCATGTTAAAAACTTACGGCTTACCGCTAGAATCAGTTCGTCCGCACGGTGCGCTGTACTGGGATTTGGTAACGCAGCCGCACGTGGGCCAAGTAGTGGCGCAAACGCTGGCTAAAATCGATCGTTGGTTGTTTTTGGTGGGCCCTGCCTGCAACGCGCTCGAGCAACTCGCTGAGTCGGCCAATATTCGGGTGGCGCCCGAAGTTGTGCTGGGTAAACGCTATTTTGGCAACGGCCCGTTTATGGGCCTGCCGATGTTAATTAGTAACGATGCGGGCACCGGTAACAGCGCCGATCCGGATTTAACCCCGACGGCCGCGCTGGAGCAGGCCAAGCTGCTGATTCGGCAAAACATGATTAGTACGCACGACGGCCATTCGGTGCCCGTTAAAGCGCTAACGCTGCATATTACCCCCCGAGCCAAAAGCGCAATCGGGATTGCAGAGCGTGTGGTGGCCATGTTGGGCCAGCCCGTGCCGCTTTCGGCAACGGCGGTTGGCACTAGCGGCTGGCTAGAAGTCACCGAACCCCCTGTGGAGACGCGCCCCTGGCTTGAAGGCGGTGCCGAGGATTATTTGTAAATGCTGCCGCAAGTTTTGCTTGTTACAGGGCCGCCCGGAGGCGGTGTCAGTTCGGTCATGCCTGTGTTGGCCCGCCAAGGCGTGCTTTGCGTTCAAAATTTGACACCTGCAAAGACTGTGACGCTTATAACTGCGTTGTTGAAAAGCATTACGCTTGCCGAACAACCGCTTGCGCTGAGCTTTTTACCGCTCCCAATGCTGGCCGACGCCCAAGCAACCCGCGCCTATTGCGAGCAAATTCTGGCTACGGCTGAGGCGATTAAAGTGATTGTGCCCAATACCGAGCTGATACGCGTTTCGGCTGCGCTAGATACACGACGGGCATACTTGCCGAAACAACCTAACTTAGATGACGCGCTGATTGCGGCACAATCTGCTATTTTTACGGATGTGTTTGCTGACGCGCGTTTTAAGCTCAACGTTCAGCACGAGTCCGAACTTTCGGCGACCATCGCGCGCATTTTGGCCCGCCCGCCCGCCGCCCTGCCGGGTCCGTTCGAGGTGTGCGTGATGTCGTTCGGATTCAAGCACGGGCTTCCGCCTGAGGCGGATTTAGTGCTGGATGCGCGATTTATCCCCAACCCGTTTTATACGCCCGCACTTGCGCCGCAAACCGGGCTGGATACGCCGGTGGCGGAGTTTATTGCCAGCCAGCCGCAGACAGACGCCGTTATTACGCCCTGGCTTGCCCTGCTTGAGCCGTGGTTGCTCGCTTATGCCTTACAGGGTAAGCGTCGGGCTGTGGTGGCGATTGGATGCACTGGTGGGCGGCATCGGTCGGTTTACGTGGCTGAGCGTGTTGCAAGCTGGCTGAAGGAGCACGCTAAAACCTGGGCGTGGTCGTTTGAACCGAGCGAACTCCTGATTAAGACTTTACATCGCGAGCAGGTACACTGGGGCTTGCTTGCGTAACAAAGCGTTACTTAAAGGGTATATTCTATCTTTGAGTGGTTTTTATTGCTTATTCCCTCTTTAAAGTTTTCTTTTTGGGTTTTCTTTTTGTTCATATTTTCGTTCAGGAGCTTTTTGCCTTGAAACTGACTCTTTTTAATAGACCTGCCCCCCCCCCTCGAAAAACTCCATCCTGAATTTCTGAACGCAAGAAGCATTTCTAATGCCCTAAATTCAAAACCAGGTGCTTACCAAAAGTTTTATGCAATTGAATGCTCTCGAAAATTAAGTGAAGTTTCCCGCCAGAAAAACGAGCAAGCTTTTTTGTATCGTCTGGCAAAGTATGTCTCTGGCGTGCCTGCGCTGGTCATTGTTGCTTTGAGCGCTCCGAAAGACCTTCCTGAAAAACTACCGGCTTTGGTGCCTCTTTCGGCTGGTGCTATTTTCTGCGAATCTAAACGCAAGAGAAGCGAGCAAATTGCGGACACAGCGACTCTGCTTGAAAACGAACTCGACAGAAAACTTGCTGGCTATACCGATTAACACAAGCCCTACGTGTATGGTAAGCTCTTAACAGTATTTGGCCTGTTTTGAGCGCCCTTTTTAAATGTTCAGACGTCGACTGCAATGGTTGGCCCCAGGGCTGGCAATCAAGCGCTGGGTGTTCTTGATGGCGCTTGGCATTGCGTGCTTGCTAGTGGGTGTGGCGCTGGTGGCCAACTTGCAGCCGGTCAATACTGCCATTCAGTGGATTCGAGAAGTGGCGGCCATTGTACCCTCCTACATCAGCGGGCCTGTGTTTCTGCTATTGGGCATGATTGTTTTTCGTCTGGGCATTAACCGTAGCGTGGGTACGCTAAAAACCGCGCTTGCGGTGCAAGGCAACGATAGTTTGCTTGAAAAGCTGATTCGGCAGCATAAATTGGCGCGTGGCCCTAAAATTGTGGCGCTCGGCGGCGGTACCGGGCTTTCTACCCTGTTGCGCGGGCTAAAGCATTACAGCAGTAATATTACGGCAGTGGTTAGCGTGGGCGATGATGGCGGTAGTTCGGGGCGCCTGCGCACTGAGCATGGCATTATTCCGCCAGGCGATATCCGGAACTGTCTGGCCGCCCTGGCGGACGAAGAGCATTTGATTACCGAGCTGTTTCAGTATCGGTTCAAATCGGGTCAAGGGCTCGAAGGGCACAGCTTTGGTAATCTGTTTTTAACGGCAATGTGTCGCGTCACGGGCGACATGGTTTCTGCGATTAAAGAATCATCAAACGTGCTCAATATTCGTGGGCGCGTTTTGCCCGCAACCCTTGATAACATTTGCCTGATTGCCGACATGGAAGACGGCAGCAGCGTACGCGGCGAGTCGCAAATTCCGGAAGCTCAAGGTCATATACTACTGCTGCGCTGCGAGCCAGAAGCGCCCGAGGCGCTCCCCGAGGTTTTACAAGCCATTCAGGCGGCTGACCTGATTATTTTAGGGCCTGGCAGCCTGTATACCAGCGTGATTCCGCCGCTGCTCGTTCCCGAAATTGCTAAAGCCATTGTGCGCCGCAATGCGCCAAAATTGTACGTTTGTAACATCGTGACGCAACCTGGCGAAACCGACGGCTATTCGGTGGCTGACCATGCGCAGGCGATTTTACGCAACGTGGCTTCCTCGATTTTGCATATGCCGGGTAGCAAAGGCCTTTTAAGCGGCGTGATTGCCAATAAAAGCCATTTACCGCCAGAATTGATCGAAAAATACCGCGCCGTCAACGCGCAACCCGTCACCGCCGATGCCAACCGTTTAAAAGATTTGAACCTGACTCTAATTGAAGGCGCTTTGATCGATCCCGCTGAGCAGTCGTCTTTGCGGCATCATTCTAAAAACCTGGCGCGCGTCATTATGCAGTGGTTCCGGCAAGCGCATCCCGGCTGGTACAAGCACAAGGTGCTGGATGAGCTTTTAAGCGATTCAGAGGCGGTAATGTTGGGTAATAACGCTTCTTGCGATTCACTGTCAACACCGAACGCCTTACAGAGTGAGTCAGCAAGCGCTGCTGCTGAACCGGTTCGTGACAAGGTTTTTTAAAGCCATGTCTACCGAAAACAACACGTTTAACCCGGCGGTGTGGGCCGCTTTGCGGTATCAGCCGGTGCAGCCGCACTTGTCCGCGGCGTTTAAAGCGATTCGAGATGTGCATTCCTGTTTACTGAGTGCGCCCGAGCCTGCGATGCTCTGGCCTGCGGTGTTGATGGCCGTTACCGCAAAAGCGGTCCCATGCGTTTTGGTTGTCCCCTCGGTCGAAGCTTTGCAGCAATTACGCCAGAAGTACGCGCAGTTACTTGCCCAAGAGGCACAAATGGTTTGCTGGCACGAGGCCATGATGCCCCACGAGCAGCGCCACGCTGCGCAGCAATGGCAAGCAGGCCAATGCCAAATGCTTGTGGTGACGGCCAGTTGTTTTAGTCGCCCTCAGGTGCAAGGCATGTTGGCGTATCAGCCTGTGCAATTGTTGGTGATTGATACCGCCGAGGCCTTGCTGGGCTTTAACGCGCCTGCACCGGCTTACGCGACGATGAACCGCGCGCTAAAAAAGATGAACCTGCAGGCGCAGCTTGTTTTGCTTACCGCGATGCTGCCAGAGGCGTTTCAGAACGAAATTCTGACGCAGTTTGGGTTGTTGCCCAGTGTTTCATCACGCACGCCTTATGTGCTAACCGGCACGGCACAGCTTGCCCAAAATTTTCGCATCGAGGCTTTACCGACGACGCTTACTGAGCATCAGCGATTGCAACAGTTTTACGGTTTTTGGCAGCGGTTTTTGGGTGCGCATCAACGCACAGCAACGCCCGTGACTTTAATCACCGTTGGTTCTCGCTATCAGGCGCACGCACTGGCGTCGCAATTGGGCCAAGCGTACCGGATTTCGCCCGTGTGGGTTGCGCACGATTTTGCTTCTGCGATGGCGGCGCTAGAAGATTGGCACCAGAATGCAGAACCCCAGAGCGCGGAGCCATTGTGCCTGATGATTTGTGCCGAAGCAGACTTGCCCGATGTCGCTCGCGCAATGAATTTGTACACGCCTGAGTCTAAGCGGCCTGCGCTGTGCTGGATAAGCTGGCAAAATCCGCCAAATATGGCCTGGCTTGCGCTCAATACGCTGCGATTGTTCTCGGAGAATACGTTACTAGCGGCCCGCCCTGGCCAAATAGCTCTGCTGCATTGCAGAGATGCCGCGGGCGGTAAGCCTGCAAGCCAGCAGCCCGCTTTACCCGTGGGTGCGCCGGCGTTTGCGTATCATCCTGCGTTGCAACCCGAGGGTATTGCTGCGCTGCGCGCTAAAAATGGAGCCTGTTTGCTGCAATGCCTGTATGCGGCGGTGGGGTTAACCCATTTAGCCCAGCTCCCTTGCGGCAGTTGCAGCCAGTGCTTGCAGCCAGCCGTAGCCAAAGGCGTTAAAGCGTATTTTCAAGATGCTTTGGCTTTTTTAAAGCTTCATTTTTAGGGCGTAAAATGCGCGCGCGTTAGCGACGCGTATCAAACGGCGAGGCATCGGAAGGGTCTGTTGATGCATCCGTTTCGTCGCCTACAGAGGCTTCGGGTTCGGGCTCGGGCTGCGGATACAGCAGGCTGTTTGGAATCCGGGTTTCTTTAATGGCCTTCACCACCCAAACGGCGTCCTGCCCTTCGCTCAGTGCGATAGACACCTTGGCCTGGAGTTGGCCGTTGCTCAGCAGGTTCAAGTTCACTGGTCTGGGCAGGGCTATTTCAAAGGCGCGGCTCATCACGGTTTTATCGTCGTCATCATTATTTTTATTAGATTTATCGCCAGTCAGGGGTTTTTGCGGACTAATGACGGTTTCGATCGTTGAGCCCAGTAGTTTATCGGCGGAGTAAAACGCGGCTTTCACTTCGAGCACTTCGAGCGGGCGTTCGCCGCGGTTAATAATAATGCCCGAAATGCGCGGCGTGACGATACCCGCCTGGATGTCGAGATCTTCCCATCCCAGTTGGGTTTCGGCAAAATCAATTGGGTACAGCGATTCAAGCGGAATATTAGCTTTTTCGGCAATCTGTTTTGATTCTTTGCGGTAAGCGCTGGCCAGTTCGGTTTTTCCGCGCTTGTCGTAGGCTTCGGCTTGTTGCAGCAGCAGGTTCGATAATTTAAGGCTAATGCTGCTGGGGTTCACGTCAAATGCTTTGCGGTACCACGACAGGGCAATTTCGGGTTCTTCAAGCAATTCGTACAGGCGGCCAATCTCGATGAGGGTTTTGGGCGCGTATTCGCTTGCCAGCGACGTTTTGAGCAGGGCAATCGCCTGCGTAACCTTGTTTTTAAGCGTAGGCCCCAGTTTAACAGATTTTTTGCGGCCAGTTTGCGAACCCGTTGTGTTGGGCAAATCTTGCAATAAAAAGGCCACCTGACGATGAATGGTGCCCGAAAGCTTGTGCTTAACGGTTTGCTCGCTGGCGTAATCCGAAACGTACGTTAGGGCCTTTTGATAGGCTTCGACGGCAGGATCCAGATTTTCGGATACCGCGCTTTGCGTGCCGGCGTGGGTTAAATCGTCGCCCCAGGCTTCGTAAAGTTCATACAGGGCCTGTTTGAGGTCTGGGTTTTGCGGGGCCTGCTCGCGGGTTTCCAGCAGGCTCTCTTCGGCTTTGGAAAACTCTTTTTTGGCCACAGACAATTTTGCCAGCGCAATTCGTACACCCAGATCGTTTTTGGCATCGCCTTTGGCTTGTAATGCGGCGGCTAGCCTGAATTGCTGTTCGGCTTTTTGAGGTTCTTCAAGGGCCAGATAGGCTTGACCCAGATACAGGTGGCCATCGTAGCTGTTGGGGTATCGATTGACCAGTGCGCGCAGGGTTTTTGCAGCCCACGCCGATTTTTCTTCGGCCAGGTAACGTCTGCCCCGGCTTAGCATGTCTTCCTGATCGGAGAGCCGAAACAATAAAAAGCCCGAAAATACCAAGGCGGCAAACAGCAGCGCAAACGCAACCACGCCAACGTATTGGAGCCAAGGCTGTAAGGCAAAAAGTCTAAAAAAACTGGCCGCGCTGCTCCGGCTGGAACGTCGCCCGTAACGTTTGCGCATGCTTCAACTCGTCCAATACACTGTTTTAACGCGCAAATCATAAACTTTTGAATATATTAGCGATGTTTAGCCTAAAATGACTGGTTTAAAACGGCTTATTCAAAAGTTAATTTGCTATATCATCCATGACTAAGATTGAACGCTCTTAGCATACTCTTAATGGTAAAGCACAAACAAGCGTTTATTTTGCGATTTAAACGCGTGTTAAACTTAAATTGCTGGTTAAAATCTGTACGAGGAGCCAAGCGCTTAAAAAGCGCTTTTTCGCATAAAAACATAGCCCCTGCCGCCCGGATTAATGTGTTGAGGTGCTGTGCTGATGTTTAGAAAAAGCGGCTTATTTGGTTGTTCGCGTCACTACCTGTGTTAATCGGTTAGCCTGGCGCAAAGCGTTTTAGGGCGCGTAATGGCTTAACGCGGCCCGGTTTTGGGTCAGTTTGCCGCACTGGTTGGCCAGTTGTTGCTTAAGCATCGCCAGATGCTTCTGTACGTCGGGCTCTTGGGCTTGCAAGGCAAGTAAACTGTTTTGATACAGCGCTAAAGTTGCCTCGGCCTCTAGGTTCACTGCCTGGGTCATCAGCGCCCTAAGGCTTTGTAGCACGGTTTCTCGTTTTTGCCAGAGTGCCGGTGCCGCGTCTAAAAAATCATCCGCAGATGCAATTTGTAGTAGCGCCTGATTGCAGTGTTGCCACTCCAGTAGCAGCTCATCGATGATGGGTTTACTCGTGGGCGCAAATGGTGGGCTTGGTTGAAACAAGACGAACCCTCATTAAACCTGCAAAAATCTGCTTTAGGGCTTAGGCGTTGCATAAAACGTGGCTAAAAACGCTCTTTTAACTTACTTTTTGTGCGTTTTTATGCGTTTTAGGGCCTAAATATTCCCCAAAACTTTACTGTCAGGCTAATACGCCTGCTTACCAACAGCTTAAAGGTTTCGCCGGGTTTTAGCGTCCTGTATTTGCAGGACGCTAAACCTGTTTAGGCAGAAATAGCTTGAGGTTCTTCGAACCGCGCCTCTTGGAGGCGTTCTCTGGCCGCGATTTTCATAGCTTCCTGCCAGGTTTCTTTAAGTTGCTGCATGTGGGCCAGTACCTCGTTGAGGGCATCTATGTCTTTTTTAATGTTGGCGTGCACCAGGCGCATATATAAGTATTCGTACAGGGCGTATAGCCGGGTGGCCACGTCGCCGCCGATTTCAAAATCGAGCGTGTTCATAAATTCCATAATAATGTTTTGCGCGCGTTTTAAATTGTTATGGCTTGCCATAATATCTTGGGGTTGCTTTTGTAGCGCCAGTTTAGCCTGCTTAATGGCCTGAATTGCACCGTCGTAAAGCAAAATCAGGATTTGCTCGGGCGTTGCCGTCAAAATCTGCTGCGTAAGGTAGGCTTGCTGATTTTTTTGGAGGTGTGCGTATGCTTGTGCAGACATAATGACTCCCTTAATTCGTGGTACAGCCTGTTCGAGCGTTAGTAAAGTGTTAAAGCCAACCTATTATTGAATTTACAAGCGCGTATAAGGTTCAGCCTAAGGAGGATTATTAAAGATAGGGTGCTACACAGTTTTTTCTTGCGCTGGTTAAGGTTTGCTCGCTATTTTCAGGATTTTTTGCTTTGCGTACTGGTTTTTGGCTTCCTTGCCCAAAATGCTCAGGCTAATCGCGTTAGAATAGGGTTTGATTTTTAGAGTATCGCGCGTTTGAAGCCTGTCCTAAATTTGTGCGTTAAGCTGCGTGTTCGGGGTTATTCCTACAAGCAGAGTGTCGTGCAGATGACCCAAAAACTTGAAAACTGGGCAGAAAGGTACTCCAGTTGGTTGACCTGAGGGCAAAATTAGCGTAAAAATAAGTAAAATATTTAGTTCCGGGTGTTTTGTTTTTGTCTGTTTGCTGTTATGCGCTTTATCGCAAACGCAAACGCCAGTTTTAAGGTCGGGCAGAAGTATTGACACAATTGGGGTCTGAATAACAGGTAAGCTTGATTTTTAAATATCTTGAGAGAGCGCGACAGAGGTTATAGAGGTAGTTCGGTCATGATTCGCATAGCGACGACTTTTCGCATCGCGGCGCTACAAACAAACTCCGTGTGGCGTTTGCAGGGGTTGGCGCTTGCTGTTGCTGCCGCGCTTTGCGTCGGAGTAACAGTGCCTGCGCAAGCCAAAGATCCTTTTCAGCCATTGATACTGCCGCCAGGGTTTGATCCTGCCGGGTTGCCCACAGAAGAACCCACCGAGGAAGAGGCAAAACCGGATATTTTTGAGCAAATTGCCTATATTGGCTACGTGCAAACCGTGCCCAGTTCTCGGCCGCTTGCGCTAATAAGCGTTGCGCCCGATTTGCTTGCCAGTGTGCAGATGCAAGAGAAGCCTGAGCCGCCCACAATACTGCTCAAGTTTCCGGGCGAATCGTTTGAGGTCATGGGCGAAACTGTTCGGGTTAACGCGGTCGCCTCTGGTGTGGTTAAGCTTTCTGCCAGTAATGGCGAAAAAAGAACGGTTGCCATGCAGCCCTTGCGCGTAGAGTTGCCCAAAAAACCAGAATCCGAGGCTGCGCCGCCAGAAATACCTGCTGCAGACCCTGCTGCGGGTTCCTCTGGCTCGCCCGCAACACCAGTCTCTCAGGATGCCCTACGTCCTGCTGCGGAACAGATTTTAAAAGGAATTAAAGCGCAATGATGCACTCTAACATTCAACGCGTATGCTCGGGCGTGCTTGGTGCGCTGTGCTTGGCGTGTAGCCTGCCCATTATGGCCGTAAGCTTGCCTGCCGGGCAAAATTTCCAGTCTTATTCCCCATCTGCAGCCCAGCAGCCCGCGGGGCTAGAGTCCTTTAACGCGATGAGCCCAATTAACGGCGTTGGCAATGTTCAGGATGAGCCGTTTTTGGTTGCGCCGGGGGTTGCGGTGCCTGGTGGGAATAAACTCACCACGATTGAAGTGGCGGGCTATTCGGTGCGGAGCCTGCTAAGCGAGCTGGCCGCCCAAGCCGGGTTTAACCTGGTGCTGGACGATTCGGTGCAGGGCAACGTGACGGTAAGCTTGAAGAAAGTTACCGTTAATAACGCGCTAGATGCTATTGCGACGCTTGCGGGTGTTGAGTTTTTTCCGCAAGGAGGCCAGATTTTTCTGGTGGTCTCCAAGGATAAAATCTCAGAAAAAGGCCTGAATCGTTCGGCGTCTAAGATTATGCCGTTGCGGTTTGGCAGTTCTGTTCGGTTAGCAGAATTTTTTAACCAAACGCTATTTGGCGATGAGCGCCATATTCGTGCCGATGCGCGAACCAACAGTCTGGTCGTGGTCGGTACGCCGCAGGATATTCTTAAAGTTGAGCGCGCGCTAGTGCAGTTTGATGTGCAGCGGGATAGCAAAACGTTTTATTTAAGCCACGCTAACGCCCTGGATGTGGCGACGCTAATTAGTAGCAGCATTTTTAACGATGGCTCTAACCCAATCACGATGGGAGCTGGTGCAGGCGGTGCAGCAGGCGGTGGCGGCGCAGCTGGCGGTGGAGCTGGACTTGCTGGCGGCGGTTTAGGCGGTGCAGGTGGCGGGGCTAATGCCCCTGGCGGGGGGATTTTAGGGATTTCCGCGTTGCCAAGCTCGTTACCGGTTGAAAAAGAAACCGTAACCGAGGGCACGGGTACCAGTAGTTTTAGCGCCGGCGGAGAAAGTTCCAGCACAACGTTGTCGCAAAATCTAACGTTAAGAAGCGTGAATAAATCGCAGGATTTAATCAGTATTTCGCCCGCTGGCCCGCTCGTGGTGCCGGACACCCGCACAAACTCGATTACGATTATGGGCACCCCAGAGCAAATTGCGCTGGTCGAAAGCGTGATTCCGGTGCTGGATGCGCAAGTGCCGCAGGTTGCCATCGAGGCCTCTTTAATCGAGCTGACTGAAGAAGGCGCTCGTGAGTTTGAGGGCCAATGGGGCGTTTCCAGCAATCGCCTGAATCTTGGCTTTAACAACCCGACGCCTTTTATTGGTTTGCAAACGGTTGATGGCGCAGATCCAGATTCTGCGGGTCGCTCCGGGATTTCTTACTCCTCAGATCCTTTGTTTAGTCGTCAGGATGTTCAGTTCCAGGTTCGCGCGCTTATCGAAAGTAACAAGGCGCGCTTACTCGCTAACCCAACCGTGATTGCCGCGCACGATACGGAAGCCGCGATTAGCATTGTTGATGAGATTGTCCGCCGCATTGATATTACGTTGGATGGCGAAACCGGTACGATTACGCGTGAGGTCGAAATTGGGGATGCCGGGATTGTGCTTGATATTTTGCCGCGCGTGGGCGAGGACGGCAATGTCAACATGAGAATTCGTCCGTCGCTTTCAACGGTTAGAGCGGTTGAGCGGGATTTTCAGGGCAATATTATTACATTACTTAGTCGGCGGGATTTAATGGCCCAGAGCGTTCGTGTGCCTGACGGCGAGACCCTGATTTTAGGGGGGTTAGTCCAGGAATCGACATCGTTATCGGAGGATAAATTACCGTTGTTGGGCGATGTGCCTATTTTGGGTGCGCTGTTCCGCGCTTCAAGGCGTAATTCTAAACGCTCCGAAGTTATTTTGATGATTACGCCGCATATTCTTTCTAATGTGCGGCCTGCGCAAGTTAATAGCGTGGTGAGCGGTAAGGTGCTTACGCCCTTGCCGGCACCGTCTTTGCCTGCCGCGCCCGATCGTGTCCGGGTGCGCAAAATAGAAGATTCTGAGTGGCAACAAAAGTGGTCCGCTGTCGAGCAGGGGCTTAAGCAGGCTGCCAGTGCGCCTTCTGCAGCACGAGGAGTAAAATAATGCGCCAGTTTGTAAAATTTGCTCTGATTTCGGTTACCGCGCTCGGGTTGCTTGCCTCGACGCTAACGGTGACGGCGGTTACGCCATTGGATGATTTATCCGCGAATCAAGTGCCGCAAGTAATTAACGATCAGAAAGTGATTAATCTGGTGCTGCGCCAGGTACCGGTGGCCGAGGCGATGCGGGCGATTGCGCGACAGGCTGGCTTTAACGTTGTGGTCGATGAAACGGTCGTGGGGTTAATTAGCGTAAACCTGAATAAAGTGACCGTTCACGATGCGTTAGCGACGTTGCGCGGATTTGGACAACTGGCGTATGCCAAGCAAAACGATACGCTATTAGTGAGTACCAGTAACGCCATCCAAGCTAAGGCGCTCAATAAAACGGCCTCGTATATTTTGCCGCTTAAGTATGCCAATGCCGTTGCGATTTCGGATTTGCTCAATAACACGCTATTTGCATCGCCCACGGGCGAAATGCAGCCGGTGGCCCGCCCGGATTTCCATACCAACCGGATTATGCTCCAGGCAACTGTGGGCGAACTGGCAACGGCCAAAGCGTACGTCGAAAAACTGGACATGCCCCGCGAGCTTAAAACCTGGCGGTTATCGCATGCAGATGTGATGCACGTAACCTCGATGCTTAGCGCGAGCATATTTAATAACGGCTTACAACCGCCCATCATGCTAGGTGGTGCTGCCGGAGGTGGTGCCGGCGGTGCTGCAGCAGGGGGTGCTGGCGGCGCTGGTGGTATAGGTGGTGTTGGTCAGGGGACTGTTCCAGCCTCGTTGCGGATTCGTAAAGAGACACTGACAGAAGGTTCGCAAGGTGGTGGCAGTGGCGAGGGCGCAGGCGATTTAGCGCTGAGCATGACGTTGCGCGCGCGGGTTAAGCAGGATGACTTGATACAGGTGAATTCTCAGGGGCCGATTTTGGTGCCAGATACGCGCTTGAACGCGTTGACCGTGATGGGGACTGCTGAACAAATCCAGATGGTGGATGAGCTTATCCCGGTGCTGGACCGTAAATTACCGCAGGTGATGATTGAAGCCAGCCTGGTTGAGCTTTCAGATGTTGCCATTAAGGAACTGGGCACCAGTTTTGGTATTATTGGCGGTCGTCAGGCGGGTTCGTTTAACAATACGCAATCCGGCCGTATTGGCTCGGTCAATAATCCGTTCTCAAATCCGGTCGGCATCCCTACGTCGGTCCTGAGTTCTTATGACACGCTATTTCGTTACAGTACGGATTCGCTGTTGCCCGGCCGTACCAATTATGTTGGCCAAATCAACGCGCTGATTCAGTCTAAGAAAGCCAAGCTGCTAGCGAACCCCAATATTATTGCCATGCACGATAACGAGGCGGTTATCAGTATTGTGGATGAAATTGTCCGCTCTGTAGAAGTCACCGAAAGCTCTTTTGTAGGCGCGGGCGAGTTCTCTTCGGAAGCCACGATTGGGCAGGCCGGAATTATTTTAAATCTGCTGCCGCGTGTAGGCTACGATGGTACGGTTACAATGCGTGTAAGACCCACCATTAGCACCGTGCGGCAAGTGACGCAAGACCGTTTCGGAAACCTGGTGACGCTCTTGTCCAAACGGCAATCGCAGGCGCAGCAAGTTACGCTCAAAAATAATCAAAGCCTGATTTTAAGCGGTTTAATTCAAGAAACCAATGCAGAGGTGATTCGTAAAATCCCGATTTTAGGAGATTTACCGATTTTGGGTGCGTTGGCGCGCAATAATAATCGTGGCCGAAGCCGTACGGAGTTGGTTGTGATTTTAACGCCGCATATTCTTACGGAATCTTCGGGATTAATGACGCCGTCTCGCGTGCTTACCTCGAGCTATAACGCGAATAAGCCCAAATAAATTATGCTTTCGCTGTTGTAAAATTCATTAACAGCTTGAATCGTGAAGTCTATCGAATGCACTGTTTGTCAGCGCAATTAAAACTTTCGGTTAGCTGTTTACGTGCCGCAAATAAGCCTTGAGTTTAAGGTGCGTTTTACAGAACACTTACGAGGCATTCAATAGTATTATTTTTAGTTGCTTAGAGTCTAAATACGCCGGGGGCAGACCACGCTGGCATTGGCGCGTTAAGGCTTGCCGAAATGCCTAGTGCCAGCATTTTGCGAGTTTCTGTTGGGTCAATCACGCCGTCATCCCAAAGCCTTGCACTGCTGTAGTAAGCGCTGGATTCACGATCGTATTTTTGCAGCGTAGGCGCTTTAAATGCATCGGCTTCGGCTTCGGTTAAGGGCGGTTGGCCTTTGGCGGCTAATTGATCTTGCTTGACGGTGAGCAGTACGCTTGCGGCTTGTTCTGCGCCCATTACGCCGGTTTTGGCATTGGGCCAAAGCCATAAAAATCGAGGATCATAGGCTCGGCCGCACATGCCGTAGTTGCCTGCGCCAAAACTGCCGCCAATCACGATTGTAAATTTGGGCACGCGACTGGTGGCCACCGCCATAACCAGTTTTGCGCCGTGTTTTGCAATGCCTTCGGCCTCGTATTGGCTGCCCACCATAAAGCCGGTAATGTTCTGCAAAAACACAAGTGGAATACCGCGCTGATTGCATAGTTGGATAAAATGCGCGCCTTTTAGCGCGGATTCTGAAAATAGCACGCCGTTATTGGCCAGTATCCCAACCGGGTAGCCCCAACAATGGGCAAATCCGCAGACCAGCGTTGGCCCGTAGTTTGCCTTAAATTCCTGGAATTCGCTGCCATCAACCAGTCTTGCAATCACTTCGCGTACGTCAAACGGTTGCCTCGGATCTTCCGGGATAATGCCGTAAAGTTCGCTCGCGTCATAGCGTGGATCTTCTGGCTGGCGAAATGCTATCACCTGTTTAGGCGGCCGGTTCAGGCTTGCAATAATCTCTCGGGTAATCTCGAGCGCGTGGGCGTCGTTGTTCGCCATGTGATCGCTCACGCCGGATTGCCGGGTATGTACCTCAGCGCCGCCGAGCGCCTCAGCCGTGACTTCTTCGCCGGTGGCGGCTTTAACCAACGGGGGCCCTGCCAAAAAAATCGTGCCTTGCTGCCGAACGATAACGCTTTCATCGCTCATGGCGGGTACGTAGGCACCGCCTGCGGTGCAAGAACCCATCACAACGGCAATTTGTGGAATATTAAGTGCTGAAAGATTCGCCTGATTATAAAAAATGCGCCCAAAATGCTCCCGGTCCGGGAACACCTCGTCTTGCATCGGTAAAAACGCGCCGCCGGAATCGACCAGATAAATACACGGCAAATGATTTTGCTGGGCAATGGTTTGCGCGCGCAGGTGTTTTTTGACCGTAATGGGCAGGTATGTTCCGCCTTTTACGGTCGCATCGTTGGCAACAACCATGCATTCTATGCCGCTGACGCGCCCGATGCCTGTAATGATGCCGCCGCTGGGAATGTTATGCTCGGGGTAGAGCGAATCCTGATACGCCTCTAGCCCGCCGGCCAGCGCGCTGAGCTCCATAAACGGGCTTTGTTCATCCAGCAACTGGGCAATGCGATCGCGGGCAAAGAGTTTGCCGCGGGCCTGGTGTTTTTCAATCAGCGTTTTGCCGCCGCCTTGCGCTGCCAGTTCAAGGCGTTGCTTCAGGGCGTCGCATTTGGCTTTCATAGCCGTGGCGTTGGCTTTAAACAACGCGGAATCGGTCGAAATGGCGGTGGGCAGTATCTTCATAAATAGCGAAGCGCAGCGTGCAAACTAAAATTAAACGAATAACAGCAAAAATTTAAGAAACAAGATGGCAAGGTTTAAAGCGGCGATTCCCACAGCCACGGGCACTCGGTAAACGGATGCGGCGTAAATTCCCAGAGACTCAAATGCAATTCCCGGCATCTTAACCTGAGATGCGTATATTACACGAGGGTTATTTTAAAGATTCATTGGGCGGTAACGTTTAATCAAAAAAGCCTTTAATCAAAAAAACCTTCGAGGTGCGCAAGCACCAGGTAGCCTTGCGCCGTATTTACCGTGGGCACCACGTGTGGGTTAAACGGAATCAGGCACGTTTTGCCGGTTTGCGTGACCTTAAGCTCTAAAAATTGCAGCGCGCCTGCATAGCTTAGCCCAAGAACGGTACCAATCGGCTGCTGATTGCCATTGGGCAAAGTAATTCGGGCTTCCAGGCCCTCAAGTTGCGTTACGTCGATTTCGCCGCTGGCGTCAAAGTCGCTTTGGCGAATTAGGACCTGCGCGTGGAGCCATTGTTCGGCCTGTTGACGCGTGCGGACGGTTTTTAAATGCGCCCGAATCCGGTTAGGGCCCATTAGTTCCAATTTTTCAACGTCAAACGCCTGCTTTTGCACTTGTTGCTCGTTTTGCGCATTTGGCGCGGCGGCCTCTGGTTGGACATCTTGCAGCCAGAGCGTTTGTAACGGCATGTCTATCCATAGCGGATTGGGCGAGTTGGGCTTGAGCTTGAGTCCGCCGTGCAAGCCGTGTTGCCCGACGACGACGGCCACCGCGACCAGTTCGGGGTTTGAAGCATTTGGAGAAGGTGTCATAGGTTAGTGACTCATTTGTATTAACCCGAAGTCCCCAGACCGGTTGCAATGCCCTCAATGCTGGCGATAAGGGCGCGCTCCAGGGCTTCGGTTGTTGCTTGGGTCTCATCCGAAGCGGGATTTGAACTGTTCTCTGCCAGGTTTTCATCCAGTTGCGCGCTGTGGCGGCGGTATTCGCCCAGTAAATGCACCTGAATCATGTTCAGCGGGTCCAGGTAAGGCGTTTTAAGCGCAATAGACGCTGCTATGGGTGCGTCTTCCGGTCGGCTGAGCAACGGCGATTGCGTAATTTGTTGCACCCAGTGGCAGGTGCGCGCGTATTCTGCCTCGATAGTGTCAAAAACGGTTTGCGCGTCTCGAGCGTCCTGCGATGCTTGCGCGTCGCTGGCGATGCACAGTTTGGCGTACGTTTGGGCGATGCGCATGTCGGCCTGCATCAGGCTAATTTGCGCGTTTTCCAGTACGCTTTCAAAAAACGGCCAGCGTGCATACATTTGGCGCAGTTGTTCAACCGCGTCAGCGCACTCGTGCGTGCAGTACTGTTCTAGTGCGCTGCCCAAACCGTACCAACCAGGTAAAATAGCGCGGGATTGATACCACCGAAACACCCACGGAATGGCGCGCAGATCCTTAAGGCTTTTCATTTGTCTGCGTTTGGCGGGTCTGGAGCCGATTTTGACCAGTTCAATTTCTCGCGGGGTGGCGGCATCAAAATAGGCTAAAAAGCCGGGTTGCGTCACCAAGGCCCGGTAGCTGGCTTCCGCCTTGTCCGAAAGCGTTTCTGCGATGGATTCCCATTGCTCGTGGTGCCGTTCGTCGTTATTGCCTAGTGCTTCGGCAGCGTTTTTTTCGAGGATTGCCCCGACAAGCCGGTTAATATGCCCAAGCGCCACGTGCGGATTCAGGTAGGCACGGCTTAATACTTCGCCCTGTTCGGTTAAATCCTGGCCATAAGTGGCTGTTCCCGCGGGTAGCGCTGCAATGGCCCGTTGTGTAGGGGCGCCGCCGCGGCCCAGGTTGCCGCCACGCCCGTGGAAGAACCGTAACGCGATGCCGTGCGTTTTAGCCACCTCGAAGAGCGCTTTTTGCGCCCTGTAAATATGCCAGTTGCTAGTCAGGTAGCCGCCATCCTTGTTACTGTCAGAATAGCCCAGCATAATCAGCTGCTGGTTGCCGCGGGCTCTTAACTGCAGCCGGTATGCCTCGTTGGCAAACAGGGTGCGCATGACATCTGGCGCAAGGGCTAAATCTGGAATCGTCTCAAAAAGCGGGACAATATCCATTCGGCTTTGCCAGAGGCCGGTGGCCATGTTTCTGCGGAACAGGCCGCAGGTTTTGAGCAGCAGTAACGCCCGCAAAATATCGCTGGCCTGGGTCGTCATGCTTAAAATCAGGCGATGGCAGGCGTTGGGCTCTATGTTTTGCTGGACTCTACGCGCCGATTGAAGCATCGAAAACACGCGCGCTACGAGGGTTCGCTGTGCTTCGTCTGTTTTAGGGATGAGCCGGCGCAATTGCGCTTGTTCGGCGTCCTGCTGAATATCCTGCATCAGGCTACCAACGGGAATCACCCTGGGCAAGAGGATTTCTTGCGTTAAAAAGCTCATCAGCCAGCGTGCGGTGTCTGGCGGGGTTTTTTCCGAGGCTATCCAGTCGCTGGCGTCCGCAAAGCGCGGTTCGACGGATTGCAACAGCGCGGCCGTGGCTAAATTTAAAATCTGCGCATCTTCCCGAATATCGAGCGCAGCAAACCGGAAGCCCAGTGCCCGAACCTGGCGGACCAGCGGGGTAATAAATCGATCAATTGTGCGGTGGTAGCCGGCTGCGTGTAGCGATTGGCTTAAAATTTCAAGGTCGCGCGTAAATTCTTCGGGCGTGGTGTAGGCAAATCGGCTTGCAGTGGTTTTTTTAAGGGTTTGGCGCAATTTTAACGCCATTAGTTTTAGTTTTAACCTAAAGGGCTCTTGCGGCTTGTAGGCCTCCAGGGCGTGGATGGGCAGTTCGTCGGCCTGCATTAGGGCCAAATCGGCATCAATGCTTGCGATCAGAATATCATCGACCTGAATTCGGCTTGCTGCGTGAGAAATACGGCGGCTAAGGTCGTCCAAATCATCTGCATAGCGGTTAAGCAGTGCTTTATGCTGTTGGCCTAGCGCGGTTTCAAAAACTTCTGGCGAAACGAAGGGGTTCCCGTCTAAATCGCCGCCCACCCAGCTACCCAGTTCAAGCACCGGGTAAGTTTCTGGCGACTCGGCAGAATTGGGCGCACGTTCTGCGGGCCACTGCCGGTGGTAGTCTAAAACGCTATCGTAGAGCGTGCGCGATAAATAACTCAGCACGCGGCTGGCTTCATCGGCAACGGTTGGTTTTTTCCAGCGCGTAAATTGCGTCGCCCAAAGGACTTCAATCACCTCGCGCATCCGTTCGAGAATGCCCTGTTGATGTTTCGCGCTCAAATGCGGGGCGTAAAGCTCATCGAGCAGGCCATACAGGCGCCGCAAATGCACCGTAACCGTTTCTCGGACAATTTTAGTGGGGTGCGCCGTAGCCACCAACCTTACCGTGAGCGGGTGTTGCAGATTTTTAGGCAGCGTTGCCCTGGTCTGGTCGTTAGTTGTAGGCATCAGGCGCGTTAAATCGCCGTAGGGTGTTTGCTCAAGGGCGTCCTGGGCTAAATAACGGGTCTGATGAAAGCTTTCGGTTAAACTGGCCAGCGATAAAAACAGCCTGAAGGCTCCTGCCGCGTTGTGGAGCCACTTAAGCCTATCGGCGTGCGATAGATTGGCGAGCGTTTTTAGCACCACCTCGTCGATTGCGGCTTCTCCCAGTTTGCCCTGGGTTTCTCGGGCCGCTTTTGCCGCTTTACGCAGTGTCTCGATAAAGCTGTAAAAGGTTTCGCCTTCCTGTTCGTTTAAAATTTGCCCCAGCAACGCGCCCATTAGCCGAACATCTGTGGCAAGCCTGTTTTCGCCCTGATTTTCTGCCAAGCCTTCAGGCAGGGCTTCTGGCTCGTCTAGGGCCTCTGACTTTAAGGCCGTTTGGCCATTGCGCTGCGGGTTGGGTATTACCGTCGCAGTGCGCTCTGGATAAGACACGATCGGGAGCATCCGGCGAATCTGGCGATAAAGTTGTTCGTGAGACTGCGCGCCTTGAGCTGTCATCTGCGACAACGGAACCTCGCTTGTCGGGAGTGGTGTCAGAGTCATAAACCTATTTTGCCAGAACCGGGCGCAATAAAATACGGGTTTTGGTTTTCAAGCTTAAAGGAAGATTCCTGATAAAGTGTTTCTGTCGGGTTTTTACCTGTTTAAACAAGCTAATTACTACGCGATGCGCGCCAAAGGCAATCCCAAGGTATTACGCGCAAATAATGTTAAGTTTTATAAAACACTTGGTTTAAGAACCCTGTATTTTGGGTAACGCGTTGCCGATAAACATAATAGCTTAGTGTTGCTTTAATTTGTGTTTAGTTTCGCGAATCCCATTAATTTGATTAGGGACTCAATTCAGCGTTACCTAATTTAATCCGAGGTGATATGATTTTACGCAGGTCTTCCCGAAGCGGTAACGGCTTTACGCTTTTAGAGCTTGTTGTTGCCGTGGCTATTATGGCGATTCTGGTGGGTATTGCAACAACCTCTTTTGCGGGATTTGACGAAAAAAGCGATATTGATGCCATCCGGTCTTTACAAGGCTCGATGCAAACCACGATTTCGCAATCGCTAGACGTGATGGATACCACTGCAAGCGCGATGCCAGCAAATAATCTTCTAGATTACTTATCTATCGATGGCAATGCAGTGCTTTCTGCACCCAGTGGCATGGCAGATTCGTTTAGCTTATCGATAACAGATTCTGGCAGAGGTGCCACCTTTGATGTGAGTGATAACGGGACTGTAAAAATTGCCAGTTTGACTGGTTTTAATAACTATACGGTCACTCCAGAGGGTAAAATCGAAGATGCTGCGGCGACGATTCCTGTCTGTCCTCCAGGCGGAGAGCCTCCTACGCCTGGGTGCTAGTAGGACGTATATTGAAGCACGTTTAAAAGGTTAATGGTTTATGCGCCAAATCGATGGCATTCAAAAAGCATTTCAAGGCCTTTGCGTAAAACAGAGACAGCCTGTTGACCAATCGCAAGTAAACGTGCGTGGGTTTACACTGATCGAAATTGCAATTTCGATTGCGATTATGTCGATGATTTTACTCGGGACGCTTAGCCTGGTGGTTAAGACCTCTGAGAGCCAACGAACGGCGATGACGATGCGGAGCCTGCAAAGTACGGCTAATTCGATTTTCCAGAATTTTACAGATGATGCGCGCTTGGCTCAGAGGATTACGCTCGTTGAATCAATGGAAGGGGTACCCATTGGGTTTACAGTCACTAAGACTAACGGAGACGAAACAAGCTACAAATTAGTTTCGGATCAAATGAATAGAACCATCCGCCTGCTTTCGCTCTCGCCCTCTGTCGAGGTTTTAGATGAAATTGCACCGGATGACCAGCACATCAAATGCGTCTCCATTCCGTGTTTTTCAATAGAAGAAACGGCTACAGGCTTTTTATTGCATGTTAAAGGTCTGGAGGTTAGCGCCATCAAAAAAGAAACGCTCCTCGAGGTTTCTGTAACCGGAGCGCCTGTTTATAGAATTCCTGAGTTAACCTTGCTTGTTCCGGGCGAAGTGGCCTTTAGCTAGGCGTAAACGCTTTTAAAATATGGTATTGCTAAGTAATTAAGATATACTAATCTTCAAAGCAGAAATTGTTTTGGAGAGTCAGTATGCAATGCCCTCAATGTGGTTCTGAGAAACAGGTTAAAGCCGGATTTCAAAGTCAAAAGCAGC
>JAYKHY010000062.1:0-7442 GCA_035285025.1 Vampirovibrionales bacterium | reverse complement strand
CCGTGTATTCTTCTGCTTGTAGCCCGTTTGTATGCAAGTTTCGCCTGACTTTGGTCATGTTTTCAAGAAAAAACCTTTACCTTTTGCTGATTTGAGACAGTTAAGGAAATGTTCCATGGGCGATTTGCTTGCGGAAGCCATGAGACGGGAAGTTGTTTTAGAAAACTCAATCAAAAATAGTTGCTTTCTTTATTTATCTTCCGATGATTGTGTTTATTTAAGACAACCGTATCGGGTTATTTCTGAAAAAATCGAACGTCAGGAAAGACCCTGAATGAAAAACTCTGAAAGTAAAACTATGAAAGAAAGCTGCTCGGATGCCTAATTTTTCTACGATAGAAGCTGCCATAGAGGCCATTCGCGCCGGTCGGATGGTGATTGTTGCCGATGACGAAGATCGCGAAAACGAAGGCGATCTGGTCTGTGCGGCAAGTGCCGTGACGCCCGAAATCATTAACTTTATGGCGCAAGAAGGCCGCGGCCTGATTTGCCTGACGCTGACGCCTGAAACTTGCGAGAAGCTCCAATTGCCTTTAATGGCCAGCGCCACCGGCGCAATGGCCGATCCGTACGGTACCGCGTTTACCGTGAGTATTGATGCGCACACAAAATTTGGCGTCACGACGGGTATTTCGGCCAGCGACCGGGCAAAGACGATTCAAGTTGCGGTTGCGCCCGATGCCGTGCCGGCTGACCTGCGTCGCCCTGGGCATATTTTTCCGTTAATGGCTAAACCGGGCGGCGTTTTGCAGCGCGTAGGCCAAACCGAAGCCAGTGTTGATTTGGCACGGTTGGCCGGCTTGCCGCCCGCAGGCGTGATTTGCGAGATTTTGAACCCGGACGGCACCATGGCCCGCCGCGATGCCCTGTTTGAGCTGGCAGAAAAGTTCGATTTGCCGTTTGTCACCGTCGCGCAATTAGTGGCGTACCGTCTGCGCACCGAGCGCACCGTGACGCTGGCCTCGGAGGCGACACTGCCCACGCCGTTTGGTGAGTTTAGAGTAGCTGCATTTAAAAACGAGCTAGATGGCGCCGAACACATGGCGCTGGTGATGGGCGATGTCGAGCAGGAAGGCTCTGAACCGGCAGCTTTGATACAAGAATCTACAGGCGTGTTGCCGTTAATTCGTGTGCATAGTGAATGCCTGACGGGCGATGTGTTTGGCAGCTTACGTTGCGATTGCGGCGAGCAGCTCCACGCGGCTTTGCGCCAAATTGCCGAGCGCGGCAAAGGGGTGCTGGTGTACTTGCGCAATCATGAAGGGCGCGGCATTGGGTTGGTGAATAAAATCAAGGCGTACCATTTGCAACAGCAACAGGGGCTGGATACCGTTGAGGCGAACCAGGCCTTGGGGTTTGCCGCCGATTTGCGGCAGTACGGCGTGGGGGCTCAAATGTTGTTGGCGCTGGGGGTTCGGCGATTTGAGCTGTTGACCAACAACCCACGAAAATTAAAAGGGCTGGATGGCTATGGGCTTGAGATTACTGGGCGCGTGCCGCTGCAGTTGCCCAGTAACCCCCATAACGCGGAGTATTTAAGCACCAAGCAGGCCAAGCTGGGGCATTTATTGTAAATTTATCTTTCAGGAGGCAATGTTCATGCAAATACTCAAGTCTATCAAGCCCATTCGATTTGGACAAGAATCATCCAGCAAACCCACTCGTTTTGCTCCTCTACTGGAGCAAGCTATTGAAGAAGGGCGTTTGTCTCAAACGTCTGGCGATTCCCTTAAAAAGGGTTTAGTAAATGTGGACGTGAAAGAGGCTATGGAAGAGGCTATAAGATTGAGAGATATGGGACGTCTGAATAAAAACCAACAGTTGATTCCTGGAGTTTCGTTTTGCCTTTGATTGCCCTAATTGTTAGCCGCTTTAACACCGCCATGACCTCGGAACTGCTTGCAGGCGCCGAGCGTGTGCTAACCGATGCAGGCGTGCACGCAACGCAACGCCCGGTGTTTTGGGTGCCGGGTGCCGTCGAATTACCGCAGGCCGCGATGCCGTTGGCCAAATCTGGCCAGTTTGATGCCATTATTGCTTTTGGCGTCGTGATTCGAGGCGATACCACGCATTACGACACCGTTTGCCAAATGGCCGCGGACGGGCTCCAGCGGGTTTCGTTAGATACGGGCGTGCCCGTGGTGTTTGGCGTATTAACCTGCGAGAACGAGACGCAGGTCTGGGACCGCTTGGGCCGGCAGGTTGGTAAAAAAGGCGAGGGCCACAAGGGCGAAGACGCTGCCCGCACGGCGCTTGAGATGATTGACGTGCTGCGGCAAATTAAAACGTGCGTGGCGCTAAGTGCCTAAAAAAGCCAAAGCGCATTTAAACATTGGCTGGGATTGCCTGGCAGGCTTTGCGCATGGCATGCATCCAGTCGGTTAATTCAGCTTGCCAATCGCGGCCTGCTGCACTGGCAGCCTGAATCATCTGAATAATCTTGGAGCCAATAATCACGCCATTCGCGCCGGCATCCCGCATTTGTGCCACGTGCTCGGGCATCGAGATGCCAAAGCCCACCAATGCGGGCAAGTTGCTGAGGCGCTTGAGTTTGGCCAGCGTTTCGTTCAGCGCGGTGTCGTAGCGGGCCTCGGTGCCGGTAATGCCCAGCCGACTGACGACGTACCAATATTTAAACGCTTTAGACGCATTGTGTGGCGATGCGCCTGAGCCTTCGTCAGAAGGCGATAGTGCTGCGTCGCCTGTTGTAGAAATCGCCTCAGCCATGGCTTGGATTCTTGACTCGTCTGTAAGTGGCGAGACGATAAACACCGGCGCAATGCCGTGTTTTCTGGCTTCAGGAATCAGTGTTTCCATCGAAGCTTCGACGGGGCTATCGGCCACCAGCACAGCATTCACGCCGCAGGCTTTAGCTTGGCTATAAAACGCTTCAGGCCCGTCGCATTGCGCCAAGGTCGATTGACCGCCCTGCTGCGACGCTTTAACAGATAAAACCGTATTGGTGTACACGAGCAAACTTATCGGCAAATCTGGGTATTTGGCGCGGGTCTGCGCAATCAGCGCCCAGCCGTCGGCCATGGTAAAGCCGTTCTCTAGCGCTTCGGTTACCGCAGCCTGAATCACCGGGCCGTCGGCGATGGGCTCGCTGAAGGGCAGGCCCAGCTCCAGCGCGTCTGCGCCGTTGCTGGCCAGGGTGTCGATGATTTGCGCGCTGGTGGCCACGTTGGGCCAACCCAGCACGGTAAAGGGCATTAAGAGGGTTTTGTTTGAGGTTTGATTCATGTGAATTATCCAGTTTTTAAGTGCTTTTCGACAGCTTCATCGATCAGTTGGTTTAAGCTAATGCCGCGTTGTTTGGCCTTGAGCGTCATTTGGTAATGCTTGGTAGGCGTGGTTCGATATGCGATTTGGCCTTTGTAATGGCTGGGCTGCATCGGCTCAGGAATCGCGATTTTAGCGTCTAGCATGCTTTCCAGGTGCAGTTCGAGCGCCTCTTTTAGATTGGTCAGGGCCTGCTCGGTGGTTTCACCATCGCTCATACAGCCGGGTAATTCATCAATGGTGGCTACGTAATAGCCCTGCGAGGCGTCATCATCCTGCCACCATTCCAGGCGGTAGCTCCACGGGAGGTTCAAGTAGGTTTCAAGCGGGTGTGTCATTGCGTTCAGTAATCTCACGAAGGACTTCGGCTGCTTTTTTGAGATAAACCGTTTTGACCGTTTTGCCGTGCCGGGGGATGGTTAATAAAACGCTGTCGCGTCTAAAGTTATAATGAGAGCCTCGTGTTTTGACCTGAAACTCATACGCCTCAAGCAAGGTATACAGTTCGTCAAAACTCAAGGGCTGGCCGTTGAGTAATTTTTGTAGCAATTTTTCACGCTGTGTCATAATGATAGCATTTTGCTAGCAGTTTTTCGAGTCTTTACTGAATTGTTTCCATCAACGTGCCCAGCATCTTTATACGCTCGGCCAGAGGTGCTTAGGCGCATAACGCGGAGTAGTATAGTTTTGCAGCTAAATAAGAACCTAAACTGCGTTTTTAAAATTTAACGTTAATAAAGTTTTTTATTTGATGTATTTACTCAAGAAGCCAAATAGTGCCGTTGGAATTTTGAGCGGCCTGATAATAGCATTGCGATATATTTTGTTGGCTAATTGATTTGCTTTGATTTTGATAGGCCGTTGTTCGGCTGTTATCACCTCGATAGGACGCTCTGCACCAGGATAAGTTGGATATGACACTGGTTTTCCTTGTTCTTCGTTCAAGCGTAGCTGAATGCCCTTGCGCGCAGAAATATCATGAGCTTGAGACGCACCAGTTAAAATCGCATAGTGAAGAACATAAGCACTGCGAAAATAACGACCAATTACTGACATGGTTGTCTCCGAAAGTAAGTCATTTAAACCTTATTGCAAGGTTTCCATCAACGTGCCTAGGTCTTTATCGCCCCGGCCCGAGGCATTGACCAGCACCAACGCGGGGCGCTCGGGCGTGTAGCGCGAGGCATTTTGCGCCACCCAGCGCTTGGCATACGCCGTGGCGTGCGCTGTTTCCAGCGCCAGAATAATCCCTTCCAGCCGCGCAACTTCTCGAACACTTGCCAGCGCTTCATCATCCGTGGCGCTCTCGTAAGTTGCCAAGCCTTCGGCCTGCAAATACGCGTGCTCGGGGCCCACCGAGGGATAATCCAACCCTGCCGAAATGCTGTGCGTGGGCAAAATTTGACCATCTGGGGTTTGTAATACAAAACTGCGCATGCCGTGCAGCACGCCGGGCGTCCCTTGCGCCAGCACCGCGCCGTGTTCGGACGTGTTGAGCCCTTTGCCCGCAGGTTCAATGCCGATTAATTTTGTTTCGTCCTCATTTACAACACTCTGGGAAATGTCAATCGCACGCGATGCGCCTGAGCCCTTGCCAGAGGGCGAAAGTGCCGCGTCGCTTGTTAAAGAGCGATTGGTATTTTTCAAGAAGCCTTGAAAAATGCCAATCGCGTTCGAGCCGCCGCCCACGCAGGCCATTACGGCATCCGGCAAGCGGCCCGTCGCGTCCAGCATTTGCGCGCGGGCTTCGTCGCCAATGCATTGATGAAAATACTTCACCATGCTCGGGAACGGGTGTGGCCCAGCCGCCGTGCCTAAAATGTAATGCGTGTCGCGCACGTTGGTCATCCAGTCGCGCATCGCCTCGTTAATGGCTTCTTTTAACGTACGCGTGCCCGTGGTTACCGGCACAACCTTGGTGCCCAAAAGCTGCATTCTAAACACATTAGGCTGCTGGCGCTCGGTGTCGTGTTCGCCCATATACACCACGGTCTCGAGCCCTAGTAGCGCGCCCGCCATTGCGGTGGCCACGCCGTGCTGGCCTGCGCCGGTTTCGGCAATCAGGCGGGTTTTACCCATTTTTTTTGCCAGCAGCGCTTGCCCCAGCGCGTTGTTGGTTTTATGCGCGCCGCCGTGCAGCAGGTCTTCGCGCTTTAAAAAAATTCGTACAGGAGGCGATGCGCCGGAAGGCAAAGCCGAACGTGCTGCGTCGCTAGTACCTTGTTCTGTCCAGGCTTTGGCCAAATTTTTGGCTTCGTACAAAGGCGTGGGGCGTCCGGCCCAACGAGCAAGCAGATGCTTGAATTCGGCTTGAAACGCGTCATCGTGCTGGCACGCTAAAAATGCGGCTTCAAGCTCCGCCAGCGCGGGCATCAGGGTTTCGGGCGCGTAAACGCCGCCAAAGTCGCCAAACAGGCCAAGGGTTTTCATAAAATTTAAAAAGAACCTAAAAAAAAGAATCTACCTAAAAAAAGAATCTACTAAAAGAATCTACTAGTAGAGTAACGGACGCTATAACAATCGCTGCGCTGTAATACGCAGAACATATAAATCTGGGAACTGTGCAATTCAGATGATGCATCGCAAGGCGTTTGCGCCTGTTAAGCAGTTAAGCAGTTAAGCAGTTAAATTGATCAATGGCCTTGGCTGTGTGTTGCCCTAATGCGACTCGAGCGTGACTCGTGAATGGCAAGCCTGGGTGGCATAGTTGCTTAAAAATTTGTGCTTAAAAAATTTGTGCTCAAAAAAGTTTGTGCCTAAAAGTTTGTGCTTAAAAAGTTTGTGTATGATGAGTTTACTCAAAACGCGCATTTACATGCATTTTCGCGTTTGTGTTGCCCCCAAGTTGATACGTTTATTTAGGATTTTTACGCATGAGTGCCTTAACCTTGGACTTTAACGATCAAGATGCGTGTCTTCGTGATGACTTGCCGGAGGCGTTAAGCGCCTTGGATGTTGAGGCAGGACAAACGTTCAGCCAGGATTTTACGGCAACAACAAGCGAGCTGGCCAGTTTGATCGCCGACTTTTGTTGGGGGTTCGAGGGCGTGACCGCCGCCGAACTGCGAACAGAATCGGCTGAGCATATTACCGAGGCGCGACTGGTGCGGGTGTATGCGCTGTTGCCCGAGACGCTGCGCGGTTTGCAGGCCTGGTTTGCGCAAAGCGTGTGGGCCAGCCAAATTAGTGCAGGTCCGTTAAACAGCATTGCCGAGGCCGATTGGGCTGAAGCCTGGAAGCAACACTGGCACATTGATCACGTTACAGACAAGTTAACCATCGTGCCCGCGTGGGAGTCGTACATCCCAAAAGGTTCGGACGAAACCGTGATTACAATGGACCCAGGCATGGCATTTGGAACGGGGCAACACGCAACCACGCGCCTGATGTTGCGCGCGTTGGAAGCCCTAAGCGAAGAACTCGGCGGGTTTAATCAGCAGCGTGTGCTGGATATTGGGACAGGCTCGGGTGTGCTGGCTATTTATGCCGCTAAGCAGGGCTGTAAAAGTATCATTGCGATTGATATTGACCCGATTGCGGTGCACACCACCGAGCAAGAGGCTGCGCGAAACAACGTTGCCAGCGTGATCGAAGTCAGTGATACGCCGCTGCATGCCTTGTGCCAAACGCAAAACGAGATTGTATTGGCCAATATTCTGGCGGGCGTGATTATTGAACTGTTACCCGAAATGGTCAAGCGCATGGCACCGGGTGCGATTTTATTGGCCAGCGGTATTACCGAAGGTCAGGCGGACGATGTGATTGCTGCGATGGCGGCAAACGGGCTTGTTTATCAACAGCGGCTAACCCAGGGCGCATGGGTGATGCTTCGGGCGCGAAAGCCTTAGGGGCTCTGTAAAGGCTTATCGTCTGATTTTTTTTGTGGCAAATTAATTCGCCGCATGTTTATGGTTTGCTCAAAGGGGCCTGAGGTCAGGCGGGTAGTTGCAGGGATTATTTTTTTTCTGGAACGAGGCTTACTCCCATTCGTGTGCCTTTTTGTTGTTACGTTGTTACTTGTTAATAGAAAAATCGGTATTGCTAAGTAATTAAGATATACTAATCTTCAAAGCAGAAATTGTTTTGGAGAGTCAGTATGCAATGCCCTCAATGTGGTTCTGAGAAACAGGTTAAAGCCGGATTTCAAAGTCAAAAGCAGC
>JAYKHY010000061.1:0-2927 GCA_035285025.1 Vampirovibrionales bacterium | reverse complement strand
CTGAGGGGACAGGAGGCTATTATGTCAAATTCGCCTAAAGTACCGGCGCGCCAATTGCGCTCGTGTACTGTAAAATTGTTTGCTCGAACACGCCATTCGGCGACGCGTTCGCCCAGTTCGCCAAGTTGCTTGCGCGGAGTCGTTGTTATTTGCTGGGGGAAGTCTGAAAAAGGGGGTTTGCTTGTCACACTGTTAAGTTAACCGCAAATGCCATTTTTTAAAAGGGGGCGGCATTGTGTTGGTGTATAGCGTGTGTAAAAGTGTTTCAGAAAACAAGGAGCGTATCGTTTACGAGAATGTTTTGAACGACATCTCAATGTTTTTACCGATAACTTTCCGTACAGCGTCAATTTCGGTTTGGACCGCATCACGCTGGGTGTCAACCCGGCGAAGCTGTAATTCAAGCGCTTTATCCATTGCTTGAATAGCCGCGATGCGGGCCTGCAGGAAGATCATTGCAGGCGATTCCGGCTCCAGGTTAGCCGAGAGTGAGAACAACGCACCAACAATGTTGGCGAGTTGCATACGGGCCTGGTTAATAAATTGACCCTGTAGTTCCAAGTCGCTCTTGCGAGCGGTTAGGATAAGATATCTTGCTTGACTTGCTGCGAAACCCATATTTAGGTTACCTCTCCTACTCGCGATTCGTCCTAAACAGGCGGTAGTAATACGTTAATTTGTGTTTAGCTACATCTGATATGAAAATAAAAACAATATAAATATAAAAATTGTCTTAAGCCGCTCGAATGTTACGAAGTGTTGCATCAAACGGATATCATTTAGCGTTTTAGCCGCCGTAAACCCTTTGCCAAGCCTTAAAAAACGCCTTTAATCCCCTTGCCTTTAACATGCAGTAGCTACAGTTTGCCTGCAGGAAGGGAGGGAGGCAAAAAGCTTTAGAGAGGATTCAGCTAGAAATATCGCTCGCTTGATAGACAGTGAAACACCTTGATATTCAAACATCTTAACGAGCCTGAGCCCAAAATAAAGCCGGCATAAGCGTTTCCCTGGCCTAAAAATGCTTACTTAAGGGCCAAAACAGGTGTGTTAGCTGCAAAGTTATTACGGCGCAGCGTGGGCGGGATCGCCTTTGTTTGCGGCTTGAGCCGCCAGAATTTCATCCGAAAGGGCTCTAACCGCCCCGTGACCACCCGGTAACGGGGCCACCCATGTGCAGGCCGCCTTAACCGCGCTCACCGCATCTGCGGGGCAGCTAGGCAGCCCCACCGCGTTCAGTACCGATAAGTCCGGTAAATCATCGCCCATGTAGGCCACGCGGGCCAGGTCTGCCTCGGGGTCCAGGCCCAGGCTTTGTAGCCAACCCTTGAGCGTCTCCAGTTTATCGCGCGTGTTCTGGAACACCGCCGTAACGCCCAAATCTTGGGCGCGGCGCAGGTTACACGCCGAGCTGCGCCCGGTAATCCAGGCCACGGCAATGCCGGCCTTTAGCAGCATGCGAATGCCGTGGCCATCTTTGGCGTTAAAAAACTTCAGTTCATCGCCGTCAGGCGTCAGGATAATCTCGCCGCCAGTCAGCACGCCGTCCACGTCCAGCGCCACGGCCGCAATGCGAGAAGCAGTTTTTTGAAGTATTTCGGGCGTCATTAACATAATAATGAGTTCGAATTATTTTCCCTCTAAATAAATAACTTCGTCATTGCCGCGAAGGCGGGAATCCATCTTTATTTCAGAGTTGATTTATTTGGATGCCAGCGTTCATTCGGAACGACACACTCTACATGCCGAAAATGGATACACTCCCTTGAAAGCCTGAAAGATGGATTCCTGCCTACGCGGGAATGACGTTTTCAAATAAAAAGTTTTTTTAGAAGTTTTTGTTAGACGCTTGTAAGCACAAAGCGCTCGATTGCGTCGGCGGCGCCATCGTCGGTAATGCTGGCAGTCACATACGGCGCCTGTGCGCGCACGTGCTCGGGCGCGTTGCCCATGGCCACCCCAACACCCGCCTGCGTAATCATCGACAAGTCATTCTCGTGATCACCCACGGCCATCACGGCCTCGGGTGCGATACCGCAATCTTCTGCAACGCGGCGCACCGCCGCCCATTTGCTGGCGTCGGCGTGCATAATCTCTAAAAACCCGCGTCGGCTACTGCAAAACGTAATGCCCTCCATCAGCATCAGGCGCTCACGCGCTGCGGCCAGATGCGCCTCGCCCTGCGGGTCATCGTCTTCGGTAATCACCACCAGCTTGGTCGGCGGCGACGTTGTCGCTTTTATAAGCGCTTCGGCATCCTGTAAAACAACTGGCCGAACCCGCGCCGCGTTAGCGTACCAGCTGCTCACGTTGGGGCAGGCATTGGTATACAGCACATCGTTCACGTATACGTTTACGTTCAGCTTTAATGCGCAGAGTTGCTCAATCAGGGCGTGGGCGCGTGCCAGCTCAAGCGGGGTGTGCTGGCAAATCGGGTAGCCGGGCGTTAGTGCGCGCGTCATGCCGCCCTGGTAGCCTACCAGCGGCAGCGTAAAGCCAAGCGCTTGTACAAAGGGCAACGCCGAGGCAAACATACGGCCGGTGGCCAGCATTAACCGAACATCGGTTTCGTGCTGCACGCGCTTTATGGCCTGCCGCACCCGCGGCGAGAACATCAGGCGCTCGTTCAGCAGGGTGCCGTCCAGGTCAAACGCAATCAGTTTGATGTCTTGCTTCATTCAAATCAATCGTGATGTGCAAAAAAAAGTATTAGGCGGTTTAATGCAGCATAACGCAAAGAAGGCGTTTAAGTTTTGATTATTTCTCAGGAGTGTTTATGACTAAAATTGGTTTTTTGGCCAGTATGCAGCCGTCCAAGCCGTTAGACGCTGGTCAAAGTGAGGCGTTGCCCCCCCCCCCCCCCGCCAACCTTAAAGCAGCTTTATGATTGGCGGCAAGAGGGCGAGACTTTTATTCTGACAAACAGCAAT
>JAYKHY010000060.1:0-62634 GCA_035285025.1 Vampirovibrionales bacterium | reverse complement strand
GGCGCGCTATCTGGCCGAATTCTGTTGGCGGTTTAACCGACGACATCTCAACCTCTTTGAAAGACTCATTCATACTGCCGTTTTGTTCAAACCAGATAACATACCTGCTCTGATCAGTTAGTCATTTCGCGCGCCTTGCAATCGTTTTGTTGCAATGTTCATCTTACGGCTTAAATAAACTTATCCCCTTAACGTTTTCGGATTCGCTTGCTAGTTTTGCTCGCATAATTGCAACTGTTCTTTAAGCGAGCCCTTGAGTTTTACGCGGACTCAAAATAAATTAATCTTGCAAGTTGTTCCACACCCCTTTGGAGAATAATAGGTTATGCAAATTATTTTTGATTCGATGCAAGAACTCGAACAGTTTATGGTTCGGTTCCAGGTGGGTAGCGTGCCCATGCAAAGCTTTGAGCCCAAGCAAGGCAAAGCGGCCAAAAACAGAGCCGCTAACGCCATGCCTGACGCAATGTCGATGACTAAGCAGCCAGGCAAAGCGGCCAAAAACAAAATTGCAAAAACATTGCCTACGCTTACACAGCAAGTTAAAAAAACGGTTGAAGCGTTTGTTAGCAAAGAAGAAGCCTTTAGCGCCAATCGGGTTTTTGAAATTTTAAAAAAGAAAAATCCAGACATTAAAAAAGAATCTGTCATTGCCGCCGTGTTTAAGCTCATGAGCAGCGAGTATAAACAAGTACCCGCTAAGCTTGAAGACGGCAAAGGCCCGCGCAAGATTAAAATGTATTACCCGCAAAAAGCCGCTTAATTTTTGACAACCCAACAAACCAGCGCGACGCTCAATTCAGGATCACGGATCATGCAATCATCGCGTCGCGTTTGGCTTTGGGCCACATGCATTACGCATTTTTTAAAAATTCTGGCCCGTTGTCTCGTGAGCAACATACGAGCCTATAACTCGGAAGCCTTGGCGCCCCATGCGCGAAAATAATCGAGCTTCGGGCGTTATCTTTTTTAAACGCTTTAAAACGAAAGCCTAAAGCAAGTTTTGCGCAATTTGCATCTGCGTCTCAATGCCCACCTGGATGGCTTCCATAATTTGAGCTTCTTCATCAAGCAGGCTAGTACGCACAGGTGCGCCAATGCTAACGGCATAAGCGGGTCGGCCTGGCCCCTCCCGGCGTGCAAACCCTAATGGCAAAACATCGGCTTTGGTGAGCCTTGCCATAAACGCGGCCCCGCGCTTAAGCTGCTGCGGCGCAGCCGGCATGCCGTTTTCTGCCTTCACGCGGGTACCTTCGGGGAACATCCCCAACGCCCAACCGCCGTGTTGCACTACGGTTTTGGCCGAGCGAATTGTAGCCGTCTCGAGCTTGGCGCGGTTTACCGCAAACGCCCCGGTAAGCGCAAAATAAGCCGCCAAAAACCTATTTTTAAACAGTTCCTGTTTGGCCATGTAACTTACCGGCAACGGCAGCAACGCCATCGACATTAGCGGGGGATCCCAGTTTGACGTGTGATTGGCGACCGCAATCAACCCCTGAATCCCGTTTTGATAGCTGGGAATATTCTCTTGACCCACTACGCGCACGCCATAGCGCAACTTGAGCCACAGCCATAGTAAAATCGAGGTAATACGGTTAACGGTTTTTTCTCGCCACCCTAACTGAGACGGTAAAAGCGTGCTGTAGGCTTTGGCGGGAGCGGCTTGAGCTTCGGACATAGATCCATTATCCAAACGCGTTGACGGGTAAACTGGAACGGTCAAAAAACCGGTTTAGCTCATCAGAGCGAATCGTATGCGCAATCGGGCGACCGTGCGGGCAACTCCACGGCAACTGGCACGCCAACCAATCCCGAACCAGTTGCGCCATTTGGGGCGTGGTCAACGCATCGCCGGCACGCACTGCGGTATGGCAGGCCAGGGTTGCAATCAGTAAATCCTGCCCCAGGTTAATGAGTGCCTGGCCTTCCTGCGCCTCGAGCGTCGTTAGCAGTTGCATCAACCATTGCGTGGGCGGCTCGTGCTGCCGATCGGGATACAAACTGGGGTACGCGCTCAAAATCAGATGCCCCGCCGCGGCATCGAGCGTATAACTGAACCCCAATGCGGCAAGCGTCGGCTGGTAGGTGGTGAGCAACGCAATTTGCGTTGGGGTTAACGGCAGCGGCACACCAGATAAAACCTGCTGACAGGCGACTTCTGCGTTTTGCACGCGCAGGGTTAACATCTCGAACAAGGCACGTTCGCTGGCGATATGTTGATCGACCACCATTAAGCCCTGTCGCGTTTCGAGCAGAATATAGGTGTTGAACAACTGCCCTATCACCCGCCAATCCGGGAAGGTCTCGCTCCCAGCAACAGCCAAGCCCTGGTCTGGTTCTTCAACCAAGGCCGAACCAGACAATACGCTGGGCTGGTGGGTAACAGCTCCTGCGTGTGACGCCGAAACAGGCTCGCTTAAGGACGGTAACAGCGGCCACTGCACGGTCAGCGCCGGCATGGGTCGCGCTTCTTGTTGCCGGGCATCCAAGGCAAGTAGGCCCTCTGGCCGGGGCGGCAAGGCAAACAGCATTTGCGGCGCAACCGCCTCGAGCGCGCGCCTGAGCGTATGGCGCACCACGGTAAACACGCGCTGCGGGTCTGCGTAACGGACCTCTTTTTTTGTGGGATGTACGTTTACATCGATTTGACCGGGAGGCAAGGTCAAGCGCAGGGCCACCAACGGATAGCGGCCTTCGGGAATCAGGGACTGATATGCGCTCTCGATGGCGCGCTGCATGACGGAACAACGAATCGCGCGACCGTTGGCGAATAGATGCCATGGCTTTTTACCTGCACGGAAAACGCCCGGTAAACTTTGCGCCGCAGGCGAGGCTAGCAGGGCCTCGAGGGAATACGTATCTGGGGTATCTGGGACGTCTGGCGCATCTGGCGCATCTGACGATTGCTTGCCTAAAGGTTCTTGAATAGGCGGCGCAAAAATAAGGGCATCTTGCGCTTTGGCGTCTAAGCGGTACAACGCCGCCAGAATCGCTTTAAGCTGACCATCGCCGCGCGTTGAAAACGCGCTTTGCCCGTTAATTACAAGCGTAAAGGCAACATCTGGCCGAGATAGCGCTAACGTCTGGACGACTTCTTCCAGGTGCGCCAGCTCGGTTTGTGGACGCTTTAAAAACTTGAGCCGCGCGGGCGTGTTAAAAAACAGCTCGTCTACGGCAATGCTGGTGCCCACAGCCGCTCCGACATCGGACTTGAGCGGCGGCACGCTGCTACTGTCCGGAAATTCCAGGCGCGTGCCGACCGAGGCCTGTGCGGTTCGGCTGATGGCGGTTAGGCGGCTAATGGCCGCGATGCTGGCCAAGGCCTCGCCACGAAACCCGAGCGTACGCAGCGCGAATAAATCGGCTTCATCGAGAAGCTTGCTGGTGGCGTGGTTTAAAAACGCGCGTTCTAAATCGTCGGGCGCCATGCCTATGCCATTATCGGCCACGCGAATCGTGCGCCCGCCAGCACCTGCCGTAATTTCGATTCGGGTTGCGCCGGCATCGAGCGCGTTTTCGACCAGCTCTTTAACCACCGAGGCTGGCCGCTCGATGACCTCGCCGGCGGCAATTTTGTTGACCAAATCCGCAGGGAGCACCCGGACTTTTTTTTGTGGCGCGCTTACGTCAGCTAAAGTCATCATCACACCTGAAGAAAAGATTGCGTTTACCAAAAAAGCTGTCAGATGATTCAAGCAGTTAAATGGCAGGCCAGCTTACCAAATTAAAAGACGTACGCCAAACCCTTTAAGCACGCCTTAAATGCCTCATCATACGCCGCAAATGCAGACTTACACAGGGATGTTATAATCGTAAAAGCATCAAAGCCAAAAATCTGTGAGGCCGCTAATGATAGTTTAGCGTTACCACGCGCCAGACACAAACCGGGCACACCCGCTTTTAAAACACGATCATGGCATCGGCGAGCGGCATAGGCGGCAATTTACTGCGCCCGTTAATAAAGGCCAGCTCGATGAAAAACAGCATGCCGAGCAAATCGCCGCCCACTTGCGTCACCAGTTCTGCCGCAGCGGTAGAAGTTCCGCCGGTGGCGAGCAAGTCATCAATAATCAGCACGCGCGAGCCTTTGGGAATCGCATCGCGATGCACTTCGACACAATCGGTGCCGTATTCTAAGGCGTACTCGCGACGCTCGACGGCGCCGGGCAATTTGCCTTTTTTGCGGATGGGAATAAATCCCGCGTTCATGCGATCGGCCAGCGGCGCGCCCAGAATAAACCCACGCGATTCGATTCCTACGATAAAATCCGGCGGCGGCTGATTCGGAAACGCCTCTGCGTAGCGCAGCTCGAAATAATCCAGAATCAGTTTAAAGGTTTTAGGCTGCGCAATTGCCGTGGTGATGTCTTTAAACAGAATGCCCGGCTTGGGGTAATCGGCAATGTCTCGAATCGAAGCGCGCACGGCCTCGAAGGGGATTTCGGACAATGATTTGGGCTTATCAGGGGTTTGCACCACGGTCATGCGTTTAAGACTCCTAAAAAAAATTAATGCATTGGGCTAAAAAATAATCTGTTGGCGAATAGCCCCAAATGCCTGCCACTGACTAACAGTTGATGTCAGACGAAAAAGGGATTCAGCGCCCTGACGTTAGCCGGGGACAACATCGCTCACTTTAAAAAACAACGCCACGGTAAAACGTACTATAGCAAATCAACTTTAGGACTCAATGGCATCGAAGATACGGTAGTGGGTCAGTTTGGTGAGTTCAACATCCCGAAACAAGGGCCTTTTGCTTCTTCGCGCTTCTTTGCTGAAACAAACTGACGCGCTTGACTAATTTTTCGTTCTATTAAGCAATCGCAATTAAAATCAAGACGCTAGCGCAACGGGTTAAAATCAAGATGCTAGCGCATCTGGGCCAGCACTGCGTCGGGCGCAAACGCGCCGCGCTCGGTTACGATGCGTGTGACCAGCCGTGCCGGCGTCACATCGAAGGCGGGCGTGTAATACGTCACGCCCATCGCGCTCAAATCATCGCCCTCGGCCATAAAAAATTCGCTGGCGTCGCGATGCTCGATCACGATTTGGTCGCCGTTGGCGGTTGCAGCATCGAGCGTAGAACTGGGCGCGACGACATAAAACGGAATCTGATGACTGTGCGCCAGTACGGCTAAACTGTACGTGCCGATTTTATTGGCCACATCGCCGTTGCGCGCAATCCGGTCTGCGCCCACGATAACGGCATCTATCTGTTTTTGCGCCATTAAGCTTGCCGCCATACCGTCGGCCAGAACAGTTACCGGCACGCCATCGCGCGCAAGCTCCCAGGCGGTTAACCGAGCGCCCTGTAAACGCGGCCGCGTTTCGCAGGCATACACGCGCACCCCGTTATCGTTAGCGTAGGCAGTACGAATCACCGCAAGCGCCGTGCCGTAGCGCACCGTTGCCAGCGCACCCGCGTTACAGACGGTCATCAGGCGAGCGCCTTTAGTCAACAACGCCGCACCGTGCGCGCCCATCATCAGGCTGGCCGACGCCTCGGCCTCGGTAATGGCCAACGCGGCCTGCGTCATGTGTTCAAGTGCTATCGCAGCAGACTCGGCAGAAGCAATTGATGACATGACTTGATCAACAGCCCAGGCCAGATTAACCGCAGTCGGGCGAGCGCTTTTAAGTTGCTGCGCATCCTGAGTCACCTGCGCTAAAAACGCCGAGTAAGACTCGGCCCCCTGCGCCGCTCGCGCGCTAAGCACAAGCCCGTAGGCCGCCGCAACACCAATGGCGGGCGCGCCGCGCACGACCATGGTTTTAATCGCCTCGACCATAGCTTGCGCCGATAAAATTGTTACATAATGCTCGCGCTCGGGCAGTTGTGTTTGGTCGAGCATGGTTACGCCCGAATCGGTGAGCGTAAGCGTGCAGAGACTGGACGGCAGCGCCTTGAGGGCATGGGTGTGCATTGAGCCCGAGGTGTTTTTTGCAGAGACTTTGGCCATGACAACACGATCAGTAAAAACCAACGCGCTGGCAAGTCTTTTACGGCAATTTTTGCAATGGCTCTATCGCGGCTTGCATTTTGTTGTGCTTAAACACCTTGCCCTGGGGCTGGTGCTTTCGGCACTGGCCGGCTTTACGGTACCTACGCTCGCCAATATTCCGCCCATTGGGGTACAGGGCTTACTTGGCATTGTAATGCTGTTTGCGTGGTTTGAGCTCAAGCCCGAGGTACTCAGGCAGGTTAAGCTGGCCCCGGTGCTGCTCTTTTATGCGGTTCGGTTTTTGGCGCTACCCATTTTAATGTATAGCCTGGCCAAACCCATTGCGCCCGGCTTTGCCTCGGGGGTGCTGTTGTTTTTCCTGATGCCGGCGGGGGTTTCATCGCCTGCGCTTTGCGCGAGTTTGGGCGGCAGCCCAACCATTGCGCTGGCACTGGTACTTGTTAGCAGCTTGCTCACGCCGTTTGCGGTGCCTGCCATTTGCGCGCTGATGCTAGGCACACAAAGCGTTCTGCCCCCCGTGCCGCTTTTATTAAGCTTAATGAGTATTATTTTTATTCCGGCGTTAGTGTTTTTGCCGCTTAAACGTAGTCCGCTTGCCCAGCAGTTTAACCAAGCCCATGGGCGACTTATTAGCGTGCTGATAATTTTGCTGATTGTGGCCATTGTGATTGCCAAGCAAAAGCCCGCAATGCTCAGCGATTTACCGCGCCTGGCCAAATTAACGGCCGTCAGCTTTGGCGTGTTTGCAATTGCGTACGGCGTGGGCTGGTGGGGCGCAACACTTGGCAAAAAAGAGCCCCCGAGCCGCGCCTGGAATATCTCTTACGCGTGCGCCAGCGGACTGAATAACGTGGCGCTGGGGGTGAGCCTGGCATTTTTATACGGCAGCGCGCTGGATAGCATTTTTCTGGTGATTTGCGAAGTGCCTTGGGGGCTCGCCCTGATTCCGTTTAAAGCCCTCCTGAATCGCCTGCCCCCCGAGCGTCATTAACGCTCGCGAGCACGTAGCGCCAGGGTGATTACACGCAAACTGCAAGGCGTTCTGACTTAACATCAATCGATTTACTTATAGCGATTTACTTAAGCGATTTACCAAAGGCCTTAAAAATGACACGCTTCATTTTTTTAATCGGGTATATGGGTTGCGGCAAAAGCACGCTTGCGCCGGTTTTAGCACAGCACTTGAACTGCCCCTGGCAAGATACGGATGACGAGATTGCGCATCGGTTTGGGCTAACGATTCCCGAAATTTTTAACCAGCACGGCGAATCTGCGTTTAGAGCGGCCGAAGCAAAATTTTTAGCTCAGTTGATGGAAACGGCACTGCAAGATGCGCCTGCCGAACTAGACCCACATTTGCAACCGCAGCTGATAGACCGTGTGATTGCAACCGGCGGCGGCTTTTTTACGCAAGCTAAAGACCCTGCAGCAGCGCTTGCAAGCGCAAAAAAAATCGGCTATTGCGTTTATCTTAAAGCGCCCGCGCCAACGCTTTGGCAGCGTGTGCAGGCTTCTGGGCAGCAAGCAGGGTTAAAAACGGGGCAAAACGCCGGTAAAGCCATTGGCATAACGCAACGACCGCTAGCCCTGGATGAGCAAACATTTTTGTCTCGCTTTAGAACCCGTGAGCCGCTTTATTTACAGGCCGATTTAATTATCGAAACCCCGACGTTTAGCGCACCTGACGACATGGCCACTTGTATTATTAACTTTTGTAAACAGCCCAAGGCATAAGCTGCGTCTTGATTTTATATAGTGATGTATTCTGCATACACTACAGTTTGGTTAATACAGGGATTTAAGAGCAAATTTGCCCCTTGGCAAGACGCTTTGGGCCATGGCATGCTTAACACAG
The DNA here is from genome assembly GCA_035285025.1 of Vampirovibrionales bacterium. Taxonomy (GTDB): domain Bacteria; phylum Cyanobacteriota; class Vampirovibrionia; order Vampirovibrionales; family JAJTHC01; genus JAYKHY01. Next base: position 54,816 of record JAYKHY010000060.1, on the reverse strand, counting down.
GCAACACAGGGCAGATTAATTTGTTAATATCAATTCAGTAAAAACGTTTTAGTAAGGCAGTGACAGTTACAGTTATCGTTTTCAGCAGTCGGGGACGGCAGCGTCTATGGCATTAAGCCACGCTGAACATCGCAACGGCAATTCGGTTGCGGCCTTTGAGGCTGAGCGCTTTTATAAACGTGCGCAACAACTTTATTTACTGGATGGTAACGACGAACAAGCGCTTGCAGTGATTGATTCAGCTTTAAGAATCGACCCCGGCAAGTCCAAAGCCTTGGTTTTAAAAGCAGAAATTTTATTTAGTAGCGGGAGTTACCGGCAAGCGTTGGCGGTGATTCAAAGTGCGATTGAAACCCGGCCCAATTGGTCTGAACCGTATTTATCGCTGGCAAATATTCTTTCGGTTATTGGTAACTACACGCACGCTCTCGAAGCCTGCAATCAAGGTATTCAACGTTTGAGCGATCAATCCAGCTACTTGTTACCCAGTCTGCTTGAACAAAAATTATCGTTGCTGTTGCGCTTGCGGCGCTTTAAAGAAGTTCAGAAAACGCTTCGGTTTGCAGCGCATCAACTCAACGAAGCCGAGTACACTGCGTTAGAGGCGACTTTTAATCAACTCCGTAAACAACACCGGCCCAAAGCCCTAAGCGGCGCTGGCCCATTAACGCTTTTATAGCTTTTTTAACGACCTATCTCCACACTGGACACACACCTTCTCACACACCAAGGCATCGTCTTGGTGTTTTTCTTTTTTAGAGCAAACGGTTAAAGTTTGCGTTTATGACGCATAAAGTTTTATGCGCTTAAATAGTTGATTTGCTTTTTTAAATAGTACAATCGTTTGCGAGGGCTCGACTGCATTATTTTTTTTTGCATTAAATTTTTTGTTCTGGCGTGCCGCCGCAACAGCATTTTTTAGGCCCTACAACTTGCCATTGATTCAGTTATAAATTACTGGCGTTGGCACCAAACTGATTCGTTTTTAGTCATAGTCTTCAGCATCATTCTTTATCCCAGCAAGAGGCTGCTCTTACGTGCGCTTATACCATACCGCTGCTACATTAGCACTGTTAACGCAAGCCCTGCTTACTGCCGCAGAACCCAACCTGGCACCCGCGGCCATGGCAGAACCCGTCAGCACCCGGCCCGTGGTCGAAATCAACGCTGATAACCAGCATTACGACCACGCCTCTGGCGCGTCTCGTTTTAGCGGCAACGTAACGGTAAAATACAACAACGTGCGCGTTTTTGGCACCGAAGCCAATGTTAAAATGATGCCCAACGGCGAGGCCGTCGCCACGTTCCCGAATCATCCGGTGGCTAAACGGTTTGCGCCCGCACCCAAGGACGGTAAAACCGCCTCGCCAAACTCGCCACTACTGGCAATGGGCCCGGTTAGCAAGCTGATTCCCGGGAATGTCGCGCCACAGGGCTGGCTGACCGATGTGATTCACGCGGACACCATGCAGTTTCATCTCAATAGCCAGCAGGTTAAAGCACTGGGCAATACTGTAAGCGAATTGACTACTATTGCCGCAGCCCCGATGACAATACGTGCGGATGTGCAGGAATTTGACAACCGCAATAAACTGGCCACAGCCACGGGGAGCGTGCAACTGCATTACAAGGATTTTGAAGCTTACGCGCCCAAAATGCTGCTCAACGTCAGTCCATCCGGGCAGCCCCAAACGGTTAAATTTTTGCAAGGCGTTCGGCTCAAAGACGGCACACGCGGTGAAATTACAAGCGGGCAAATTACCTACGTCATTGCCTCGGGGAACATGATGGCCGAAGGTGGCGTCAAATCCAGAGTGAATCCGCAAAGCACCGGCAGCGCGGGCAAGCCACCGATTACGATTGAATCGGATTACCAACAGTTTGATAAAACCAGCAACACCGTGATTGCCAGCGGACACGTACGCATTGTCTACGAAGACTACCGGGTTTCGGCCCCCAAGGCTACGTTTAAAATTATCAATAACACCGTGGAAACCATCGATCTGATTGGGCGCTCCAGCGTCTCGGATGGAGACCGCACGATTACCGCAGACAAAATTATTTTGCGCACCAACCCTAAAAGTTTTGATGCCAAGGGCAACGTAAAAACCCAATTTAAATCGCAACCAGGGCTGGGGTAATCGTTCGCCAGACAAGACTATTTTAACTGTAACCCGCAAACGTTTTTATAAGGCATGTTCAGGGGCTCTTAATCAATGAAAGCGCATAAAATGACTTCGCGTAACGTCTTGTTTAATGTTGCTGCGCTTAGCCTAAGCGTGATTGCAGCAGCAGGCCTGATGGGCGCACAAATAGCAACCTGGGCGGATTCTCACGAAGCATGCTGCCCGCCGCAAGATGCCTACACGATTAACGCAAGCGGCCGCGCAGAAGTTAAAGCCATGCCCGATGCCTTTAGCCTAAGCGCGCAAGTTGAAACCAACGAGCCCACGCTCGAGAAAGCGCGCAGCCAAAACACAAAAAACATGCAGGCCGTGCGCGCCAGTTTAAAAGCGTTGGGCATTGCCAATTTAAAACTACAGACCGTCGCGTTTAATATTTATCCGGTGTACAAAACCGACAAAGGCGAACGCCTGCCCAAATTGCTCGGCTATCACGCCAGTAACTCGTTTAACATTACCGCCACCGGCTTATCATCCGAGACACTGGCTGAATCGGCCAGTAAGGTGCTAGCAGCAGCAAGCCAAAGCGGTGCCACCAACGTGGGCGGCCTGCGCTTTTACATCGAAAACCCCGAGCCCTTGCAGCTCAAAGCACTAGAGCAAGCCGCGCAAAACGCGCGCGCTCAGGCGCAAGCCTTGGCGGCAGGTTCTGGCGCCAAGCTGGGCGACTTAATTACCATTAGCAGTGGCTATAGTGCGCCTGTCTACAGCCGCGCAATGCCGATGGCCGCGATGATGAAAGGTGCCGAAATGGCGGATGCTGAAGCACCGCCGCCGGTCGAGGTGTCAGAATCGACACTGAGTTCAGATGTGTCGGCGCGTTACGCGCTGGTTAAACCAGCCGGCAACTAGCTATATTTGCAGAAGGCTCAAACATTCTTTTGTCGCGCCTACATTCCGCCGTTAAAGTTGACAGAAGCAACAAAATAGTACTTCGAGTATATAATCGCCTAATTTTTAGGTAGCGCTTTTTGGGCTTGATTATTCTTTAACGCCGCCCGCAAGTGTTGCGCTCAGCCAGGCTTTTTGCCCGATGATCGCAAGCATCAGCACGGGTAGAACCGTGATTGTTGCCGCAGCCAGCAACACAGGCCAATCCATACCATCGCGGAACGAGGCTTTTAAGGCTGCCAAACCGACAGGCAGGGTTCTGGCAGCATCGGCGTGCGTGGCAACCAGCGGCCATAAAAAGGCATTCCAGGTGGCCATAAAAATCCATAACGCCAGGCTAACTAGCACCGGGCGTGCCGTTGGCAAGGCAATTTTCCAGAAGGTTTGGCTCGCGCTACAGCCATCCAGCGCGGCAGACTCCTGCAACGAGACCGGAAAATCGCTAAACCACTGGCGCATTAAAAACACGCCAAACGCGCCAAACAACCCCGGAATAATCAGCGCCCAGATAGAGTTAATCAGACCCGCTTTGGCCATCAGTAAAAACAGCGGCACAATATTAACCTGCGGCGGAATCATCAGCGTAAGCAAAATCAGCCAAAACCACAGGGATTTATAGCGCACCGGCAGCCGCGCCAGCGCGTAGCCGGCCATGGCCGCAAACAGCGTGTAGCCTGCCGTTGTGACGACCGAAACCAGTACGCTGTTAAGCGCGTACGTTGCAACCGGTAACTGCCTGAATATCTGCGCGTAGGCACCCAATTGCCAGTGCTGCGGCGCAAACAACGCGCTTAACGAGCCTGGCCCCGTGATCTCGGGTAGCAACGAGGCAAGGATCATCAGCACCAAAGGCACAAGCGCAAGCCCAAAAAATCCGGCCAGCAGCGCCCACGCCAGGCCTTGAAACAAGCCTTGAAGCAACCCGTTGATGAAAACACGCCTAACCATAGGCAGTATCCTTCCGCGCGCGCGAGAGCCTCATTTGCAGCGCGGTTAACGCGGCAATCACCAAAAACAACAACACGCCCATCGCAGACGCTCGCCCCGCATCCAGCCCGATAAACGCATTCTGGAACAACGCGTATACCGCCACGCGCGTCGTATTCTCGGGGCCACCCTGCGTCAGCAAGTACACCGCGTCAAAGGCTTGCAGCGTATGAATCAGCGTAATCGTCATCACAAATGCAAGCATGGGCGCAAGCAACGGCAACACAATTTGCCGGGTTAATCCCAATCCACCTGCGCCATCCAGGCGCGCGGCCGCCAGCACATCGGCAGGTAAGGCCTCGAGCGCGGCAAGCAGCAGCAACACGTTATACCCTGTGGCCTTCCAGATTTCTAGTAAAATCACGCACCCCAAGGCCCAAGGCTGCGTGTAGAGCCACGCGACCGGCGTATCCAGCCAACCCAGCGCCATTAAGGCTGCGTTTAAAACGCCCACGGCGGGGTCGAACAGCCAACCCCACACCAGCGCCGCACCAATGGCAGGCGTTGCCATGGGCAGCAAGCACGCCGTGCGAAAAAGCCCCCCCAAGCGCGAGCCAAGCGCCTGAAGTTGATTAAAAGCCACCAAGGCAAGCAACAGGCTCAGGACGGTTTCTAGCACCGTGCAAACGCCCGCAAAAAGCGCCGTAATTGCGCCAACCCAAAGGGCCTCGGGCGGCTGACTGCCAGAGCCTGTAAATAAAAGCTGGTATTGACGCAACCCGACAAACTGAACCGGCCCGAGTAAATCCCAGTCGCAAAAACTCAGCATTAACGAGACCAACGCGGGTCCGTAAGTCAGCACGAGCAACCCCAGCAGCGTCGGCAGCAGCATCCAGAATCCGGTGCTTAGCAACGCCGGCTTGCTGGCAAACTTATTGGGCAAGGCTCGCACGCATCACTCCCGAGGCAACTTTCTGGGCGGCACTTTGCGCCGCGTTTTCGGCAGAATCTGTAATGCCCAGCGCAATGCTCAGGCGCTGATAGCCCTGCAGTTGCAGTTTTCTGGCCGAAGATTCCTTCTGCAGCAAGGGCCATAGGGCCAACGCGATTTTTTCGGGCGTAAACTCTTGCTGCAGCAACTCGGGCACTACCGGCTGCCAGCGCACCGGATTGGCTCGTTTAGGCCAATCGGCCATAATGGCAGGGCTGGCAATAATATTAGGCAACCCGATACCGGGCAAACGATTCAGCCATAGCGCAATACGCGCCGTGATCGGATCGAGCTTATAGCCCAAAACTTGCGGCGTCTGGTATAACGCAGCCTCTAGGCTTGCGGTGCCAGAGGCCACCAGTGCCGCATCGGCAACCGAAAGCAGTGCGTGCGTGCTGGCCAGCGTTTGCGTTTGGGCCGAGTCGGTCGATGCTTTGGCGCGGTGCTGTTCGGCGGCTTGAACATCGGTTTGAAGCCTGGTATCCAGCGCATCCAGTCGGGTTAGTCGTATTTGACTGACCGCGGGGATTTGCGCCAACTGCTGGTTAAACCAGGCCACCGGCAAATTTGGCGCCCGAGAAAGCACCGGTTGCAGGGTCATGCCGTGCTCTGCGGCTTTTTGCTGAAGCAGCACAACGCTTTGCATCATGGCGGGTAATAGCCGGACAATTTCGGAACGCCGCGAACCGGGTAGAATGGCCAAAATCGGATGCTCGGGGTGCAACGCGTGCGCCAGGCAAAAATCACGACGATCGACGGGCGGCGGCAATTGGCCCTTAAGCGGGTGCCCAACAAACGAGGCGGAGATGCCTTTAGCTGCGTATAAAGGCGGCTCAAACGGAAAAATACAATAGGCGTGATCGACGGCCTTAACCAGGTTTTTAATGCGCCACGGGCGCGTTGCCCAGATTTGCGGCAAAATGTAATAATCTACGGCATAGCCGCGCTGGCGGAGCAATTTACCCAAAAACGTGTGGAATCCACCGTAATCAATGAGCAGCACGCGATTGGGCTTAAACCGGCGCAGATAGCTTAGGACCTCTAGCGCAAGCTTAAAATGGCCGTACACGGCACCCAGCGCATCGAGCCCAACTTTGCCCGTAATCGCCTGAAGCGTCTGGACAGGCAGCACGGAATGTACGCCCGCCGCCGCCATGGCGGGGCCGCATACGCCCGCAAGTTGCACGTTAGGATCGAGCTGACGCAGAGCACGCGCCACTTCGGCCCCGTGCCAATCCCCGGAGGGATCGCCTGTTGATATAAAAAACCGCCTCGCCGTCATAATTAAAAAGCATTATGCCACGAGGGAATCCACAAACATCGGTTTAAACAAATTTTAAATGCGCTAGCGCTTTTAAAAACTCGATTCAACCCAATTCAACTTGACTACGCATGGGGGCAATGCGCCTTCATTGGGCCATTAGCGGCATTAAAACAGCATCTGCCATGCCATGGATTAGTTTTTTATCGATAGGGCAAGCAGTTGCGAGCGTTCCCGCCCAGCGCAAGGTTTCTACAGCAGGATTTTCGGCATTTTTTTGAGTTGACGCAGACCCATTAAAATAATACGGGCAAAGCCGAATGCGCATAGGCTGCTCAATCACCTCGTAGGATTTAGTCGCAACCTGCACCGGCACTGCAGCCGCAGGCGTAAACCGTTGCAGCACATGTAGCGTTTGGTTAAAGGCGGCCAAGGCGTGCGTTAAAGCGTCTTTCCACTGTGCTTGCGCCATATCGTGGCCGATGGCCACGCCACGGCTACCCCAGGCTAAAGGCGAGAATCCTGAGGGCTTAACCACCAGCTGGCGCTGCTGCTGGCTGAGCTCGGCCAATTGCATAAAACTTTGTAGCGCCTGACCTTCGGCATCCAGAAGCCCCGGAATCGCAGCCTGCGGCGGCAAGGGGGCAGGGTCTAAAATCCAACCTTGCGGGATTAATTTTTGCAACGCAGTAATATCGTCTTTCGTAAGCGCTTTACGCCACAGCAGTTGCAAGGCAGGGTGATGTATCAGGGCGAGCCAGAGTTTTTCTTCGTAGACGGGTTTAAACGGCGGCAGGCATGTTACCCATCCTTTTTTTTGGGCAAATTGCAGCAACTCGATGTTGGCGATATTAGGCAAGTCAAATAATTCAAAAAAGCGGTATACGCCATCTATGGGCCACATGCGCCCGTCGCCCAACGCGGCCACCAGCTGATGCTGCATCAATCCAAGCGCCTTAGGGTGCACCAACTGGAGTTCCAGCTTAGACTGATACTGCGGATGATGATTGATTTGCGCCGCAAGCCAGCCGAATTCTGCCGCGTAATCGGCCGCTTCGTCTGATATGACGAGCGCAACGTGCAAAGGTCGATTAAACGAAGCCGGTTCGGGCGATTTTGATGATGACAATACTCCTTGTAACAACGCGGCAAACGCAGAAACCATGTCGGCGTCTGCAATAGGCACTGAAGACCCCGAGGACTCAAGCAGATGCCCCTGAACCGGAAATCCAGCCTGCGCGTATGCCTGCCCTAAGGCCGCAGTGATGCCAATACCGCCGGGAATTGCGTCTATTTCGCACAAATAAAGCTGGCCATCTTCGCCCAACAACAAATCCGGACGAATCACGGGCGGCAAATGCGCCTTGAATCGATTCATTCGGCTGTATTGAATGAGCGCTTCGGGCTTGCCCGCATCGCACAAGGCAGCAACCCAAGCGGGCGCTTGGCCGTTTAAACTCCATCGGTAAATTTGCGCCTGCGCCTGCATAAACCGTTTAAGTAAGGGGCCAATGGCCTCTAATTGCTGGTAGGTATGCTCGGGCAAGGTTAAGGGGGCTGCTGCAAGCCGCCAGGGCAGAGCTGTACTAGACTCCGAGGGCGTCGCCTGCTCACGGGCATTTGGTTGCGTTGGACCGCCATAAAGCTGGTGCTGAATCAGGGTATCTGCCAGTTGCTCAAGTTGCTTAGAAGCGAGCGCTGATGTTACGTTTGAGCGTGTCATGCAAGATTAAAAGTCCGTTCGTGGCCAATCTTTATGGCAAATCCACTGTAGGTTAAGCGTTGATGCCCTCAAAAAAAACGCCATTTAAATTAAACGTTTATGTGACCAAAAGTGTATGATTTGCTTTAACTAATCGATTATTATGACACATCTTGCCGGCAGGGCTGGGCACGCCCCGAAGCTGATTTAAGCGGGTTAAATAAGGGTCTAAATACTGATTTGGCCGCTGTTTACCCGAGGCAAAGTAGCCCTTAAGCGCCTTAAAAATCGATTATTTGCCTTAATATAAATGCTATTTTTTTAAAGATTCTCGCCAAAACGCGAATTTTGTATGCAAACCGGGTAGAATATCTGTACATCACGAAATTGCAATCGTGTCCCAGACCGTTTATCCCGTCTATCGCGTTCGCCGCGCTGTATGGTGCCCGGCATAGCCAATAATTAAAACGTAGTTAGCGTCAACCATGATTTGCTGTAAGGTTTAAAAGCGTGCTGAAGTGGTTTAAACGCAAACCCGAACCCTCAGAATCTAAAGCAAAAAGCAGCTTTGGATTTAGACAAGGGCCTCAAACCGAGGCGCTTTGGCTAAATTCGCTGACCGAGAACACTGACGCCGCAACGTTTACGGCCCCGACGGCTGGACCCGCCCCCCAGCGCGGGCTTGATTTTGGAATCACCACCACCCAAAGTCTCACGGAGCGTCATGTTGTAGAGACCGATAATTTTCCAGCAGCCAAACGGACGGGCCAAACCCTAGAATCGTTCTTAGAGGAAGCGCAAGGGGCATTCGACGTTTCGCCGCCAGAGCTGTTTTCGCAAGCGCCCGAAATTTCATCGTCGGCTCCTATTGCTGATCTCTCTGAGCTGATGGCCTCTGAAGAGGCCGAGTCGGGTGATGGCGCCGCGTCTGGCATACTGCCGCCATTGGTTGAGGATTCTTTTGCAGAAACCTTCTGGAAAAGTGTTGACGAGGCCGAAAACGGTCCGCCAGCAGATGAGACACCAAATCCTGAAGCTGAAACCCCTGAAGTTACCGAAGCAGAGGATGATTCGGAGACACAGGCGCAATACGATGATTACGTGCCGGCGGGCGTCTCGATTCCGGTTGCGCCCAGCACCGCAGGCAGTAAAAAAACGCCGCCGCCAGTTGTTTCGCAGCCGATACGCTCCCCTGAGGCCTCTACGCTATTTTTGGATGCTTCGCCGCTTGATTCGATGCAAATGCAGCAGATGACAGCCCAGGATGCAGCGGCAAACGTTGACGGAGCAACCGTGCAAGCGCCCTCTTCCGAATCCCCTTTAGGACAGACGCCTGCACTGCGGTTACTGGATGATGCCGAGATGGATACGGACGCTTTTGAAGCCGCCCTGGCATCGCCGTTGTTTGCAAATTCTGGCCGCCAGGCCGACCCGCTTGGGCAAACCCTGCAACCTGCACAGCCCTTGCAGGCCGCCTCCGATTTTTGGTCGATTCAGGCCCCGTCCTTTCAGGATCCGTTTACTGCGCCGCAGCGCGAACCCCGTGCTAGTGCCCAAAACACTAAGCCGGCTGCGCCCATGCCGCCGCTTGCGGGTGTCGCGCCCACGTTAGGCCTTAATGCGCTAGCGCCACAAACCAAAAGCCCAACGCCCGAGCCTGCACCTACCGGCACTGTTATTGCGGCCTCGGTGCTGGATAGCGTGAGCATGGCGACTACGGCGCTGGGGCCCCCGACTGATGCTGAACTGGATTTACTCGGCAAGCCTGCGCAAGGTGCTGCCATTACCCCGGCGGCCGCAACGGGGCAAGGCGTGCTTACGCCTGCGCAACAGGCCGCCCAAGACCGGGCCCTGCTGCCCAGTCTTTCGTATGCGTCATCGTTGCAGGATGCTGATGCCATTGCGCCCGGTTTTCATCAGGAAGCGCACAGCATAGATGCCTTGCTCGGGCCAGCGCATCAAATCGCGCCTGATACGTCGTCGCTGCCTACAGCACACGCGGTGGATGCGCCCCCCCTGAGCGCAGGGCCGCTTGTGATTAGCGAGGTACCGATTGCGCTGCCGATTGACGTCGCCCAAAACACGCCCGAATGGTTTGACAAAACCCTGCAACTGGTACAAATGACGCCTGGCGAAGCGAATCTGGCATTGGTTTGGCGGCCTGCGACAGGCTACGGCTTGCCGCAACTGGTTAAACGCTTTGTACAACTCCCACTTGGGGCGGATACACCCGATTTAATGCTGACTTATCAAGCCAGCATTGCGGGCAAGCATTTGTTTAGGGCGCAGCTTGGCCACTGGGAAGCGGTTCTGAGCGCGGACACCGCCTCGGTTCGGGTTCATACAGTTATCCGGGAAGAGCACATGAGCGAAAACGCGCTCGGCATTTAAAAAAATTTGCCGCAACAGCCTCATCACAAAACAAGTTACAGAAAGTTTACGCTGGTTATGGCCATTAAATCGCCCACCGATCTCCCTCAGACGCTTGCTGGCCGAGTTCAGACGCTGCGCGAAGCCCGTGGTTACACACGCGCCCGGTTGGCCCAGATCGCCAGCATGCCGCTTGAGTTAATCGATGCGATTGAAGGTGGCCTGGAGCTTTTTTTGGCCGAAGTAAACCGTCGCAGGCTTGCGCGGGCCCTTCGGGTACCCACCTTATGGCTCAGGCAAGTTGAGCGCGATCCGCTTGCTTTGCAAGAAGTCACCGGGCTGCGGGGTCAAACGTCTGCCCCAAGCCTGAATGCTCTAGATGCAGATGCGTTATCGCAATGCCCCGATTGCGGTGCGGATATTCACGTACGTACGTTTAACCGGCAAGACGTGGACGGTAAAGCCTTTGAGCTGATTCGGGCGCGCTGCACAAAATGCCTGTTTGAGCGCACGGCCGAAATGCCGCTTTAGCTTGGCATGCCTTATAGACGCTTATGCCGTGTATACTTTAACTAATCATTCAATTTTTTTTATTGAATGGGTGTGTGTTGTCCTGACTTTTTTAAATCTTTAACAGACCCACTTTTAAGCGAGCTTTAAGCGAGCATTGTTTATCGGGAAGAAACAGATCTATATGCTAGCTTTAAGCATTTAAGCGTGACGCATTTACCATTTAACTGATTACAACAGCGCAGCTATGCTCGATCAACTCTCTGAACGCCTACAGAAAAGCCTTAACACCTTTAGCAACGGCCAAAAGTCACTAGAGCCCGAAGATTTGGATCTGGCCCTGCGAGATGTTCGCCGTGCCCTGCTCGAGGCCGATGTTAACCTGCGCGCGATTCAGGCGTTTTTAACGCGCATTAAAAACGAGGCGCTGGGCCAAGATATTTTAAAAGGCCTCGAGCCGCAGCATCAGCTGGTCAGTATTGTGAACGATGCGCTGGTAGACCTGCTGGGTAAAAACAATACGCCGCTTGCGCTGTTAAACCAGCACCAGGGCGACTTGGGCGTGATTCTGTTGTTTGGCTTGCAGGGCTCGGGTAAAACCACGACAGCCGCCAAACTGGCCCGCTGGCTTAACCAATTACACGGTAAAAAAGTGTTACTCGTGGCGGCCGATACCGTTCGCCCCGCCGCAATCGATCAACTAATCACCCTGGGCGAGCGCGTCGCGCGCGACGCTAAAACGCCCCAGCAGGTACAGGTGCATCACGTGCCGGGCGAAATGGACATGAGCGCCATTGCAGCAAGCGCCTTTGAGCGCGCCCGCACCGAGCAGTTTGACGCCATGATTATTGATACCGCAGGCCGGCAGCACGTTGAAGCCAGCGTTATGGCGCAACTGGTTATTCTTGAGCGCTCGTTAATGGCCAAAGGCTGGATTACGGAAGCGAATCCGCTGGAAAAACTTTTGGTGATTGACGCGATGACAGGCCAGGAAGCCGTTAATGTTGCCGCTGCGTTTGAAGCGCAAATCGGCCTAACCGGCCTGGTGATGACCAAGCTGGATGGCGATGCCCGTGGCGGTGCCATGCTCAGCGTGGTAGAAGCAACTAGCAGGCCCGTAAAGCTGATTGGGACAGGCGAAGCGCTAGATGGCCTGGATGCGTTTCATCCGGATCGCATGGCAAGCCGCATTTTAGGCATGGGCGATGTGATGACCCTTGTGGAGCGCGCGCAGCAGGCGGTTAACCAGGATGATACGCTCTCGTTGATGGAAAAATTCAAGCAGAACCAGTTTAATTTTAATGACTTTATGAAGCTCCAGAAGCAGCTCAAGTGGCTGGGGTCGATGGAGGGCATCTTGAATCTGCTGCCGATTCCGGGGCTAAGCAAAGAGCTTAAAAGCACTTTGAGCCAAGGCAGCGAACAGCAGCAAGCCAAATTTAAAATTATTATTGATAGCATGACCCGCGACGAGCGCGAGCACCCTGACCTGATGAGCCCAAGGCGCATTGGCCGCATTGCCAAAGGGTGCGGCATGACGGAAGCGGACGTTAACGCGATGGTGACCCAATTTAACCAGATGCGCTGGATGATGCAGCAAATGAGTGGTTTGTTTGGCGGCAACGGTGGCTTGGGCGATTGGGGTGAAGGCGGCGCGTCTGGCAACACGGGCAACGACGAAGATAATGCAAGCCACGCGAGCGAACAAAGCGCGTTTGCCATGCCCAGCCGAAAATTAGGAAAATCTGGCAAACCCAAAGCCAACAAACAACAAAAGCAGCAAGCCCAGCTTGAAGCGCTGATGAAGCAATACGGTCAACCGGGCAAAACCCCTAAACTGCCGCCCGGGTTTCCTAAATTTCCGGGATTTTAGACCTAGGTGCCGGGCAAGCTAAAAATCAATCCTGCGGTACCCGTGGCATTATTACAAAATTTTTTATATACTAGCTTTAATCAAGTTTTTTTAAGCTTTTAATTTTGCCGCGAGAGCCAAGAGAGAGGATTCGCCCCGTGTTTGATTTATTCGGCTTTGGCCGTGTCCAGGGCAACGATATCGGCGTCGATTTAGGCACCGTAAATACACTAATTTGTACCGCAACCAAAGGCGTCGTCCTCAGGGAGCCTTCTGTGGTAGCCATAGATACCAGCACCCGCCCTGCCCAGGTCATCGAAGTGGGCCTGGCCGCCCGCGAGATGATGGGTCGCACGCCTGCTAATATTCGCGCGACACGCCCTTTAAAAGATGGCGTGATTGCAGAATTTGAGTGGGCCGAACAAATGCTGCGTAAATTTGTCGAGAAAGTCACCGGCGGCCCCAAGCTGTTTGGCGGCCGGCCCGGGCGCATTATTGTAGGCATCCCCAGTGGCGTTACCGAAGTTGAGCGCCGTGCCGTGGGCGATGCCGCCTACGCTGCAGGCGCACGCATTGTGCATTTGGTGGATGAGCCAATGGCCGCGGCCATCGGTGCGGGCATGCCCGTGATGAAGCCCACCGGCTCGATGATTGTTGATATCGGCGGCGGCACCACCGAGATCGCGGTGCTCAGCCTGAACGGCATTGTCATCAGTAAAAGCCTGCGTGTGGCGGGCGATGAGCTGAACGAGAATATTGTGCAGCATCTTAAAAAGGCGCATAACCTTTCGATTGGTGAACGCACCGCAGAGGCCATTAAAATCCGGTTAGGCTCGGCCACTAAAACCGATGAAGACGACTTTGAAGACATGGAAGTGCGCGGGCTAAACCTGCTCAACGGGCTGCCGCACACCATTCGGATTCATAGCGCAGAGATTCGCGATTGCATGCGCGAAACCCTGATCGAAATCGTTGAAGGCATCAAATCGACCCTAGAAGTAACGCCTCCAGAGCTGGCCGCAGATATTGTTGATCGCGGCATTGTGCTGGCAGGCGGTGGCGCACTGCTAACGGGCCTGGATGAGCTGATTGCGCAAGAAGTGGACGTACCCGTCTTTATCGCAAACGATCCGCTCTCGTGTGTGGTACTGGGCACCGAGAAAATCCTGACCGACCCCCAGTTTACTAAAATTCTGGAATACACCGAGTACGACCCGCGCGGCTAAACGCAGGCAATTAGGGCAAACCACAGTGACTCTCGCCTTTAAAAAACAGGCGAGCTTATTTTGGCTGCGCCACTCAAGGCTGCGTTAATTTACAAGCGTAGCGCTATTGGCGCGTTAATTTTTGTTGCATGGGCCGTAAGCAGTAACATCACCCCGCCTTGATGAGGCTTTATGCGGGTGTCCTCAAACGCCTTGCCAGGAGCTAACCCAACTGATTACAACCGCACTGCAGCAGTTTTCGCGTCACGCCTGCCAAACAATCGGGCAAACCGTGTCGCGGGTCAGCAGCCAGCATGGCCTGCGCGGGCTGTCGCATCACGCAGGTATCCATACCGTGCAAACGGCAACCGAGACGCTCCCCAAACTACTCCGAAGCACCTTGAGCCGTGCGACGAAATGGCTAAAACAATTTGCAAGCTTGCTGCAAGCAAAACTGGCCGCGCTGTTTAACGCATACCACCCTTTTGTTTGACCCCCATAGAATGTCATCGCTCGCCCTATACGCAATGGCATTCATTATCTCCCCATAGTCGGCAGGCGTTACCGCCTGCCTTTTTTTTGCAGCATCGTTCAGCGCAAGGCTTGTACATGACTACAGGTTAATACGACGCAACTTTTGGGCGGCACCGGGTTTTATGCCATTGAGAAGTTGTTTGTTTAAACGTTGTTTGTTGCACGTTACGCTGTAACTGTATTACGGCGATATGCGCCATAAAATGCACAACCGATTGCCGGGCTAAAAACTGACTCACCATGCACGATCTCGCCTTGCACGATCTGAGTGATTCAAACATTCGCTAGACTGTCATCTGAAAGTGTTAAGCGACGACGCAATTTCTTACATCCGAGGTAACTTTCATCTATCGGTCCGCTGGAGCACGCAGGAGATACGCCGCCCCGTTTCACCATTCACCTTGGCAGCCTGGCCGAAACCCGATAAAGCCGTAAACCTTAAAAAAATATCTTAGTCGCGCAACAAGGCGCTTGCGATACGAAAAGTCCTAAACTTACACTCCTTTTTAATTGTTTGTTTACAAGTGTTTGCATACCTAGCTAGCACGACACGCACTTTAACCCGCTTTGACCCTTTATGATGACGCCAGCCGCAACACCTGTACAGCCCAGCATGCCAATGCCCATGGCCAGCGCAAACATGGCATCCGGCGCTTACGCTGGCTTGCAACGCTTTGCACCTGTGCAAGATGCCTTTACGCCCGCAGCACAAAGCGCAATGGCCGCTGTAAACGCGCCCGTCCAAACCGGCTTTTTACCGCTTTCGAGCCCGTATAACCCACCGAGCCCGGCGATGACGTCTTCGGCACAAGGGTATGGCACGCAAATTGCGGGGCAGCCACTCGCCGCGACGCTGCCGCTTCAGGCGTCAGGCGCGAATCAAAATGGCTTAAACGCCTTAACGCCCCCGCAGCAACTAGCGCCGCATTTATTTTCGACAGGCTACAATTTACCGCAACCCAGAGCTCAAACCGCACCCCCAATGCCGATGGGGCCCGGCGCCCCACCGATGAACTATATGCCTGCAGGTTACGGGCCTTCGCCTGGCATGGAATCGCCTGCGGCTGGGCCGTTTATGTTCCCCAGAGGTGCGCTGGCCCGACCGCCGCAACCTGAGGCACAAAACGCTGATGCAACAGGCGCAAGCCAAGGCATTGGTAGCTTAGGAAACGACGAAGCCCAGGATTTTGTGCAAACCACGGCGCAATCCCTGCGGCAGCAAATTGCTGACCCGAACGATATTACCCGCCAAGGGGCCTCTGCTGATTTGTTAAATCAATTGCAGCGCAATAAATCGCTCGGCACAAACCCGGCCACCAGCCGCGTTATTCACGAGCTATTAGGGCGCATGTTACACGATAGCGACCCGGTGGTCAGGCAGAACGCCCTTTTGGCCTATGATTTAGGCCTGATTAAAAAGCCGCCTGCAAGCGTGATGACGCGCATGAAAGAACTTTCTAAAGGCCCAGACAGCCTTGAAATGCTTAACACACCGGGCATGGCCAAAAGCCTTTTAGGTAAACTAAATGTTGGCAATTTTGGCCCAGATGCCGGTGCATTTAACATGATGCAAAAGCCCTCCTGGATGCCAGGCGCACAGTTTGGCATGCAACCGCAGGCGCCAAACTTTGGCCAAAAACTGAATGTCATTTCATCTTCAACGAGTGTTGCCTGACCATGGCGAATATTCAGCCCATAACAAGACTGATTGGCGGCGTTGTTGCCTATTTTGCCTTTGGCGATGCGTTTAGCCGCTATAAAACCTATGGCCGTACCTTTCGGCAAGATGCCGTTGACCGATACTGGGCCCAGCAGGATTTAGACACGTTCCAGCATTCGCAGTACCAGTTTTCGGGGATGCCTATGCTGGATAAAACCGCGAACTGGCTGCGCTGGGGCCAAAACGAATTTGATAAAAGCGTGTTTACGCTTAAAAACTTTACCGATGGCATAGGCCAAGACCTGATTTTAAACAATTTACCGCAAGTAACCGTGGGTACCATTGGCTTGTACGCGGGTTTTAGAGACTGGATTGGCGCTACCGCAAAATATGCATGGCGATTTATGCCCAAAACCAATTTAAGCGCCCTAGCCAACGGCACTTACAAGGCCGCAAGCTGGACGACCAAACGTGTGATTGATGGCAGCTTTAACCTGGCACAGCATTATGGCAAGCTGTTTGCCAAAAATCCGCTCTTGACCGCTGGGACTACGGCGCTAGCTGTTTTACTGGGCAATCAGGTGATGCGCACTAACGATGGTACCGAGCAGCGCTCGATGTTCCAGAACGGCTTTAGCAACTATAATCCGTATCTGCCGCCGGGCTTGAGCGCGAACCCGTCTAATCTCCCTAGCGGCCGGTTTTAAAGGCTTTTACGGCTTAATTGCCAGCGGGAGCCGATTTTTCGGCAGCACCTGGGGCAGGCACAGACGAGGCACCAGACGCACCAGAGGCCCCTGTAGCACTAGAGGCACCAGTTGCTGCAGGCGCAGTCGTTCCTGGGCCCGAGGGGCTTGCAGGGACTATTGGAGTACCGCCCAGCTTTACAATATATTTTGTGGCCCGTGCGCTATAAGGATGATTCGGGAACTGCGTTTGTAAAAACTCGAACAATTCCAGGGCGTCATCGGCAAAATCACGCTCGGCATAGAGCAAACCGGCTTTGTAGACGGGTAAAACCAGCGCCGCGTTGGTGGGCGCGGTGGTCATTAAATCCATCAGCTTTAATTTTGCCGCCGCCATGGCAGAGGCATCTTTTGGGCTAAGCAGCATGCGCGCCCGAACCTTGACCAAGATACTGTCAAAAATCTTGTCCAGCTTGGCCAGCTCAACGGCCGGATCGTTCGCCGCCGCCTCGGCGGCTTTAGCATTTTTTTTCCCCGCTGCAAACGAAGGCTCAGGGCCGACCACCTGCGACGAAAAAATCAACGTAGCGCCCAGACTTAGGGCAAAAAGCTTACGGAAGACGTTGTGATTGAAAAATTGGCTCATGGCGTCTCTTAAAAAAACTGGCTAAAGCGCTTTAGGCTAAGAAGGAGGTGAGCGCGTGACCACGGCCTTGCAACCGAAACGTTCACACTTGCGCACATTTTTAGTCTAACGCAAGGCTCAACTGCACTTAATCCGCTAAAAAGAGGGCTTTGTGCAGTTCGGACACAAGGTTTTATCCACCAGCGCTATTGCGACCTTAATTGTTAACAAATAAAACAATCTGGCGATGCGCACCCAAGCTTGCGTTTTGAGCCCTATTGCACTTTAACGCTTAAGCGTTTATATAGGGTATAGATAAAGGAAATCTAAAAAATGATTCCAATCAAGCAATATTTTGAATTTTCTCGGTTTTGAATAAATAGGCAGGTCTGGCATCTGCCGACGACCGAGACCATAAAATTGAGATAATAAAACGGGAATTGCGAAAAGCTTGTTGAGATTCAATCTTTTGTCTGCATTACTTCAGTCTGTTTGTCTGCATCATCAAAAAGGGAGACTTGTTAGCTATGTTTAATCTTATTTATCGCCTTGCGCTGGCCATGTTACCTGCAGCCCTTGTGGTTGGGTTTCTAGCCCCAATCAGCCCCGCAAGCGCCCTCAGCAGCATCGAGGATACGGATATTAACTTTTTGGCCGTCCACGGGCCTGCCGCGCTAACCAGCACGCAAATCAGTACCAGCGACAAGCAAATGGTTAGCAGCTACCTGGATGACCAGTTGCGCATTAACCAGATTACAATGGACACGTTTAAGGCGTTAACGCCCAGCCAGCAGCGCATTGTGCTGACGCCCGGCAAACACCTGTACATTTCGCGCGAAGCGCGCCGGGCCATTATGCCCAAGCGCAACAGCGTGCCGTACAACGTTCGCGAGCAACTGGTTACCAATGCGTCGATTGATGATAAAACGCTGACCCGCTACGCGGTGACGATTCCCGAAACCGTTGCCATGAGCATGAGCGCGCTGCCCGAGGGTCACGCCCGCGTGTTGATTGGCGACAGCCTTGTGATTATTGATGAATCGCGCACCATTAAGGATGTTTCATCAATTAAATAACGCGATACTCGCTTAATGTGCTTAACCGCCCTTGAATCCAGGTTCAGGGGCGGTTTTGTAGCATTTAAACGGCTTTGGCAAACAGCCTAAACCAAGTGATCGGTTTCGCGCAGATAATCGCGTACCGTCAGGATGCAACTTTGGATGATGCGCGTAACGCGTGAGCTTGAAAGACCCACGTTTGTAGCAATATCTTTGACCTGCATGTTCTTGTAAAAGCGCTGCTCCATAATCTGGCGCTCTTTTTCAGGCAGATTCTCAATCGCCTGCTTAATCGCACGGCCAAGTTCAACAATTTCAAGGCGCTCTTCGGGCGTTGCCGAATGATCCCGGATGACATCGTGGCTACTTTCGCCATCTTCGCCCGAGGTAATCCCGTCAATCGAGAGAATGGACTCGTAAACCGCCTCGCGCACCGCGTTTTCGGCGGGTTGGCCCGGTGTTTTTGCGGCATCGCCCTCTTTGCCGTTGGCGTCCTGCTGGGCGCCTTCTTCGGTCTCGGTAGTACCTTCGTCGCCAGCGTTCGCCAGCTTGAGTGTGTACCACTTGTAGCGGGTGCGCAGTTCGTTACGGATGGCCCAACGGGTTGCCGTGGCGATGTAGGACGTGTTGAGCTTTGCGATGGCCTCGGGGGTTTTGTTTTTAATCAGCACCTGAATGGCCATGGCGCCAATACTAACGAGCTCTTCGTAATCAACCATGTGCCGCGGAATACGCCGATATTCGGCCTGGGCAACGCGTTCGACCAGGGGAATAAACTGCGACACAGCAGGTTTTTTAGTTGACGATGAAAATGAATTCGAAGACAAGACGACAGAATCTCGGCACAACACACATGTAAGGTGAATGTTATTTTACAGCCTATAGATATCTTTATTGTAACCGGACTTTGACCCGATGCGAGTAGCCAGCATGAAAAACTTGCCCCAAACAGGGGATTCTCTTGCAAGAACGGGACATCTGGGATTCAGATTTTATGTAAAGGCTAAATTAAGCGCTCAGGTTTGCAGCCTTTGGGGTTTAACAAACAACGTTTAATTAGCCATGCAGCGGGTAAAGTCCTAGCAACATGGGTGAGTGAATCCGCGGGTAAAACTCGGCATAATACAAACATCAAGTCTAAAGGCTTAACGACTTGCTGAGGCGGGTCTGTGTGCGTGCTGGCGCTGGTCAATTTTAGTGTTATTGGGTTAATCCTCTTATTTTACTTAACCGCAATACTGCACGCCGCTGCGCACTGGATCATTCAAGCGCTTAAATGGTAAATTAATAAGGTTAAATCATTATAGGTAATGCTTAAATCTTAAATTTTTAGGCCCTATTTTTTACCCTGCTTTTAGCGTGCTCCTTGTATTTCCCGCCTAAGGTATCCCTCGTCTTAAACGCTTGATGCACCTGATTTTTTTATATCCGTTTTTACTTGTTATTCTTATTCGCTGAACAAAAAGGGACCCCAACGATGAAAATTGCACTTGCTGCGCTAACCGCGCTTGTTATTGCTAACACCGCTATGCCTGCTGCAATGGCTGCCGACATCAACACCGATCCGCCGCGCAACGGCAACGTGACCCTTAAATCCGTTGGCGCGGGTGCGCTCTCGTTGATTGTTTGGCCGGGTATTGGCCAAGCCGTTAACGAGCAGAAAGGCGAAAAAGTGCTGACCCACGCGCTGGTTGGCTTGTTTCCCCCGTTTCGTTTCTGGTCTGGCTATGATGCCCTGATGGATCGCAATGGCGGTTACTGGGATGGCAAAATCTAAGCGTTTAGACAGCTAGATAATTAACCCTTTTTCAGCGAGATGGTCTTTGATCGTCTCGCTGAGTTTTTGCGGGGTCTCGTTATTCCAGACTACCCAGTCTGCGCGCGCTATTTTTTCTGCTTGCGGCATTTGCGTAGCCAAACGCGCCGTAATGGCCGCGTCATTCATGCCACGAGCCTTTAACCGCTCGCGTTGCAAATCCGAATCTATCGCCATCAGCCAGGTTTCGTCAAACAGGGCTTCAATCTGGTTCTCGAATAAGAGCGGCACCAAACAGGCTACAGCCGGCACGACAGATTCTTGAGCGTGCGCCGCCATGAACGCGCGCATGCGCGCCCGGGTGCGAGGGTGTAAAATGGCCTCGAGCGCTTTACGGTGCTGGGCATCGTTCGGGCCAAAAATGCTGGCCGCCAAGGCCGGCCGGCTGAGGGCTCCGGTGGTCATATCTTGTACAGCAGGCCCAAAATACGCCAGAATCTCGGCTTTGACCTGCGCGTCGTGATCCAACAGCTCGTGTACTACGGTGTCGGTATCAAGTACGGGCACGCCAAGTTCGGTTAGTATGCGCCCCGCCGTGCTTTTGCCGCTGCCCAAATTACCAGTAATACCAATTTTTAGAACCTTCGCCTGCCTTAATACCTGGGTCATTATGCGGTATCCACCATTGCATCTAGGGAATCTTACCGGCCAGCAAGTCTTTATGCATCCATACGGTACACGCATGGTGGCCAGTACTACCTTTAGGCTGCGAAAGCGACTCAAATCCGGCACGCTGGTATAATACGCTTGCCGCGCGCATTGCCTCAACGGTCTCTAGGTAAAGATGATGATACCCTGCTTGCTTCGCGTGCTCAATGACCCGAGAGAGCACCTGCCTACCGAGCCCCAGGCCACGAGCCTGCGGTAAAAAATAGAATTTTTGTACTTCGGCCCAAACGCCAGTAGCGTCACCATTCAACGGTGCATAGCCGCCCCCGCCCAAACATTCGCCTTGCGCGTTTGAAACCACCCAAAAACCAGACCGCGGACGGGTATACACCTGGTAAAGCGTCGTCAGCTCTGGATCGCTGCTGGCATAGCCCGGCCCTACGCAACCAAACTCCGCCAGCACACTTCGCACAATCTGCTCGAGCGCCGCATTGTCTGAGGGCGCAATGGGCCGAATCAGGCAGGGAGCTGAGCTGGTGCGTGATCCCGAAGCAGATTCCGCTGAATTTTCGGCGGTTAACGCATCACGCTGCATGCTGTGAGAAGGTCGATCGAGCACGAATACAAGCGACAAAGACGAGTGACGTAAAAACGCCTTTGAAAAGCCCTTACAAATGTACTGGCTTGTACAAGCGATTGTAGTATTCCATCACCATCCGGTCGGAATGGAAGAACGTCTCGGCGGTGAGCACCGCGCGACGCATCCAGGCATTCCAGAGCGGCTTATTGTTGTAGTAAGCCGGAATGAGGTCATTTTCGATGATGCTCATCATACTCTCGTAATCCTGCCGGTGCCGCTCTTCAACGGAGAGGTAGCTCTGGTATTCTTTTTCGTTAATCACAAAGCCGTTATGCCCGTGGAAGGTGCCTTCAGGCGACCAGCCATCGTAAGTCGTTACGTGCAGGGTGCCGTTCAGGTTGGCCGACATGCCAGAAGTACCCGAGGCTTCGAGCGGGCGCGTCGGCGTGTTCAGCCAGATATCGCCGCCACGCTTGAGCAAGTTACTGAGTTCTAAATCGTAGTTGGGCATCACCGCCATGCCGTTCCAGTGCTTGGCATAGCCTAACATGCGATTGAAGGTCTCTTTACCCACAGTATCGCTTGGGTGGAATTTACCCGAGAAGATAATTTGCAGTTTGCCTTCTTCCAGCAGACGCGCAATTTTTTCTTCGTTGTAGAACAGCAGCCAGGCACGTTTGTAATCGGTAAAGCGGCGCGCCCATACGATGGTGAGCACATCGGGGTTCAGTTCTTTACCAGTTTCTTGGCGAATGGCGTCGATCATCTCGATTTTCATGTCGCGCTTAACGGGCAATAAATCCTGCTTGGCGCTCACAGCCTGACGCACGCGTTCATCTTGCCAAATCGGCGTAAATACCGCATTGGTAATCGCGATAATCGGGCAACGACCATTGACCCATTGCCACATTTGGTTTGCAACCTGCCCGTGGAGCTGAGAGACACCATTGGCCAGGCGGCTCATGCGCAATGCGGCAACGGTGAGCGAAAAATCTTCGCCGCCCAGGCGCACGGCTTCTTCAAGCGGGCGACCCGCAAAAAAGCCCGCTTCGGCCAGTAAATGCGCAGGGTGCGCCTCGTTACCCGCGGCAACCGGCGTGTGCGTCGTAAACACCATCCGCTCGCGAACGGCTTCCATGTTGCCGTTATAGGTTTGCAGCATCTCGAAGGCG
The DNA here is from genome assembly GCA_035285025.1 of Vampirovibrionales bacterium. Taxonomy (GTDB): domain Bacteria; phylum Cyanobacteriota; class Vampirovibrionia; order Vampirovibrionales; family JAJTHC01; genus JAYKHY01. Next base: position 32,184 of record JAYKHY010000060.1, on the reverse strand, counting down.
GCCGGCAAGGCGTGGCCTTCGTTTAAGTGCACCATGTCAAACTGTTCGCCAATGGCGCGCAGCACACGAATCCCGCCGATGCCCAGAACAATCTCCTGGCTGATGCGAACGCGCTGTTCGGCATCGTAGAGGCGCTGGCTGATAAAGCGCTGTTCGGGGGTATTTTCGGGAATATCGGTGGTTAAAAAGTACACCGGGCAGGTGCCGAATTTTTCGGGTTCGAGGCGGTAGGCTTTAACTTTAACCGGCTCGCCAAAAATCTGAACCTCAACGGTGACGCCGGTATCGGTCAGCCAAGGGTAGCTTTCGGGCTCAAACTCTACACTAACGGTATCGGCGTGCTCGGTTTTATGAATCACCTGTTTAGCGTAGCCACAGGTCCAGAGCATCGTGACGCCCACCATTGGCATGTCTAGGTGGCCAGCCGAGAGCATGTTGCTGCCCGCTAAAAAGCCAAGACCGCCCGCATAGGTTTTTAGGCTCGGGTCAATGGCCATTTCCATCGAAAAATAGGCCACTCGCGGGAGCGCAGCCGACACGTAAGGCGTGTGATGATAAACAGCGGCGTGGTCAGGGTGAGTCAACATAGACGAAGGCGCAGTCGCACTTGGAGGCATCATAATCAATCTTTTCAAATCCTGTTGTAAGGGAAAAACAACGTGTACGGCAGGCTTACCAAGGCACAATAAGCGCATTTAGACATCTTGCGGGCCAATGGCATGCGAGCACTATAAAAAAAGCACACGGCTTTATTATAGGCAAAAACGAGATTCGTCAAAAAAAGTTGTAAACCCTTATACACCAAGCTTTGCTTAAACCGGCATCAAGCACGATTAAAAAATCGGGTTAAATGGGACGCTTAACGCCAAAGCAGGCCATTGCCTTAGAGGTTAGCGTGAAAAGGCCTCAAGATGCCTTGCTGAGTCCTGCGCGACCGGCCTTTGCATTGGTTAACAGGTGGCGCTTACTCGTCCGTGCGTCTTGCGTTAGTTAACAGGTGGCGCTTACTCGTCCGTGCGCCTTGCATTGGTTAACAGGTGGCGCTTACTCGTCCGTGCGCCACCAGACACGCTCACGCAGGCGGGTGCGGCCAAAATCATCGACGCTACCGGTTAAATCGTTATTAAGAATGTTTTCCCACAATTGGCCGCTGCGCGAATACGGCGCTTCGGGCGGCTCACGCCATTCTTGCTGCGCTTGCTGCATTTTAGTGTGTCGAATGGTCTCTCTTGAGAAGCCTTTGTGTTGCATAATCTCCTCGGAAGGCTCGAACGCCTGCGCAGAAAGACTATTTGCGGCAAAAACGGTTGCTAACGCAATAACGGTGGCTACCTTGGGGTTTAGCAGCATAAAAACGGCCTCTTACTCTAAATTTAAATCGCAAATCTTAACGTGAGCAGTTTGGGTGCCTAACAGCTTAAATTATGATGATTTTCCTTGCTCGATGGCATCATCCCGCCAAGGGATTTTAGTGCCTGGAGATTGCCCCGGGCCCGCCGCTCAAGCCCAGCAGCCTGTTTGACGGCCCGGTTTGGCTGTTTTAATACCGGCACTAACCGGGGTATCGACGAGGCTGAGCATAAAATTCAGTTCGACAGGCCGCGTCATCCTAAAGTCGCAAAGTCGCAGAAAAATTAACGACCTAAACAATGCACGTTTAGCGATGCACGTTTAGCGATTTAAGGGCAATTTAGGGCTATTTAACTGAGGACGCAACGCACCAAGCTGCGCTATACTGAAATTAAAAGGGCTTGGGGCGGGCTAAAATCGCCAAAACCCTCGATCACAAGCGCGGCCAGAAAAACCGTGGATTTTACCGCAAGCTTATCAACAGGGAACCTTTCAAGAAACCCATGCATCTTAAACTTCAAGACCCCACGCAGGCCCACCCGCACCAAATTTTCGTGAAGTACGTTAAAGCGCATAAGCCGGGACAAAATAGCCGTAAAGCCGCTTTTTTATTACAGATCAAGCGAAACAGCCGGTTCAAACCATTTGATTTTTAAGTAAGTAAAACTTTACTTGCACGAGGCCAAACCCCAAGCTCGCGCCACCCCACAGGATTTTAAACCGAAGATGATGCCTTTAACGCCGATTTTTAATCGCGCCTTAGCCCTCTCGTTAGCCACAGGCTTAGCGCTAACGCTACCCGTTGCAACCTTGGCTCAGCCTACGCTCGCCCAACCCGAAGCCAGCGCGTCTCAGGCATCGTCTCCAGCCTCGTCTCCAGCCTCGTCTCTGGCCGCGACAACGTCCGAAACGCAAGCGCCTGCAAACGCCATACAGGCGGTACAGCCCGCGACTCAAACGCCAAACCAGGCAGCTAAGCCCGAGGCCGCTGCAGCCGCAAATTTGATTAAAGGGAGCGTCGTCGTTTCGGAAGATGGCGGCAAGGCGATTCCGACCGTGAACGAAGACGATATTAAAACGGTAAAGCCGGGTAGTCAGCTTGAATTAACCGTCTCGACCGAAATTGGCCCCGGCATGGGCGTCTCGTTAGGCGATGGGTTTTACGCCAAGGTCTCGAAGCATTTTAAAATTGGCGATGAAATCGTGATTCCTAAGGGCAGCGTGGTTCACGGCAGCGTTACGCAGCTTGCAGACCCCAAACGCGCCGGGCGCAACGGCTACGTAAGCCTAAAGTTTGACTCCCTGATGACGCCTGACGGGCGAGAAATCCCGATTGATGGCGATTTTAGCACTAAGGATGGCGCGCTGAAGGCGGCGGCAAAAGTGGTTGGCCGGGCCTCTGGGTTTACCCTGGGCGGCGGCTTGGTGGGTGCGCTTATGGTGTTACGCGTGGGCGGGCTGGCGGCGGTTACCGCAAGCCAGGGCTATGCCCTTGCGGGGGGTGCTGCGGTGGGCGGCGCGGTTGGCTTAACCGCGGCAATGGTCACCAAAGGTAAATCGGTAATGATTGAACCCGGCACCAAGCTAAAGGTTGCTTTGGGCGAAGGACTGTCGTTGCCGACAATGACCATGCCGGAGGCCACTGCCGACGATATTAAGCTGCCAGGGCTCGATGTTAAGCTGATGGGCCTCAAAATCGGGCCGGACCCGTTTGGCGAGCGCCGAGAAATCATGCTGACGCTAGACATTAGCAACCTGACCGAAAACACCTTTAGCATGTTTGACATTGCGCTTGAGGATGAGAACGGCGTTGTGCATTACCCCTCGCCGTTTGGCGATACCGGGTTATGGTTTCAGCGGGTCAAACCCAACAGTCGCGTCACGGGCAACCTGACTTTTACGGTAGATAACCCGGACCTGGAACATAAACTGGTGTTTTTTAAGCAGTACACGCGGCAAAAACTGGCCAAGCTCACCATCGATGAAGATCAGCTGGCGAAACCACTGGCCACCAACGCCAAGGGTAAAACGGGCGCTAAATCCTAAGGGTGATCGTGATTGTAATCTCTGGGCGAATCCTCAGGTTGGGGGGCCTCGATCACGTTTACATTGCCGTTTTTCTTCAGTTGATGCAGCGTTATTGGCTGACCATTATCAGGATCAACCGTTAAAATCGTATCCACTTTATCGTTTTGATTTTTGTCAAATAAGTAAACATTACCAATTTTATTGCCTGCATAGTCTTGCGCATTAAACACAAATTTTAGCTCGCCCTTTTTTTGATCCGTGAGGGTGTATTCATTGGTTCCAGGGGGACCTAGACGCAATTCTGTCAGCGAAGACTGTGCGGCTGTTTTAAAAATAAATCCGCCGGACTCTGTTTTAAAGACCTGATTAGGTTCTAACTGTTCTCCGGCTTGAATGTTATCTACCGCAGTATATAACGGGTGCTTAAGTACAAACCTCTGGAGCGGGTTTAACGCAGTTGACATTGGCGAATTCTCCTTATCAGACGCATGCTTATTAAAAATCAGACCATAAGCTTTATTGAGGGGGGGGTAACGCGACATTAGGCGCTACGCATGACGTTGCCCTATAAGCTTTAAAAAACAATTATTAAAAATGGTGCCGAGTTTTAAGCTATTTGCGGATAATTGTTACGACACCCCTTATTTATCCGTCGGATTGGGAGCGCCGTGGCCTTGGCTTTATCGCAAAAAATTGAATTTGACCTGTGCCAGCAACGCGCCCTTCAGCCGGCGCTCAAGCCAGCTAAGGGCGCTTTAACCACGACACCCGTGGCGAAAAGTTACTTGATTGGACTCGATGAAGTGGGTCGCGGGTGCTTGGCAGGGCCAGTCACCGCTGGCGCGTTTTGCATCGCGATTGATTCACTGACCCGGTGGCAGCAAAGCCCGCCCGAAGCACTTGCCCGGCTGAACGATTCTAAAAAACTTGCCGCATCGTTGCGAGGCTCTCTGGCACAGGCGCTACGCCAACACCCCGAAGCCACCTGGAGCCTGGGCTGGGTAGAAGCCGCAGAAATTGACGCGTTGAATATTCATCAGGCCACGCTCAAAGCCATGGCCCGCGCGCTTGAGGCGGTATACGGGCAACTTGCGATTAAGGGCGCAAAACCCGCCAACGTTTGCGTGCTAATTGACGGCCGGTGGCGCTTGCCCGAACACACGCTACCCGCAGCTGCACCAGGGCTAATCTACCAAAAGCCTGTGATTGCGGGCGATGCGCAATCGATGGTGATTGCCGCCGCCTCGGTACTAGCCAAAGTGACCCGAGACGCGCACATGACGCAGTTGGCTCAAACGCATCCGGATTACGGATGGATGCAAAACAAGGGTTACGGTACGCTGGCGCACCGGCAAGCGCTGCTTGCACTGGGCGCAACACGCGAGCACCGGCAAACGTTTTTAAGCAAAATTCTGTGTGGCCCCCTGGGCTAACACCCGCGCCAAGCCTGAGCGCTACAACGTGCAGGTTAGACCTTAGGGAGGAGTCTCTGCAGGCAAAAACGAGCCCTGAAACCTTTCAAACGCCTGATACCAAAGAGATTTGCCCCTTTAAACCAGTGTTTTAAGCATTCCGCCAAGTGGTGTAATTTTTTAAAACAGGGCTGTGTTTATCCGGCTACACCTTTTATGCTGTAAGCAAATACCTTTTTTACTTTTAAATAAATTATCTTTTTCAGCCAAGTTCAAAAAATCATCAGGGATGTGTCTGGGATGCCACGATAGCTGGCGCAGCCTTTAGTAGGTGATGCGCTGACGTTGTGCGCCAAATTAGGAGAGCAACACTATGCCTTTGGTCATTAATACCAACGTCTCATCACTCAACGCGCAGCGGCAGCTTAGTGCTAATACCATGGCATTAGGCCGCACCATGGAGCGCTTGGCATCTGGGTATAAAATTAACCGCGCTAGCGATGACGCCGCCGGCATGCAAATCTCGGAAAACCTGCGCGCGCAGATTCGGGGCTCTAAAAAGGCGCTCGATAACGTCCAGGACGGCATCAACATGCTGAACATTATGGACGGCGCCTTGAGCAGCATTACCAACGCCGTGCAACGGATGCGCGAGCTGACGGTGCAGGCCTCGAACGATACAAACTCGAGCAACCAGCGTGCCGCGATTGAGAGCGAACTGGATGAACTGGCCAACGAGATTACCCGACTGACCGATGCCAGCCAGTTTAACGGCGTGGATTTATTTAACACAGGCCTAAGCGGCTTTAAAATTCATTTAGGGCCCAATAACTCGACTACGGTTGATGTAATTGACCTGGATACCAATAACCTGTTTGATGATATTGGTGCCGCTAACCTGCAAATTGATGACGCCAATATCGCGGTGGATTCGCACACCAACGCGCTTGCGGCGCTGGGCAAACTGGATGCCGCGCTGACCAGCGTAAACCTACGCCGAGCAACGCTGGGGGCTATGACCAACCGTCTGGAAACCGCCTCGAGCAACCTAAGCGTTTCGATTGAGAACCTGTCGGCCTCCGAAAGCCGCATTCGTAACGTTGACGTGGCTGAAGCCAGCGCAGAACTGGTGCGCAACCAGATTTTGCAACAGGCTTCATCAACGATTCTCAGCCAGGCCAACCAGAGCCCGCAGCTTGCGCTGCAACTGCTGGGCGGCCAGTAACAGCCGCCACCGTCTCGTTAACTCTAATTACACAAGCCGTCTGGACTTACTGCGCCAGACGGCTTAAGGCTTGCCCTTTAATGCGCCGAGGCTTGTGACCCCACACCCAGCAAGGGCGCTTGCGTTACGCCCGCAAAATTAACAAACATCAGCAGTTGGCCCTGCTCATCGCGCCAGCGCAGCCACCCCATGGGATGCTTTTGCCCAAAATCGCGCATCTCAACCAGCATCCAGTTGCCTTTCACGTGCATCACCACGGGGTGCTGTGCAGCGGTTACCGGCACCAGCGGGGCAGTATCTTCTGGCTCGCGCCGCAGGGCTTGCGCGTAACTACCCACTCCAGACAGCCAATAGACACCGTTTTTTCGGCCGTTTAAACGCATAAACGATTGCCAGGATTGCATGCGCCCGTAATGCGCCGGTGTTTGCGCGCTTGCGTTAGCACCTGAATCAGATTCGTTAACTTGCACCCAGCCCGTCGCGGCCGCCTCGGCAACAACTGCGCTAGCGCCCTGCGCGTTAAGTGCCGAATCGCCCCCAGACGGCGGCGAAGCCTTGCGTTGCAAATAGGCCACCTCGACCCAATCATTTTCGCCGTAGGCGACAACGGGCAAAATCGCAATACCCGCATTGGGGTAATACGCCAAAAACACGTTTCGCGCCTGTACCGGCTGGAACGAGCCAGAACTGATTGCGGCAGGGGCTTCGGCCAAGCCAACGCTCTGGGCGTCCTGCCCGGGTTGCCAACACACCAAGGCTTTTAAGGGCGAGGCAATATTTGGCGCAGCGTAAATTTTAAGCATAGGCGGCGCGTAGAACACGCCTTGGCCGTATTGCGGTAACACTGCGGCGGTTTGCTGAACCATGTGCGGCGTGATGTAGTTTTCGGGCGAAAAGCCATTAAGCGCTAACACCGGATGAATACCTGCTGTATAAGCGCCAATCAAAACCCCCAGCGAAAGCACGCCCGCGCGAACTGGACGCGATAGCCAAACGCAAAGCCTCAACAGCGTGGCGCGCTTAAAGCACTGTAATGTTTGAATCAACATACCCTGGATTCATCCCAAAACTGCCGTGGACACTGAGCAGGAACTCCGGAGGCACTCTGCGCTTGGGCTGCTCAAGTTGATTATACCTTAGCACCCCCCGCACATAACGCAAAAAGGCCCCCAAACCCTGTTTAATAGCGATGCAACAGAACAAAAAGGTAAAAATTTGTAAACTTGAAGCTTTATTCTGTAACAACTCCCTTCCCATGCCCTGTAATGTAATAAGCAATCTTTGAGTTTGGTGTGTAAACGAAGAAAATTCGAAAAGCGACTGCTTATTTAATACGATTCACAAAAGGCTGGCACGTCTAGCCTGTGAGCGGGTTTAATCAAACATCGGACGCTTGCGGATGATTTTTGCCCGCATTCTTGTTCGAGATACATTTTTATCTTTTTATTTTTTTCTCTTTTTTCAACCCTGTCCTGTGCTTGAGCCAGCTTTGATAAACGCAACCTGAATTGGAATAATCTGCCTTAGCTGCATTTAATCTGTAGGTCACGACCGCCCTGAGCCTTAAAACAATGGGCTAACCCCGAGCTATTACAGTGTATGAGTGCCATTAACACCACCGCAAGCCATATATTCAAACTTTTGGGGTGGCTCAGCCATCACCCCATGACGGCCGATGAGATCCTGGCGCAATTTAGACAAGATACCAACCGCAGCATTTCGAGCGATTCGGTATGGCTGTATTTAAACACCTTGCGCGCGCTGGGCTGTTTAATCAGCCGCCCCACGCCCAGCAACCAGTTTAAGCACGAGTTAAACTTTAACGCCTTTAGCGTTTACTTGACCGATAGCGATTTACGCGCGCTGATTGAAGCCAAAGCCGCGCTAGAGACCCACGGCGCCTCTTACCAAGAGCAGCTGTGGTTTGACCAATTTGTAAAAGCACTGATGCGCCAAAGCTGTTACCTGGAAGAGTTGGCACAAACGTCTCAAGAAGCCCCTGCAAACGATCTCGGTGGGGTGTCGCACGAAGTCTCGTTGTTTGAAACCAGTCAATCGGCGCAACTATTGCTGGAAGATTATTTTGCAAAATCGCGCAGCGTTGATTACGAGCCTTACCAGCCGTTGATTCAAGCGCTAGAGAGTGCCATTTTACAATCGAGCTGGCTTAAAATTTACTATAAAACAGGCTCTGGGCGTAAACTCTGCTTTGAATGCACCCCACCCGAGCGCCTAATGTATAAAGGCGGCGTACTGTATCTGGTTGGCGATGCCAACCACACCCGGCTGTGCTTAAGCGGGTCTGAGCCACAGGGCGCAAACGCCGAAGCACCCTTGCTGACACTAGAGCATGAGCTGGAAGCTCCCGTAAGCAGCAGCATCGACCAGGCCAAAACGCTGGATGATAAATGGCTAAGAGTAGAGCGCATTATTGGCATCGAGCCGCTCAGTGCGGAATCCAAGGAACTCTGGATGCCCAGCGACTGGGGCACCGCGGAACTCAGCCCGATCAATCCGGTAACCACACTCGCCGCCGCATCGGCACCTGATGCCGAAACACCCGAAGCCTTAGCGGCGATGCAATCGCCGAGCGCCCAAGCGTTAACCTTAGCCAAACCGGCAGACACGCCTGAAAACGATTTGCCGCTGGTGTACGAGATTGACTACAGCCAACTGGGCGGCATTACCACAGAGCGCGTAATTGTTCGGTACGCCTTACAAGATGCCCTGAAGCTTGAGCCGTTTTACATGAAAGAATCCATGCGCTGGATAAAAGCGCCACAAGGCGATGCCTGGCAGCTAGAAGTCTGTTTTGATACCAGCGACCTTTTTACGCTCAAGCAACGCTTACTGGAGCAAGGGATTCCGTTCAAGGTCGTGGGACCTATGGTGTTTAAACAAGATCTTCAGCAAGCCGTATCCCAGATGGTGGCCCGCTATGCTTAACGTACGCCGTTTAAACGCAAGTCCGCTTTTAACGCCTGGTCGCAAGGGGAGTGATGCATGTCTTTCCTGAACGCTTACAACACCGATGTAACGACGTATAACCCAGAGCAACCCGTGCAAGGCGAGCGCACCCGGCTGGCCAAAAACACGTATGCCAGCCAACAGCGGCTCAATTTTAGCATTTCGGCTTACCGTGTGCTGTATGTACTGCTGGTGCTTATGCGCCGCCGCACGCTAAGCGCGCTAGAGCTGAATACGGAACTGTTTGATAACCCTAACATCAACCGGATGCTCAACACCGAGACGATTACCAAATACGTTAACACGCTGCGGTTATTGGGGTGCGCGATTCCTAAGGTGACGGTATACAACAACTTTAGATACGAACTGCTGCATAGCCCGTTGCCCATAACATTGCCAGAGCCCGCCTGGAATATTGCGCTGCGCGTGCTGGAATGGCTCCAAACCGATCCGTTTGAAGAGCGATTTTCGGCGTACCGCACCGTGATTGATAAAGCGCGGTGGGCCATGGGGATTATTCCAGATGAAAACCCCTCGGTGCGCATGGTGCAAACCGCTAAAGGCTTACGTCATTACCGGCACCAGATTCGGCTTTTCAGGAAGCTGTGCCTGGAAGGCATGATGCTCCAGGTGCGCTACCAGCCTCTGGCGAGGATTCCTGCGCCGCCGCCGGAAGCCTTGTTGCAACTTGCGCAAGCCACCATGCCGCAAGCGTTACAGCCTGATTTAAATTCGCAGCAGGTGCCTGCTGCGCAAGAAGTTTTTTACAGCCTAGAGCCACACGCCGTCGTGCAGCGCGGCCGGCGCTGGGTGCTAATCGGTAATGGTACACCGATTAAAAACCCAACCGAAGCCGAAACCGCCCCGCCAGAGACTTTACCCGAAAACGCAAACGCTGCGGACACGCAACTGCTTGCGCTTGACCTGGAAGGCATCATTTGGCACAAACAGTTGCCATACAAAGTACGGCGCCCGGCGCAGGCCAAAACCATATTGTTCCGGCTTAGCGGGCGATTGGCGCAAACCTACCGGCTGTACCCGAACGAATCGCGGGTTAAGCTACCCGTGCAGGATTACGCCGGCGCAAACGTTGCCCCGCAACCGCCTAGCCTAACCGTCCGCGTAATAACCTTTGACCAGGAGGCGCTGCTGTGCCGGCTGTTGCGCTATGGCAGTAGCTGCGAGGTACTGTCTCCGGGCCCGGCGCGCCAATGGATGCAGGCGCGCATTCAGCAATTACACCAATCGCTTTAGCGCTTCTTAAACTTCCCCCCTCCCCCCGATTGTTACAGAACCCTTTGCCCTGTAACAATCCGGCCCTTACTGGTCATCAAACCCTCTTGAGCACCGTTAGTCCAGTGCAGATTACCACGCGTTTTACCTTCATCCACTTTAGCTTCATCGATAGCGCATCCATCGCGCCCGCACGCAAACCCCAGACACAGGCATTTGACGCCCTAATACCTTTATGACGATTCATACTACTCGCCCACGCTTTGGCTATGCGCCGGCAACGCCACCCGTAACGCCACAAGCACCGCCCAATGGTGCTGCAAGTAAAAACGGCAGCGCTGGCAATACCCCCAAAACCGAGAATCAGATTCTGGAAGACATGCTCAAGCCGCTTTTTGAGGAGCATGGCATCAAAACGCCGCGTAATTTGCTACCGCTATCGCCGGTCACGGCCCAGTTATTGCAAATCGCTTCGGCGATTCGCAGCGCGACCTTGCTTAAAGAGGGTGCCTCGCGTAGTGGGAAACACAAGGAAAAACTGGACGACTTGCACAATCTGCCCGAAGGCGAACGCTTGATGACCGACGATCAATATCAGGAGATTTCTGATCGCATTCGTCAGTTGGGTGGCCAAGGCATGGGCGGCCAGATGGGCTACGGTAGCGAACAAATTGATACGATTCTCAACGAGCTGCCCTGGAAGCTCGATCCCAACCCGCCTAAAATTGATTTGGCCAAGGCCAAGCAGATTCTGGATGCCGGGCACGACGGCATGGACGAGACCAAGCAGATTATTCTGGAAAAACTGGCAGGGCTCCAGCGTGCACAGCAAGCAGGCAGCAAAAATACCAAAGCCCCGCGCATATTATGTTTGGTGGGCACCCCCGGCACCGGTAAAACCACGCTCGCAGAATCTATTGCCAAGGCCATGGACAAAGAATTTGTAAGCATCAATGTGGCGGGCATGGATCAAGCCAGCGAGATTACAGGCCACAGCTACGGCTACATTGGCGCGCGCCCCGGCGTGATTATGAGCGCCATGAAAGGTAAAAAGCACGCCAACCGCGTGCTGATGCTGATTGATGAAGTCGATAAACTGGGCAAAAACAGTCTCCACGGCAATCCGTTCTACGCGCTGCTACCACTGTTTGATCCGGCGCAAAACCATAAATTCCGCGATAATTACCTGCGCCTTAATTATGATATGTCGGGTGTGACGTTTATTGTGACCGCCAACGATAAAAACGAGATTCCGCCGGCGCTCATTGATCGCATCGAAGTTGTTGACGTGCCTGAGTACTCGATTGCAGACAAGCAGCGCATTGCCAAAACGCGATTGCTACCTAAATTGCGTAAAGCCAATGGCCTGAGTGAGCAAGACCTGCCGGATGCGCTGTTTACCGATAAGCTGATGACCAAGATCATTGATCGTTACGCGTTTACCGGCGGTTTAAGGAATCTGGAAAAAGCGCTGGGGCAAATTGCGCGCAAACGCGCGTTGCAATTGCAAAGCCCAGGCTTAGGCCCTAAAACGCCGCTGACCCCCGAAACCTTGAGTGATTGGGTGGATATAGGATTTAGAACGCCTAGACAAGTTCGCACATCGCAAATAGGACGGGTGAATGGTCTAGCATATCTTCCCGATGCAGGGGGCGGGCGAATTCTTCCTTTAACAGCAGTCAAGCTGGAGTCGGTTAATAAAGGTGAACACGCCTTGATTGCAAAAGTGCATGGGGGTGTTAAAACAGAAGAAGGAGGACAGGATTCTGCTGGCCAAGCGGCATTATATATTGAGACGCATCAAAATGAGTTAATGAAACAAGGACTTAATCCGAATTTACCCAAGGATAAAACCATACGCATTTCTGTCGGTAGTGAAGGATTTTCTCCTTTTGATGGTGCTAGTGCAGGGATCGCAAACGTCGCCGTCATTTTGAGCTCATTAACCAACCGTAAAATCAAAGGCGACGTAGCCATGACAGGAGCAATCACAACCTCAGGGCAAGTTAAGGCTATTAGCGGCCTGATGGGCAAAATCGAGGGCGCGTACCGCGCGGGTTGTAAAACCGTGCTGATTCCTTGGGAAAACTGGGACGACAGAACCCAGCAAGTTATCGATGGTGGCCGCCCGGTCAAGCTCTCGCCGCAAGTGCTGGCGCAGGTCAAGATCATCCCGGTCAAACGCTTTGTCGATGCGGTTCCGCACGTGTTTGAACCCGAAACGCCCAAAAGCAATGGGCACGCAGCCTCTCCTGCGGGCAATGCCTTCTCCTCGGCTTTTAAACCAGCGCCTGCACTAAATGCCGAAGCCAAGAAAACGGCTTAAGCGATAAAAAGCTTACGCCGCTTCGCTGTAATTAGCCATCTCGGTAAACTGCTGTAGCAGCACCGGGTTAAAGCTTTTTTCGCCTTCCGAGAGCATGATTTTAATGGCCTTATTACTCGGAATGGGTTGTTTATAGGGGCGTTTGCTGGTCAAGGCGTCATAAACATCTGCAATCTTAACGATTTGCGAGAACGGATGAATCTCATCGCCTTTTAAATCTAGCGGATACCCGCCGCCGCCGTGCATTTCCTGATGCTCGAGCGCGGGGCGCGCAATATGATCAGGCAGGCGCAACACGTCACGAATCATGTTGTAGCCCAGACGCGGGTGCAGCTTCATCACCTCGAATTCCTGCACCGTAAGCCGTGATTCTTTAAACATAATCGGTTTAGGAATAAGCATCTTGCCCAAATCGTGCAAAATGGCGGCCAGGCCAACATCCCGAATCGTCTCATCGTCCAGGCCAATATGCTTGGCCAACGCAATACTTATGGCGGTAACATCCAGCGTATGGTCGTACGTGTAGCCATCGCGTACGCGTAATTGGCTTAAAATCTGGACTTCATCTACCCGGCTGGTCACTTCGGAGACCAATTTGTCGCGCGCAATGCTAAGCAAGGCCACATCAGGCAAAATGCCCTGGCTAAGCTGATTAAAAAACTCTGCCATTGGTGCCATAAACCGAACATCCAGGTCGGCACCCGGCGCAACGTCCCACACGCTAGGCATCGCGTCTTCTGCGGCAAGCGTAAACGTTTCTTCGGGCGTCAGTCCGCCTTCTGAACCGCTCAGCCAGACGCCTTCGTGATTAACCGGTAACTCCGAAGGATTACGGTAAAGCGGCGTTTGACGCAGCTGCTTAAGCATCAGGCCCGTAATGGCCTCGCCTGCAGGTAATACTAATTCTCCAGCTGGCGACAACAGACTAAACGGCAACGTTTGCGTCTGGGCGCTGGGCGTCCAGGTGTTCAGTTCGTCAAACGTCACTTTTACAAGCATAAAGCCTCGTCGCTAATTTATTAATTTAAGTAGTCCAGTCCTGTTCTCAGCGTGACGCCTTTACCGAAGGCTTACTTGAAGAAAGGGGCGTTCTCACTCAGGATGCTGTATTCAAATTATTTCGCTTCTTGAAATGTTTTCGATCGTTCCACACAAAAACTTAAGCCCTTATCCACCCGGTCTAGACCGTTAGGATAATATTTGAAGCACGAAACAGGTCAAAACCCCCGAAAAAACAGCCCTTAAGACCTAAACCCGAGCATTACAATTCTTTACGATCATAGTAGTTAGCGCAATATCATCAAAAGATTTAAATCCATTACAATGCATGGCTATTGCGGCTTAAAGCTTTATCCAGCAAGGCGTTTGGCCCAAATTTAGCTGTCAGCCACAGTTTTGGGCTATTACAGGGCGACTCGGCGTAACATCACCCAAAGCCTACAGCGTTTGTAGGATTTTTAGATGCGCGCCGTAAAACTCCTCTGAATATGGCTGACCTCGTGGCGGGATGCTGAGCTACAAATAACATTATTTAGCGCCTTCTGTGCCGCATAAGCGCAAGAGCAACCCTTGCGTTAAAGCGCTGAAGGCCTGAAGAATTCGCCTGATTTTTTGTCCGCCACTAAAGTAGATTTACCCAGGAGACACCCCAATGGATGCGATGTTTGACGAAAGCCTACTACAAGAGTTTGTGACCGAAGGTCGCGAGCATCTGGCGAACATTGAACCCGATTTGCTCACGCTAGAGGCGCAAGGCGCGGCCACCGACCAAGAGATTATTAACCGGATTTTTCGGGCGATTCATAGCATTAAAGGGGCTTCTGGATTTTTTGGGTTCGAGGCTGTTAAATCGCTGAGCCACGTGATGGAAAACGTGCTGATGCTGATTCGTGACGGCAAACTGGTGCCATCACCCGAGCTGATTGAACCCCTGCTAAAAGGCGTTGATAAACTGACGCTGATGATGGATGACATTCAGGCCAGCGATGCTGTTGCGTATCAGGATGAAGTTGCGCAGCTTGAAGCCATGATTTCGGGTAAGCCGACAGAGGCGAAGCCTGCAGAGGCAGCTCCGGCAAGTGCCTCTGCAGAAACCAAAGCCAATAGCGACGTTTTGCCAGAACCCCTTCAAGACCCTGCTGCTGAGGAGGGCTTAAACGAAGTCGCCGCTGAGCCTGCTTCAGCAACCCCGGCCGCGACAACAAGCGATGAAAAGCAATTTAAACAGGTTAACAGCATTGTGCTGCAGCAAAGCATCGTAAGCGGTCAACGTATCTACAAAATCAATCTGGACGTTGACGCCGATTGCCGCGCCAAAAACGTTGATCCCGCCGATCTGCTGGACACCTTAAAAAGTGTCGGCTTGATTCTGGATGCGAACCTGGACGGCCAGCCGCTGGCGCTACCCGTCTCCGAGCTTGAAAAGGCGCTGCAGAACGCTCAAAAAGCCATTTTACTCTACGGCAGCGTGCTCGAAGTCGATTTGCTCTCGGTAACGTTTAACCTGGCCGAAGCTGCGTTCGAGACCATAGCGAATCCGATGGAAACGTTATTAGACACTACACCAGCACCAAAAGCACCAGCGATTGTACTCCCTGAAACGACAACCGCTCCGCAAGAAACGCCAAAAACGGCCCCGGCAAAGACGAATGAAGATCAATCTAACACTGAAGAGCAAGCTGTTGAACAAAAACCAGTTACCGCGGCAAGCGCACCTGGGCCTAAACCAGAACCTGAAAAAGCTGAATCAAAAGCACCCGCAAAAAAATCCATGGCCAGCGATGCCAGCAACGAAACCGTACGTGTGCGCATTGACCTACTAAACAAACTAATGGATTTAGCGGGCGAAATGGTTTTGGGCCGAAACCAACTGCTCAGAACGCTCTCTCAGGAGAAAATCGCGATTCCGGGGCTGACCAATATTGTGCAAAACCTGGATTTAATTACCACGCACCTGCAAGAACACATTATGCAAACCCGGATGCAACCGATTGGCAACGTGTTTAGCAAATTCCCCCGCATTGTGCGCGATATGGCCAAAATGCTCGGCAAAAACATCACGCTTGAGATGTCGGGCGAAGAAGTCGCGCTGGATAAAACCATTATCGAATGTTTGTCTGACCCGCTGACGCACTTGATTCGGAACTGTTGCGACCACGCGCTGGAAGGCCCGGAAGAACGGACCTTAAATGGCAAAAGCCCGCAAGGGACTATATGGCTCAAGGCGTATCATCAGGACGGACAGATTCATATTGCGATTATTGACGATGGCCGTGGCATTAACGCCGACAAAATCGCGAACAAGGCGCTGGATAAAGGCCTGATTACCGAATCCGACATCAAACGCATGTCGGTGCAGGAAAAAGTGAACCTGATTATGCTGCCGGGGTTCTCCACCGCCGAAACCGTCTCCGAAATCTCGGGCCGGGGCGTAGGCATGGATGTGGTGCGCACCAACATCGAAAAAATGGGCGGCCATATTAACATCGAGACCGAAGTGGGCAAAGGCACCACGCTGCTACTTAAACTACCGCTCACGCTCGCCATTATTCCATCGTTGATTGTTGGCGTCAGCGACCAGCGGTTCGCGATTCCGCAAATTAACCTGGTTGAGCTGGTGCGCGTTAAAGCCGCCGACGTAGCCGAAAAAATCGAGCGCGTGGGCAATGCCAACGTGTTGCGCTTGCGCGGGCAATTACTCCCGTTGCTACGGCTGGCCGATGTGTTACGCATTACCAAAATGGTTGAAAGCCCCACAACCGGCGAACTCATTGAAGACCGCAGACGCGAGCTGGCAGACAGCCGCGAATTACACACCGCAACCCTAAACCACGGCGGAAAAATCCGATTTGAACGCAGAAAACACGACGCGGAGGCAGACGCAAAGACGCAGACGCCTAAAAACCGCCGTCAGGATCCGGCCTCGGACTATAATATTCTGGTGCTCAAAGTCGGCGTAAACCAATTTGGGCTGATTATTGACGAATTATTTGACCCTGAAGAAATTGTCGTGAAGCCGCTGTCGGGGTATTTAAAAGAATGCAAGTGCTTTGCGGGATCTGCCATTATGGGCGATGGCCGCGTGGCGATGATTCTGGATGCGGGCGGCATTGTGGCCACCACCGGCATCTCGTTCGAGGAGATCAACGCACAGCATCAGCAAGAAGCACTTATGCAGCAGGCCCGCATGGCGGCACAAGGCGACCGCCGCAGCATTTTACTGTTTAACAACGCCGCCAACGAGGTCTTTGCCTTCCCGCTCAGTTCGGTGATGCGCCTGGAAAAAATTGATTTGCGCGACATTAAACGTATGGGCGATGGCGAATTTATTACCTATTACGGCAAAGGGCTCCCGATTTTACGCCTGGAAAATTATTTACCCGTACAACCGTTTGAGCACGCGCAAAGCGTTCAGGGGCAGGCCATTTACGATGGCTACCTGATTTTGCCCAACGAAGGCCACGGCGAGGTGGGTATTTTGACCAGCAAAATTCTGGATGCCACCGAGACAACGGTGATGCTCGATACCTCGCTGAATCGACACGCGGGGATTGAAGGCACAGCGATTGTGAACAACGCGCTAACGCTTTTTGTTGACCCAGAAGGGCTGCTTACCCGGGCGGGCGTCCTGAAGCAGGCGCCACAGCTTGTGGGGGTTTAGCCAACACTGGACATCTACGGTTTTTACGATTGAATAGAGTCTTAAATTTTTGTAGGTGTTCGATGTAGTAAGGGCTATTACATGTTTGTAGGTATACCCAAATTTGGAGCGCAAAATGCTAAGTTGCCAAAGTTAACTTGGACGGATCGAAGATTATGGGCTCAAACACTTGCATTTTATGAAGATAATCCTGGTAAAAAGAATGAACAGCTCATTAATAGCATTTTAGCAAAATTTCCTTTAAATGGCGTTCCAGAGGAACAAAAAATGCAAATATATGCACAGACCAAACATAAAGCGCTAGCAAAATTTTATGGATATTATATAGGCCATCTAAGTAATCTCATTAAAACTCAAGAAACGCAAGACAGCTCTATACTAAAAGAGCGTGCAGTAGGGATGTTTTATGCAGCACAGCAATTTTTAGAACACCTAAAAAAAGCTAACATGGCGTTCTTGCCTGAACTATCAGAAAAGATAAAAGCCGCCAGCGTTCTTAAAAGAGAAGCTTTTTACCTTTTTAGAGAACTACGGCTCGAAGATCAACAAGCAGGAATTGAAAAAAAAGCACTCGCTTCACAAATTAACGAAATATTTAAAAAAAACCCATAGCAGCTTTACTAAAAAGCTTACTTATTAAGCCTCATAAACAGGAGAGCGCCCTTCAAAAATTTGTCCGAACCAAAGCAAAATGGATGCCCGCCTTCGCGGGCATGACGAGTAAAAAAATAAATAGGCTGGCGCAAAAACGTCATTCCGGCGAATGCCGGAATCCAGGTAAGCCATGCATAACGAAACAAACAAGCCTAAAAATACCCACCTACTAGACACCGCCCATGTTTGCGCTTTAATAAGCTATTAATCAAATTTTGTAGGTGTTCTGATTTTTGCGAGGGATTTAAATAATGGCAATTGGGTCTGTGCGTTTTGGAGCATTAAGGGCAACACAATCTGATCGTCAAGCATGGAAAGATGGGAAAACTCAGGCAGACTCGACTCAAAGGAGTATTGTCGAAGAAAAAGTTAGTCCTTGGCTGCCCAGTATACAATCTTTAGCGCCATCTGCTGAAACAACAGACTATACTGGATTCAACGGAGAAGCACTTGCGCAACAGGCATTAGCAAAAATTAAATCTGAACAGTGGAGAGCGCAAGCAGCACTCGTTAACAATGAAATTCAAGATAGATCGCTTGCAGTTGACAAAACACCTGAAGGCAATTTGCATATCACAGAAAATCATTGGCCATTTTTCCTAGAGAAGCTACCTGCATTAGGTAATGCCATTGACCAAGCCTTAGCAAATTTACGGCAAACAAACCCCAAAAACTCTGATTTTGATGCTTACCAAACAAAAAAAGCATTACTAGAAACAAGGAAATGGGCGGCAGGAACTTTTTTTAATATTCGTTCTGCGCAACAAGAAAAATTCACTCAAAATTTTAAAAAGTTTAGCCTAGAGTAAAATTAATTAAAGAGGAGAGAGCACCCCATGAGTCCCAACAGCACCCAAAACATTGCCACGTTTACCCTCGGCAACGACCTGTTTGGCGTCGATATTCGTTACGTGCGCGAAATTAACCGCCAGCTTGATTTAACCCCCGTACCCCACGCGCCCGCGTTTGTTGAGGGCCTTCTAAACCTGCGCGGCCAAATCGTGACGGTACTGGATCTTAAAAAACGTCTGGGCGTAGGTAAAACCCAACTGGGCGACCATACGCACAACGTGATTTTAAAAACCGAAGGTGAATTCAGCGAAATCCGCACCCGCAGCGACGGCGACACGCTTGATGAGCGCCCCCTGATGAACGACCTTACCAGCCTGCTGGTGGATGACATTGCGGACGTGGTAACGATTGATGCCAACGCCGTAGAGCCTGCGCCCGCCAACCTTGAATTGATTGACCGACGCTACATTGCGGGCATTGTAAAACTGGATAAACGCCTGCTGACGGTGCTCAACGTGCACGCGCTGCAACACGGCCTGAATTAATTTTTTGGCGCAAGCTGGCAGGCGATTAACGCCTCGGGCAGGGTTTTAACGCCGATGCCCGTAATAGCACCCGCCTCGTCGAGCACATCGCGGGCCTGCCCGGCAGGTAAAATCACGCGCTTAAACCCGATTTTGCCCGCTTCGGCCACGCGCTGGCTGGCAGCACGCACGGCACGGATTTCGCCGGTGAGGCCAACCTCGCCACAAACCACGGTGCCCGCAGGCAAGGCTAAATCGCGCCAACTGGCCACCAGCGCCAGCGCGACGGCTAAATCGGCGGCCGGTTCGTCAATATCGAGCCCGCCTACGACATTAACAAACAGATCTTGCCGGCTTAAATCCACGCCAATGCGGCGCTCCAGCACGGCGGCAATCTGGTGCAGCCGCGCCAGCGGGAATCCGTTGGCCACACGCCTTGGGGTTGCGTATTGCGTTTGACCCACCAGCGCCTGAATCTCGACGATGAGCGGACGAGTACCTTCCATGGTACACACTGCAACGCTACCGGGCATCAGGTGCGGCTGGGTGTTCTGCGCAGCGTCTGGGCTTGCGCCCCCAAGAAACAGCAGACTCGGGTTATTGACTTCTTCCAGGCCGCCTGCCGCCATTTGGAACACGCCCAGCTCGTGCGTGGCACCAAAACGGTTTTTAATTGTGCGCAACAGGCGCAAATCCTTGTAGCGCTCCCCTTCAAAGTACAGCACGGTATCCACCAAATGCTCCAGCAATTTGGGGCCAGCCACCGCGCCGTCTTTGGTCACGTGCCCAACCAAAATCGTGGTAATACCCAGGGTTTTTGCCACCGGTAGCAACTGCGTGGCACAGGCTTTAACCTGCGCCATGCTGCCGGGCGTGTTAGCAATATCGGCATCAAACACCGCCTGAATACTATCAATAATCACCAAATCCGGCTGCTTGTGCTGAATTGCCTGCAAGATTTGCGCCATGTCGGTCTCGGCCAGCAACGTCACATCGGCATCGCCAAAACCCAGTCGGCACGCGCGACCTTTAATTTGATGCGTTGATTCTTCTCCGGCAATATAGAGCACGCTTTGCCCTCGCTGACTTAACGTGCCCGCCAGCTGCAGCATCAAGGTCGATTTGCCAATACCCGGATCGCCGCCCACCAGTAAATAACTACCGGGCACCAACCCGCCACCCAGCACCCGATCAATTTCGGTAAATCCGGTGCCCAAGCGTGGCTGTTCGGCCTGCTGTACCTGCGCCAGAGAAATCAGTTTTTGCGCAAGCTGTTCATCAGCAGCAACAGACAGTCCGCGCTCCAGATGACCTTCGAAGCGGGCGAGCGACGCGCCCATTAAGCCCGGCTTGCCGAGTTTAAATTTTTGCGTCATCTGCGACGCATCGTTTTTAGCGGGCTCTGGCACCGCAATAAAGCTATCCCAAGCCTGGCAGCCGGGGCAACGCCCAAGCTGGGTGGCGCTTTGCGCGCCGCAATGTTCGCATTCGTATCGTGTGGATTTTAATTTTGCCATAGCGCCATTATGCGACGTCTCGCCGGCGCAATCAATGAAAATCTGCTTTTAGACAAGCTAAAACCGCGTGCATAAGGACTCTAGTACTCGACCTTAAGCTGGGTCTGCTCAACGTCCCGAATGCAGTCAGCGTATGGGGGCCCTAGCCTTAGGTAGATTCGTTTGGCGGGTTTAAGTTCCGGCAACACGGGCCCTTCTTGCGCGTGCGAGCAGTCTCTGAGTTTAATTTATTGTTCACTGACTTATTCAAAAACGTGATTTTTTGAGCGCGGGCGCTCCTTGCCCAAAGATGCTTGACAAGAACTGCATTATTGCAAAGCGTAACGCCCAAACCACGTAAAACCCTGAACAAGATTGCCAAACATGGTGAGGTTTCGTTATGGTATTGGGTGCGTCAGACGCGCTTTGGCGCGTGCGCTAAATCCCGTTTAAATCTTGAACAGAACAACTTTGCCTTATGCCAGAATCGCTTCCCGTACCGCTTAAAATTGCTGTTTTGATTAAACAGGTCCCTGACACCGGTGCAAAAGCCGGCGTAAACCCCGACGGTACCATTGACCGCGCGAAAGCCAAGCGGATGATGAATCCGTTTGACAAATTTGCGCTGCAAGCCGCACTGCACACCAAAAAAACATACGGCAGCGCTAGCGCCCCCGTCACGGTAACTGCGATTTCGATGGGGCCGCCGCCTGCTACCGAGATTTTGCTGGAAGCCATTGAGCATGGCGCAGACAAAGGGATTTTATTATCAGACCGCAGGCTTGCCGCCAGCGACACGCTTGCGACCTCGTATGCACTTCACAAAACCCTGCTGTACGCCGGCCCGTTTGACTTGGTATTTTGCGGCCTGCAAACCACCGATGGCGACACAGCGCAAGTGGGCCCACAGCTGGCTGAGCGCCTGGATTTATCGCAAGTGACGTATTGCGAGGATTTTAGGCTCGAAAAAAGCCTCGCCGGTGAAGGCATTCATCTGGTGGCACGCCGCGTGATTGAAGGCGGCTACCAGTGGCTGCAGGCCAGTCTGCCCGCGCTGGTGACCGTTGCAAACTCGTATCATCACCTGGAATACAAATCGATTCAGGGTGCACGCCTTGCGCAACGCCTGATGCGCGATGACGCCCTAAAGGCGCAATACATTGAGACCGTGACGCTGGATACCGTAAACGCCGACGAAAAACTCTCGGGCCTGCGCGGCTCGCCGACGATTGTTGGCAAGACCTGGAAAGTAGGCGAAGTTGGCGGTTCGTGCGTGGTGCGGCAAGGCATGCCGGTTGAAGCCATGGTGGCCAGTGTGATGAATTTAAAGCCGGTCAAAGAATTGGTGGCGCATTAAAAAATGCTAAACTTGGCCGTTAGCCCTTTTATCAAGCAAAAGCCCATTTTGTTTGGTCAAGAACATCCAAAGCATCCGCACCCTGAGCCCGCTCTAGCTATTTCAAAAGCCCTTGATGCAGCATCGTCAAATCTGGAAAAATTTCACGTTCACCTCTGCTCTTGCCCGAAAAACTTGAGCTTTATCGACAGAATTTAAAGCATTTTACAGCCGCAAATAACGCACTCATAAATTATGCAAAACAGCAAGTACAAATGCTTAATCGGCTCGCTGACGCATCAACTACCTCAATCTCTAATTCTTTAGACCCTAGAAAAACACACAGTCAGCAAAAAAAGTGCCCTACTAAAAGCCCCACCTTACAAGAATATCAACGCATACTCGATACTCGCAAATACCCTTTTACCTTCAATAAAAATTTAGCCGCTTTTGAAACCTCACAAAAACTCCTTAAAACTTATCGGCAACTAGCCACAAGTGTTGGCTTGCCTCCCAAACGTTCTTCTCTTTAATCACAGGTGAATCTATGTCCGACTGGAGCGCCCCCGATAGCGGTGTTGATGCCGCAAAACTCTCCGAAGCCCTGGCCAAAATCCACGGGCACGGCGAGGTGTTGATTATTGCCGAGCAAATCGACGGTAAAATCCAACCCGTCGTCTACGAACTTTTGGGCGCAGGCCGCGACTTGGTGACCAAGTTGCACGCCATGAAGCCCGACGCCAACCCGCAATCTTTGCTTTCGGTCGCGCTACTCGGTCATAACATCCGAGAGCAGGCCAACAGCCTGATTGCCCACGGCGCAGATAAAGTTTACGTGGCCGATGACGCCGAACTGGCCAATTACCGCACGCTCCCCTACCGCCGCGTGCTGATTGACCTGATGGAACAACTGCCGCAGCCACCGCACATTGTGCTGCTGGGCTCCACCACCACCGGCCGTGACTTAGCCCCGCGCATTGCGGCGCACTTTAACACTGGCTTAACCGCCGACACCACCGAGCTGGATATTGGCCCTTACGAGCACACCAGCGGTGCGGACGCCGAAAAACTTGGCCTTTACCCCGACTGCTTATACGCCGTGCGCCCCAGCTTTGGCGAGAGCCTGAAAGCCCGGATTTTAGGGCCCTGGAAAAACCCACAAATGGCCACCACGCGCCCAGGCGTAATGGCTCCGCTTCCGGCGGACCCCACGCGCGAAGGCAAAATTGTGGATATACTCGTCAATCTGAAGCCCGAAGATACCCGTGTCCAGGTCATTGAACTGGTGCGCGAAATGCAAAAAGGCGTAAATCTGGCCGACGCAGACGTAATTGTTGCCGGAGGCTTTGGCTTGGGGAGCGCAGACGGCTTTGACGTGTTGCGCGAACTGGCGGCTTGCTTCCCGAATTCGGCGATTGGCGCCTCGCGGAAGGTGGTGGATTTGGGCTGGATTCCTTATCAGCATCAAATCGGGCAAACCGGCAAAAGTGTTCGTCCTAAGCTTTATATTGCGGTCGGTATTTCCGGGGCTATTCAGCACCGGGTGGGCATGAGCAAGGCCGATTGCATTATTGCGATAGACAAAGACCCCGACGCGCCGATTTTTAAATTTGCGCACCACGGCATTGTGGGCGACTGGGCACAGATTGTCCCCGAGATGATTCGGCAGCTTAAAAACGAGCCGGCTGCGTTAAACGGCAAAGTTCAAAAAGCGCAGCTTGCGCAAAAAGAACTTGCTATGGTGTAGTTCATTCATCAATATAGGAATTATGCTCATGCAACTCCTGTTTGGCACAAAGTCCAGGCCAATTCAGCAAGTGATTAATGAAAATCCAGCATATAAAAATGCTCAAGAGATTGCTTATTCAGGCCAGCCCAATGCATTGCCAAAGGCTTGTTTTTTGTTGAATGGAAATCAACCTCAAAAAGGTGCTTCTGAACAGCAAAAAGATGAGTTCAAACGGGTTTATGAAGAATTATGCGGCTAGTCTCGTCTTTACCTCAAAACCCTTGGTTTGGTGCTCATCATGGCCTAAAGCTCGAAACCGATGCACATCAACTTAAACCTCAACTTGAGGCCATTCGAAAGATTCTGGGCTCAGAACACTATCTCCTGACCAAGCCCACTTGGCTGCCCGGACGCACGCAAGGCGAGGGCGGCATTCAAATTTTTGCCACGTCTCCCAAAGCATTGTATACCGCGATGAAACTCTTGACACGCCATTTTAATTTCAGCCCCGCCGATCAAAAAGCCCAATATGGGGGTAAACTGTTTTATGTAAGACTTGTTGATCAATCCCAACAATAATCTTCCTAGGCAATAATCTAAGCAATAATTTTTTGCAGCACGCAGAGCACAGGTGAATTTTATGAGCGACCGGCTTGAATACGACGTACTCCTGATTGGCGGTAGCCCCTCCAACTTGGCGCTGGCCCACCATCTGGTTAGCCTTGCCAAAGAAAGCGGGCAAACCCTATCGATGGCCATCATCGAGAAAGCGGCCGAATTCGGCGCGCACATCGTCAGCGGTGCCGTCACTAAGCCGCACGTCATTAAAAAACTCTTCCCGAATTGGCAAGACCTGAACATCCCCACCGAGGGCGAATGCACGGCCAGCCATTTTAAAGTGTTGGGCGAGCGCTACGACTGGGACGTGCCTCGGTTTGTGCAACCTGAAGGCATTAAAAAAGAGGGCTACTGGATTCTGACCTTGAGCCTGTTTGTGGCCTGGATGGTGAATTATTTAAAAGAACGCTTGAGCGATGCCCCCAACGTAACCGTCGATTTTTATCCCGGCTTTTCGGCGCACCAGATCATTTACGATGGCAGTCGTGTTGTGGGCGTGCAAGTGGTTGAAGAAGCTACCGGCAACCCCGCTGAAGATAACATTTATGGCCGCGTGACCTGCTTTGGCGATAAAGGCTTTATCTCGCAAGATCTGGTTAAAAAATTCAACTTGCGCGACAATCCACAGGTCTGGAGCGTCGGCGTTAAAGAAGTCTGGCAACTGCCGCCCGATAAATCTTACGAAGGGCAAGTCTTCCACACCATGGGCTCTCCGCTGGTGGATGGCACCATGGGCGGCGGCTTTGTATACGGCATGAAGAACAACCGCCTGACCATCGGGCTGGTCATGTCGCTCGACAGCCCAAACCCCAATATTAACCCGCAACAACGCCTGCAAGACTACAAAAAGCACCCTTGGCTCCAAGAGATGATCTCGGGCGGCAAATTGCTCAAATACGGTGCGGCGCTTCTACCCGAAGGCGGTTATTACAGCCTGCCCAAAAAATTTGCCGTCGATGGCGCGCTGCTAATGGGTGATGCCTTGGGCGTGCTTGACGTAGGTAATCTCGCCGGGATTGATAAAGCGATGGAATGCGGCTATCAAGCCGCCGAAGTGATTCATCAGGAGCTGGCCCGCAACGGCAAGTTTGCGCAAACCGTGCTCGATGAGTACCAAAGCCGCGTCATGGACTCTTTTGTGGGCAAAGACCTTAAAACAGGCCGCTATTTTAGACACGCGTGGAGCGAAAACAATCGCCTGCTGCGCAGATACCTGCCCAGCGTGATTGATGGCATTGATGGTCCGGGGGCCGGTTTAGGCTTTTTAAAAGTTGGCCTAACCAATAACCCGGTCACGGCGCTTCAGGATGCGTTACGCCTTAAAAGCCTGCTGGATGGCCAGGTGGATGCGGGCCCCGTTAAATACGCCAAGGATCACACCCATATTGTGCCCGACTACAAGCCTGCGCGGGCGTTCCCGAATGGGAAAGGCACCTTCGACAAAACCACGCTGTATTCTCGACCCGATGCCGTGTTTTTTGCGGAAACCCGCTACCACGAGGGGAATCAACACATTGACGAGTTTGATTCTGCTACCTGTATGGCGTGTATCGCCAAATACGATGCCCTTAGCAAAGATACACCCTGCGTGAGTGATTGCACCGCTGAGGTCCACCGGGTTGATGTACTGGGCGGCATTCGCAAGCACGGCATGTCTCTGGAAAACTGTGTGCAATGCCGCACCTGTGAGATTGTTTGCCCGCAAGAAAATCTTCGGGTTAAGCCCACGGCGCAAGGTGCCGGCCCCAACTTTTTGGGCTTGTAAAATAAACGCCAAACCGCAAACTTTAGCCGCTAGTCGGATAACGAATATTTAGCCCAAACCGGCCAGCTATTGGTAAGGCTTGCATGACAAACCAGCCTGCACTATCACAGCAAAAAAGGTACGTACACATGGTTCGTGAGAAAAACTGGTCTAGCGCAGGCTTTTCGTTAGTTGACACTTTAATCGCCCTAAGCTTAATAGGTATCATCGCCAGTTTTACGATGCAAAAAGTTTTGATTGCTCAGGCCAACCAAAAGTATCGTGCGATGGCGCAAGAAGCAGCAGCAATGATTGCAGAAGGCTACCAAAAATATTTATTTGATGGCGGAACGGTTACAACATTTACATTAAACAATCTTTTGCCTTATTTAAACTATGTCAGAGTTGATACGACTACACCCATAGATGACTGGAATACGGGTTATTCTTGGGGCTGCAACACCACAGTGCGGTGTTTGGTTTTTCATAACGGCGCAAAAATGACGTTTAATAACACGGCTAGCTTTTCAGGCTCTAGCAATTTGCATTATTTAGGCTTTCAGTTTGACCCTGATGGTACTTACAGTGGCTCGGCCACAGGAAGTGGTTTAAACGTAAAAGCGGTTAGTCTTAACCTATATGCTAATGGCTTTATTACCAGTAGAGGAACATTAAAAGCCAATTCAATTGATAGAAATGGTATCGTACAGCAGCCGTATCCTCCCTTGGATCCATCATGGTTTGCTTGGCCATAAATGCTATTTTTGCCGTACAAGGTTACTATATTAAACACCATGTTAACAGCATTTTCAGTATCTAAGTATTTTATTAAATCATAGGTTTTGCTAGCACTTTTCCTCGGGGCCCTGTTTTTATATTAATAACGGGGAATCTGGAGGAAAACGGGGCTTTTTAACGAGCACGCGTGAACGTTCAACGCACGGTCGGCTTTATGCTGCCTTGAGCAAACGGACACCTTGCCTAAAGGGTTAAAAGCACACCGAATCTAAAATAAATTGGTTTACTCATTGGGGAACGGTAAACATTATTTAAAGCAGGGTCTGGGGTTCTGTTTTAGTAACGGGTTTTGGGGTATTTTTTGAGGGGGTAATTTTATGGCGGCTAAGGCTCAACACAAAGCGACCAAAACAACTTCGGGTGCAAAGTCTCAGTTTAAACTAGAGGCAAAACGCCCTGCAAAAGGGCATACCAACCCGGCAGAAGTTGCAGCCCTGCACCCAGAAAAACCGAAACTGGGCGTCTCCAAAAATCTTAAAGACTATGTCGAGCTCATCGAAACCGTCGCGCGTGTCGAATACAGTCGTTTGCCCAATCACCTGATTGACTACAGCGAACTGGTTAACATTGGTGCCATTGCGCTGCACACCATGTTCAAAGCCAATCCAGAGCGCGTTTACAACGTCACCTACCTGTCTACGGCCATTAAATGGGCGGTGCGGAACGAGCTGCGCTTTAGGTACAAATGGTACGCGTTAAAAACAACCGACAACAAAAACACCGAAGAAACCGCAGGTGGCGAGTTTGATGAAGACGCCAGCCCCGACAAAGTGACCGTACGCGAAGCCGTTTACGAAACCATCCTGTCGATGGAAGGCATGATGGAGGCGGATAATCCGCACGAACTACGCGATGAATCGGGCACGCCTGAAGACCACAGCGAAGTGCGCGAAATGGCCGTACTTGTGCGCGAAGCGATTGCAAAACTCCCCGAGCGCGAAAAAATGATCATCGAAGCACGGTTCTTTAAAAACATGAAAATGCGCGAAATCGGTGCCCGGTTTGACATTTCGCCCTCGCGCACCTCGCGCATCGTCCAATCCGGCCTTGATAAAGTCAAAGCCGAGTTGCTGCGCCGGGGTTATGCAGGCTAACGCGAAGCAAACGAGGCGTTTTAAACCATCGAGTTGCTGCGCCGGGGTTATGCAGGCTAACGCAAAGCAAACGAGGCGTTTTAAAAACAACATTCTGCCCGCTCTAGCGGAGGCAACTTTGCCCGCTTCGGCGGGCATTCTTGCTATACTGGTTTAACCCGCAACGGGTAAGCTTTTGAATAAATTCCTGTTCTGGCTTGTAAAACCTGTTTAAAGCATCGCCTTCAAAACGGTTAAATTGCTCCCGCCAGGCCTCTGTTCGCCGTTAAACGCGTTTCGGCCGCTCTTATCGGCCACTGGAGTCTCACCCCCCTGTATGGCCCGCCCACGTCTCAATTACCCCAAGCATAATGCCGCGCACACGAACAACGCATGTATCAAACTACTGTGCGCAAGCGTACTGCTGCTAGCAATAAGCCTTAGCAGCGGCTGCACACCGCAATCTGCAGAAGACCCCGAGGCCCATAGCGGCACAAACGCTAGCGATAGCCCAGGGATTGCTTTATTTGAAACGCATTGCGCCGGCTGCCACATGCAGGGCAGCTTACGCGGCATGGATCGCATTGTACCAACCTCGCCTCGGTTTAAGTCACTCGAAGCCTTTCAGGCGTTTATCCGAAAGCCTTCGGGCATGATGCCCGCCTTTAGCCCAGAACAGCTCAGCGATGCCGACCTGAACACCCTTTACACCGCCTTACACAGCGAATACGACGCCCCGTAGCGCGTTAACGCTAATCCGCAAATTTTATGAGCTTATTATCGCCAGAATTACTGCAAGTACCGTCTACCGCCGTGCAGCCGGTTCAATCTTATTTGCCCCTATACCGCAAATACCGGCCAAACACGCTAGCCGATCTGGTGGGCCAAAGCGTGATTCAGCAAGCACTGGGTAACGCCATAGCGCTGGGTAAAGTGGCGCACGCCTACCTGTTTTGCGGGCCACGCGGCACGGGTAAAACCTCGACGGCACGAATTTTAGCCAAATCGCTCAATTGCGCCCAAGGCCCCACCATTACCCCGTGCGGCACTTGCCCAAGCTGCGAGGGCATGGCGGCAGGCCACGCGACCGATGTGATTGAATTTGACGCCGCAAGCCATAACGGCGTAGAACAAGCGCGCGAACTCATCGAAAGTACCCAATACGCCCCCATCGCAGGCCGCTACAAGATTTACATCATCGATGAAGTCCACATGCTCACGCCGCAAGCGTTTAACACCCTGCTTAAAACGCTGGAAGAACCGCCGCCAAACGTTATTTTTGTGTTTGCCACCACCGAGGCGCATAAAGTCCTACCCACGATTATCAGCCGCTGTCAGCGGTTTGATTTCCAACGCGTTACCAGTACCGATTTGGTCGCCCGGCTTGAACATATCGCAGAGCAAGAAGGCATTCTGCTGACGCCCGAGGTGCTGTACCTGATTGCACGCAAGGCTAAAGGCGGGCTCCGGGATGCGGTTGGCATGCTCGATCAGCTTTCGGTATTGGCGCTTGCCGAGCCGGGCAAACCGCTCGATCTCCAAACTGCGGGCGCGTTTCTGGGCGTTCTGGACGAAGCCATGCTCGCGCAACTCTTGCGCCAACTGATTGCCCAAGCACCGCAGCAGGTTTTAGAATTGATTCAAAACGCCGCCCGCAGTGCCGCCGATCCGTATCAGGTCCTTGCCGGTTTAGTCGCCATCGCGCGCGCGCTGCTTTGGCAACTTTCGATGCACAAAACATTAACTACTGCCGCAGACGCCGCAAAAGTGCTTGATGTATTGCCAGAAACCGCCGAAACCTTGCTCCAATTGGCCAGCACCACGCCACCCGCGCTGGTTACCGCACTGCTTAGCCGGTTAAACCAGGCCGAACGAGACATGCGCCAAGGGCAAGATGCTTGGCTCTGGCTTGAAGTCGCCTTAATGGATATTGCCTACCGGCAAGATTTACCCATTCTGCAAGAACTGGCCGAACGCCTCGAAAAGCTGGAAGCAGGCGGCGTGGCCGTAGCGCACACGCCACAACTGGCGACACCTGCCATGCCCACCGCATCAGCGCCTATGGCTGCAACATTATCACAAGCTCCCGCCCAATCCACCGTTAAATCCTCGCCTGTGCCAGCTGCGCAGCCTTTAAAACCTGCTACACCCATGCCAGCCCCGGCCAAGGCGCAAACACCGGCAAATATGCCAGCGCCTGCCATGGCGCAAGCACCCGCCAGCACCGATGACTGGCAGGCGTTCTTGCTTAAAATCGGCAGCGGCATGACGCGCGCCCTGGTCAAGGATCACGCGGCCTTGAGCGAGATGGATGACGCCTCACTGACGCTT
Source organism: Vampirovibrionales bacterium (assembly GCA_035285025.1). Classification (GTDB taxonomy): domain Bacteria; phylum Cyanobacteriota; class Vampirovibrionia; order Vampirovibrionales; family JAJTHC01; genus JAYKHY01. The sequence continues at coordinate 1,888 of JAYKHY010000060.1, read as the reverse complement.
ATTGTCAAAAGCCAGCCGCTGGCCGAAAAACTTATGCTCGACCAGCATAAAATCCACGTCGAGGCCGCTGCCAAAGCCGTTTACGGGCGAGCGCTTACCCTAAAAGTCATTGTAGGCGAGCGCCCCGCAACGCCCCCCTCGTCCACCCTATCGCCTTCACCAACATCCACCTCGCTCTCTGCCGAACCTGAACCAGTAAACTCTGCGCCAGCGCAACCCAAAGCGCAAGTGCCGCCGCCACCTGCGTCAAGCCAAAGTTTAACGCCAGCTACGGCAGCGACACCCGATACGACCTTGCCCACACTTGCGCCTCAGGCCCCCGCGTTGCCGCCTTTAATTAACGACACTGAAGCGGATCGCGCTGAGACTGGTCACTTAGAAACCAGCATTACCATTGACGAAGCGCGCCAGTATACAATTGAGCTTTTGCAAGGCACCGTGATTGAATAACGCTGACCACAAGTGAGGGCAATCTTGAAAAAGATAGAGGGAAACGCCCCTCGCCTAAACCTGTGACGAAGTCACCCGGACCAGCCCATCACAATCACATCGAGCGCCATGCCGCTAACCGAACTGCTATATTGAATGCGCTGACTTGCATCCGTCGCCATCGGAAATATCACTTCTTTATACCGGGCGAGGGTATCGCTCGTGAAAAATTCAATCCCCTCGTGGGTTTGGCCTTTGGTTCTAAACTTAAACGCACCGGTGGCCTCTGAGCCGCCAACTTTAAGCAGCACGTTGCTGACAAAGGGCGGCACAAACGCGCTCAAATCCAAGTCGGTCCAGGTGGTTGCGGCGTTGCTGGTATTCAGCGCTTGCGTGGGAGAGCTGGTTGCAGCATTAACACGTTGCATGTATACCTGATACTGCAAAAACGCGCCGTATGGCCAACCGGTTAGAAAGAACGGAATTAAATCCCCCGCCGCATCATTCCGGAAGGCAATCGCGGCCAGAAGCGCGGCCTGATCAAACCCCGCAGGCAATACCGGCGCCAACCGAGACGCCGAAAAAACCGCGCTCGGCGCATTAGCCCCCGTGGTATCGCTGATTAGCCACGCATAATACCAGGTGTTCGCGCTTTCTGTACCGGCATCAAGCCCCGTAGGGCCGTTAATGGCAAGCGTCAGGGTCACATCGTTTAAAAGCGCAATAATCCGGCCTTCTTCAGTGTGCGCGGCGGTGCCCGCGGGCAATTTTATCTGGCTGGCAGAAATATAACTGGGCGCCTGCGTAAACCGTGGCGGCGCAAGCAGTGCGTGATGCAGCGTAACGGTCTGCGCGGCCAACCTTGCCCGAAATTGATCTGGGCCGTTAGCACCACCGGACACAGCACTTTGCGCGTACCAAAGCTCGCCCGTCTGCGGGCTTGCGGGCGGCGTGGCCTGCGCCGATAATTTAACGCGCCCGTCCAGCAAGCGAACCGTTTCTATCGTGACGCCATTGCCGGGCGTGCGCTCTTCAAGCGCCTCGACTTTTACCGTGCCCGAAAACGTTTTTGCGCCGCCAATGGTCATGTTACCGCCCTCCAACGCGCTTGCTCGGGCATCCTGCGCATTGCTTTCGGCCAATAACTGGTTAAATTCTGCGTTTAACTGCGCGGCATCAATTAAATTACCGTTGGCAATATCGCCCTCGTGCAGGCGGTTTAGCTGAGACATAATTCTCTCCTCTCAAGTAAAGTTTTGAAAAATTTGCTATAATGATAAAAATAGTTGTCAGGGCGATTACTGTGTCATGAATCGAAAGAAGCTGTTACAAAGAGAGTGTTAGTTTTTAAGTGATACACTCTTCTCATTCAGGTTTGCTGAGGAGAGCTTCAAATGAATTGCCTAAAATGTAATACTCTGGCCGTTAAGAATGGCTTTCAAAGCGGCGTTCAGCGGTT
>JAYKHY010000059.1:0-41020 GCA_035285025.1 Vampirovibrionales bacterium | reverse complement strand
GGCGCGCTATCTGGCCGAATTCTGTTGGCGGTTTAACCGACGACATCTCAACCTCTTTGAAAGACTCATTCATACTGCCGTTTTGTTCAAACCAGATAACATACCTGCTCTGATCAGTTAGTCATTTTATATTGAATGGATTCGATTTTTCTTCAAATTTATTCAAAATGGAACAATTAAAATTAGAATTATGTTTACTCAAAATAACACCGAGCCAATGAGCTTGACTCCTGAACAATCCGATAACACTTTTTATTTACTGTATTACCAACTCATTAAGCACGGATTTGGCCTTCAATATGCTGATTTAGAAAAGGCCATAAGTTTAAGGTTAAACTTTGATAAATTGCCGCAAAACAAAGAAAAAACACAACAATTTAAATCTTATATTTGTAATCTATGCAATATTAAAGAATTTAGAAACAAAAATATTCTCCTAACTGCGCAAGATATCTCTGAAGTAGATTCCCAAAAACATGACGTACTTCAATGTTTAGATATTATTATGGGCGTAATGCAATTTAGATTAAATAATGGACACAAAAAAACATCCAAGAGATCTAAGGCAAAGTATGAAGTCTATAAAGCTGTGTACTCGGAAATTAAAGCGTTGTTCCCAGATTATAAGTTTAATCCAGGAGTATCCACGGCCTATGGGGCAACCCTTGGAAGTCTAAGCCACCGTTGGAGTAACCCTTATGCTCACTGGCTTTTTAAGCCCATGTATCGGAAGCAAAACCCAAGCTATATCTCAAAAAATATTCAGGCCCCACCCTAGCTATGCTACAAGCGTGGCTCTAGTGGAACTAGAGACTTCGCGTAGGGTAGAGCCCTTATAAAATTATTATACAGCATAAAATAAGGTGCTTCCAAATCGGGGCGGCGGTGCGGAATAAGGTCAAGCGGTAGGTAAACCCTGGGCTGGGGGCGGCGCGTCTAAAATTGAAGATTTACCTGTTTGGGGCAACTCGCGCGCGGCTTATGCTGCTAGCAACCTTACGCCACACCACGGCTTTAGCCAATTTACACGCGTGCTAAACGCTGTTGGCGTTGCGTTGCATTTTTTGAATCTTTACCCTGTACTCACCCCGAGAGATTGCCCTATCCATGATATCGCGCAGCCTGGTTTTACTGGCTTACTTTGCCATGCTTGTGTTTAGCCCGGTCATTTTAGTAGGTCTGGTGGCGTACATCGTTTTTAGCGTCGCGCGCGATAGCCTGCGATTTGCAACGCATAGGCAGTTTGAACTATGAGGCCTGGCTATATTTTGCTGGCGCTTTGCCCCAACGCGCTAAAAATCTGGGTGTATAACACGTTTCTGGGCGCAAAAATTCATCGCACGGCCAAACTGGGCCTAAGCTATTTGCAGGCGCGCCAGATTATTATTGGGGCGCACGCGCGGCTGGGGCATTTTAATTTGATTAAAAACCTGGATGCATTTGAGTTGGGCGCGCACGCGCAGATTGATCACTTCAACACTATAAAGGGGGCTTCTGGTCAGCATTTTCAGCAAGAACCGGGCCGGGTTTCGGCGTTTCGGTTGGGCGACTATAGCTCGGTAGGCAAGCGTCATTACCTAGATTGCTCTAATACGATTAGCATTGGGCACCATAGCGCCATTGCCGGCTTTAATAGCAGCATTTACACGCACGGCATAAACTTTGAGCAAAATCAGCAACAAAGCGCGATGACTCGCATTGGGGATTATTGCCGCGTTGCAACAAGCTGTGTAATAGTGAAGGGCTCGCAGTTACCGGATTGTTCGATACTGGCCGCAAACTCAACGCTGCATAAAGCTTATGATGCCACGCATACGCTGTATTCGGGCGTGCCGGCCAAGCCCATCAAGCAATATTCTGCCGAGGCGGCTTATTTTCATCGGCAAGAAGGCTGGACGCATTAACGCTAACGCTTATCGTTAGCCTGCTCAAATTGTTGGATTCAAAAAAGTTAATTTGCTACCACTTTGCGCGAATATACTTGTCCGGCATAAAACGCCAGTAAGCTAAGCGATACGCCATACAGCGTGCTGTAAGGTGCTTCTGGCCAGTGGGGTAGCCAATGCCTGCTTTGCATCAGGGTGTTTAGGGTAATCCAGCCCAAGCCGGTTGCCATGGCCCACACGCCTGCGCTGGCGGTTGGCGTAAAACGCGCGTTACTGTACAGCAGCGCGACCACGGGCACAAACATGGCGCACGCGTAAATATCCGCCGAGATCCACAAGGCGTTGATAATATCCTGGTGTTGCACGGCAATCCACAATGCGGGCAATGCCATTACCAGTGTGGAGAGTTTGCATAGGCGCACGATGGTTGCAGGCTGTTGGGCCAGGGACGGGCGTAACGGAATCAAAACATCGTTTACAAGCGTTAGGCTGCCCACGTTCAGGGTTGAATCGATGGTTGAGCTGATGGCCGCAATAAACCCGGTGAGCACCAGCGCACCCAGCCACGGGTTATGCAGGCTTTGCATCAAGGCCAGCATAACAGCGCCCGGTGCCTCGGCAACCGGCGGCAAAATGCCGGGGGCTGCAAGACCAATCAGGCTAACGAGCGCGTACAAGGCGGTGAGTATGAGTAATGCAAGCCAGCAGCTTTTTTTAGCAAACTGCTCGCCCGCTTTTAAATTCAACGAGGTCAGGCGTTGCCAGAGTTCTGGTGCAATGCTCCAGGCCATTACAAACGTTAGCATGAGTACGATTTGCTTGCCGGGGTTGTCCATCAGGTGCCAAAAACTGTCTGGGCGGGCTTGTGAAACGTTGGCCCAGAAGCCTTGCCAGCCGAGTTGGGTAAATGGCGGAAAAAAAGCGCCAAGTAAGACGAGTAACCCTAAAATGATAAATCCCACCTGCAAAATATCAGTCATCACCACGGCTTTGTAGCCGCCCAGCGCGGTATAAACCACAACCATGCCCGCCACAAGCCCCATCGTAATGATTGGATCCAGCGCGCCGCCCAGTAATCCGGCGAGCACCTGGTGCGAGGCCACCAGCTGAGAGGCCATCAGCGCGGTGGTTGATGCGGTAATGGTTATAGCCAGAAGGGTTCTGGCGGTGGGTCCGTAAGTGCCAGACAAGGCTTCTGGCATTGAGCGCCCAGGCTGAAGCGCCATTTGGCGCGCAAAACAAAAAATCACAATCAGCCAGCAGCCAATTGAGGGAAAAATCAGCTTCCAGAACGCGGACACGCCGTGTGTGTAAAACGCTTGTAGCGAGCCAATCGTAGACGTGCCGCCAAACCACGTGGCCACCAGCGTAAGCGCAACCGGCCAATGCCCAAGTTGTTTATTGGCCAGAAAAAACCCGTCAAGCGTGTTTGCATCCGAGGCGCGCTCGAAGCGTTTGGCAACCCAAAGTACGGATAATGCGTACAGGGCAAGCAGGGTCAACGTGGCTGGGAGCATTGGTCAAAAACAGTCTCTTGTTCCGTTGTCGGTAAGCGAATGAACCTAGCGCATTACTGCGGTAAAAACCGCGTTGAGCCGGATAAAGCTGAGCCGGATAAACTGGATAAAGCAGCTTGCTTGACTAGACTTGCGCGGCAACCGCAGCCTGAGCCCGTTGCTTGCAGCGCTTTAGGCCCAGTAAAATCAGCACGCTGGCCAGCTCGGCACCGTGGACGCGCCCGGTGAGCGCCGCGCGAATCGGCCACATAATCTGCTTGGCTTTAAGCGGCTTAAGACTGCCGATAAACGCTTTAAGCGCGGCTTGCATGGCTTCTCGGGCCTGGGGTACAGGTTGACTAAAAATTGCTGCGTGCTCGGTTAAAAACGTATCGTTAAAGGCCCTCAGCACCTGTTGGCCTTCGTCGGGTGCGATGACGTCGTGCTGTAATGCTTCAGGCACGCTGAGTGCGTCATCAAAAAAGTAGCTTACCGCCTCTGGTAACTCATCGAGCTTGATTAACGGCTCCCGAACGACTTCGAGCATCAGCTCAAGTTGCTCGGAGCTGTATGCCGATAAATCAAACGATTGCAAGTAGGGACGTGATTTTTCGAGCAAGGCGGCTAACGACATAGCACGAATATATTGGCCGTTGAGCCAGTTCAGTTTTTCAATATCAAACACGGCAGGGCTTTGCGCGATGCGATCCAGGGAAAACTGGCTTGCAAAATGCTCGAGCGTGGCAATTTCCTGACCATCGGTAGGTGACCAACCGAGTAACGCCAGAAAATTCCCCATGGCCTCGGGCAAGTAGCCTTGCGCCAAAAATTCTGCCAGCGCCGTTGCGCCGTGGCGTTTGCTGAGTTTGCTGCGATCGGGCGCTAAAATCATGCTGGCGTGGGCAAACACGGGCGGCTGGATGCCAAACGCCTCGTAGAGCAAAATCTGGCGTGGCGTATTCGGGAGGTGATCTTCGCCACGGATAATATGCGTGATTGCCATCGATGCGTCATCGACCACGTTGGCAAAATTAAACGTGGGCATCGCTAGCGTGTTGCGGCCGTGTTTAGGCGGCTGCTTCATGATAATAAAATCGCCTAGCGTCGAGACATCAAACTGTACGTCGCCCCGAATGGCATCATGCACAACCACCGGTGCGTGATCGACAGGCACTCTGAAGCGATAGACATAAGGCGCGTCTCCGGTTTGCCCGCGGCGATGGTTGAGCTCGGCGTCCTCGGGCGTTTCTCGGTAAACAAATGGCATGTTTTCGGCGGCGGCAAGCGCGCGTTTACCGGTTAGTTCCTCCTCGGTCAGGTAGCATTTATAAACGCAATCACGCTCAATCAGCTTTTGCAGCCATTCGTTATAAATCGGCAGCCGTTGCGATTGCGTGTAGGGGCCGTAACCGCTCTGGTTTTCGGGCGTGTCCGGGCCCTCGTCCCAATTCAGGCCCAAACCGCGCAGGCCGTCGTAGATGCTTTGGGTAAATTCTGGCTTAGAGCGCGCCAGGTCGGTGTCTTCGAGCCTTAGGATAAACGTGCCGCCATGTTTTTTGGCAAACAACCAGTTAAACAGCGCGGCGCGTGCCGTGCCAATGTGCAGGTTGCCTGTGGGGCTTGGCGCAATGCGAACTCGTACGTGTTGCGCGGCGGGATTAGTTTGCGATGTTGGGAGAGGGAAAGATGCCATGGAGTGGGGTCCGCAGGGTTTAGAGTGTTTTAAATCTTGATTGATAAGCTTTTAAGCGCTTAAAAACCATTTTAAAGGCGTTTAGTCTTGATTCTAACTTTTACTTAAAAGTTAATTTGCTGTAGTCAGCGAGTTATACGAATCAATCGCAGACAGTGGCGCGTTTTAAACATTGTTTTAAGCACAGAGCTTAGTTTTGGTTAAGCCTCATGCCTTATCTTGCATGATTTTGAGTTTTCAGGCGTTTTGGTTTTTATGAGACGTTCTGACCGAAAATTAATTGGCTCTACCATACCTTAAAAACGCCCGTAAACACGCCCGCTCGCAGGCGAAAATACACATGAATGCAGTAGGGCTTGCGTAACGTTTTTTAACGCCTAGCGCTCGGTTATGTCAATGTTTGCATCAAGAACGTTTTTGAAAACTTATTATTGTAGTAATAGATAATTACTCCAAATCGACAATATTTACCGAAAGTAATCACAATGACGCTCCTTGCTGACGCTGAACTTCAATCCGACCTCAAGCAACCCGACCTCAAGCCCGTTTTAGCCCCTCCCGGCCCTTTGCCTGAGGGCTGCCAGCAGCGGTTTGGTAAAGGCGTTTACTGGGTCGATGGCCTGGCGGTCGATTATTTTGAATCGTTGCGCCACCTGTTTGAGGGCATGGTTGCCCTGACCCGCAACGCCAAGCAGACGCAGCGCAAAACGAATCTGATGGCGATTAACGTCAATATTTCAAATCTGGCGCACGCACAGCCCCGCTTAAAGCGTATTTTAAACACCGCAGACATGCTGTATTGCGATGGCGCGGGCATTATCTGGGGCAGTAAGCTGATGGGTACGCCCCTGCCCATGCGATTTACAGCCGCCGACTGGTTGTTTGAGTGGATCGAGGCCATGTCCGATGCGGGCTTGTCGATGTATTTTCTGGCAGGAGAGCCGGGCGTGATTAGCAGCGCGCAAGCGCTGCTTGATGCGCGCGTGCCGGGGCATAAGGTTGTTGGCATGCACCACGGTTACGTGCTGGGCGATAGCGCCCTGAATCAGGCCGTGATTGACGAGATTAATGCCAAAAAACCCGATATTCTGGTGGTCGGCATGGGCTGCCCCCTGCAAGAATACTGGATTGATGATCATCGCCATTTGCTAGACGTTCCCGTTTGTTTTGCCATTGGCGCAACGTGGGATTACCTGACGGGGAAAGTGCCGCGCTGCCCTGCCTGGATGGGTGAGAACGGGCTAGAATGGCTTTTTAGATTTATTATTGAGCCTAAACGCATGTTTAACCGCTATATTATGGGGAATCCAGGCTATATTTGGCGCGTTTTCTGGCAATCGCTGGGCAAAAAACGCGCATAGGCAAGCTAAGCGCTTTTGCGTAATTAAATCAGCCTGAATACTGCTGTTGTAGCGACGATATTTTAGGTGCGTTTTTTCGCTAAAGCCTTAAACGTAGCGTTTATTTTTCCGAATGGGCTATCCGATTATCGAGCAGCAGCAGCGCGTTAACGATCAGGCTTGCGGCACTCATTAAACGGGCGGTAATTTGCCCGCTGGGCAGCACGGCAAATTCCTGTTGCGGCATCTCAGGGGGTTCAGTTGTCATTTGAGCTAATGGGGCCATAGGTGGCGTTTGCGCCATTAATTCTGCTGTGTTGTGTTGAGCAGTTGCCTTTAAATCGGGCCAGGCCCACTGCGCCTGGCCTAAATGCGACGCCTGCGAAAGTTTTTGGGCCACGTGGGCTTCTAAATCGGCTCGGATGTTGTCTGGAAGAGCGGGCATGGCTTTAGCTACAATTTGGAACTGGCTCGCGTGTGCAGGGGTTTCCTCCAGCAAGGTAAGCTTCAGGCGGCCAAGCGCGCGCGTCTCCAGATAAATGCTCAAGCTGTGCTGGCCGCCCCCTTGGCTCGACTCATCCGAATCACCCGCTTCGCCTGCGGCTCCGGGTAAATCATTTGCGTTTTTGCGATGGGCCTGTATTTTTACGGCTTGCGGCGGTTCAAGCGGCTGCCAAGGGATCATTAGGGTAATTAGCGCCTGTAGGGCCTGCCCTGGCTGGCTACGGGTTTGTCCGCTGAGTTGCGTAAGCTGTTTAAGGGCGCCTTGCAGGGTTTCGTTCTCGGGGCCGCGCAACCCGCCGCTGCTTGCCAGTTGCTGCTGAATTTTTTTGAGTCCCTCGTTCAGCTTGCCGAGCAGGGGCTGAGCCAACGCCTCGGGGGTAAACGCTTGCAGCATGTTAAACGCGGCCTTGCTGTTGCCGCCTGGGCCTTCGGTAAGCCAGGCTTTAAGCAGCGGGGTCAGCTCGGGCGGCATGGCCAGCATGGTTTTAAGCCAGGTGGCTTGCTGCTGCGGCGTGAGTGCTGGCAAATGCGGAAGATTGCTTGCGTTGGGCAATGCGCCTGCGGGTTGCTGGCCTGCTGCTGTGTTTTGCGTGTTTTGTGCCGTTTGCTGCGGCAAGGCGTTTTCGGGCGCGTTGGTTTGTTGAAGCCCGTTGGCGCTGGGCTTCTGTTGGGGATTGAGCTGCGTATGAACCGCCGGGTTTTGGGGTGCACCGGTCAGTCTTAACCATTCGGAGGACATACGTTAAGTATCGGCCGATTTTAGAAAATGTCTTGTTATAAGCCTTCGCATCGCGAAAGTAAGTATCTTTGCGCTTCGCGCACGCGTTTAGCGTTTAATCATAACCCGCAGTTTTGCGCTTCGCGCACGCGTTTAGCGTTTAATTATAACCCGCAGTTTTGCGCTTCGCGCACGCGGGTTATGCCGCACCTCTGCCTCGGTGGGTGTAATCGCTTTGCGGTGCGGGGTTTCCCACTGTAGCGTCTCGCCGCAAACGCACTTCGGAAACCCCGCCGGGCATCGACACGGATTCAGCCATTGCTTAAACTGCTGCTTCACGATGCGATCTTCGAGTGAATGAAACGTAATCACGGCAATTCGCGCGCCCGGGGCGCAAAGCGCGGGCAGCGCCTCTAAAAGCTTGTTCAGATGCTCAAACTCCTGATTCACGGCTATCCGTAACGCCTGAAACACCCGTGTTGCCGGGTGCGTTCTGGATTTTGCCTTGTAATGCGTTCGCGCAATCCGGGCGACTAATTCTGCCAGCGCAAGCGTGTGCGTCAGGGGGGCTGTTTCCCGGTCAGCCACGATTGCCCGGGCAATGGGCCGAGCCAAAGGGTCTTCGCCGTAGGTGCTAAAAATATGCCGTAATTCAGATTCTTCGAGCGTAGCCAAAAGCATGGCTGCAGTGGGGGTGCTGGCATCCTGCGGGTTATAGCGCATATCCAGCGGCGCGTTTTGGCTAAAGCTCCAGCCGCGCTCGGCATCATTGACCTGAAACGAGGCAAACCCCAGATCGGCCATCAAGCCGCCTGTAATGCTCTGCGGGGCTAAATGGCGGGTAATCTCGCTATAGGGTGCGTTAATCAGGGTGTAGCGTTCGGGCGCAATGCCTGCGCCATTAAGGGTGCTTTCGGTTAGCGCTATGGCTTTAGGGTCGCGGTCAAACCCCGTGAGCCGACTATAGGGGTATAGTGCCAGGAGCGCCCGCGTGTGGCCGCCTGCTCCCAACGTGGCATCAACGTAATGCCGGTCGCCACTTGGCGCAAGCGCAGCAAGTGTCTCATCGCGCAAAACACTGATGTGGCTGTTTAATTCGGTGTTCGAGGTATTTCTCAAAAAACAATCCGTTACATAGCTGTTACAGAGTGGCTAAATGACAACGTTGTCATTACAACGTTGAAGGGCTTGGCATAGGATACCACTAGTGATAAACGCAAGTTTCAAACCGCTGGAAAAGCACCAACTGGTAAAGTCTTAAAAAGTTTGCCCCAGACCGTTCTTAACCTGAATGGCCACGGATATTACCGAAAGCACGCTTAAATATAACTTAATGTTACAGAATTTACCTCAATTGAATCCTGCGACGCCCGTCTGCTATCACAAGCAGGTATTGAGGCACGTTTACAGCAATACGTATATGCTGTGGCCTTTATGGCCGATTGAGCCATGTGTTCTGCCGCAGCGCAATAGACCCCTTGGCTGTTAATTTGAGTCTTTGCTGATTTATGCCCACAATTTTGCCAAAACCGACTTTTAAGTTAGGGCCTAAGGCACAAGGGCAAGGTGTAAGCGTAAATCATCGAGGGGTAATGTTTGGGAATTCGGCTGTTGGTGCTGCCAAAGTTGCCACAGCCGCCGTTAAACCCCTAGAAGACCTTGTTGTACCGATTGCAAATATTAAATCGGCAAACTGGTTTTATAAAACGTTCAAGTCGTTTGGCATTACCCAAAAAGTGGGTAAAGGCGGCATGTCGCAAGAAGATCTTGTGCAGCGCATGATGCTTTTTGCCTTGTACGCCGCGCAGCAGGTGGGTGCCGTTTTTACCCACCAGCACGTATGGGAAACGTTTGGCCGAAATTTAGGCGTGTGGTCGATTCAATCGATGGGGACACTCTACGCCAAAAGCCCCGAGGGGCCTTTGGTTCGATTGCTCAATAATTTTATGCAGCCTAAAAAAGTACTTTCCGAGGGGGCCTCGGTGTTTGAGCGCGCCATTAACCATTTAAGGCCTTCGGTTGATTTTAGACAGGTGCTAGAAGAGGCCGGGCTTAAACCGCAGTCGTCGATTAATTTCTGGTCCAAGCTTGATCAGAACGAAAACATGGCCCTGAACAATCTTTACCGCGAGAAAAAAGAAATCGCCAAGGCGGCTTTGCCCAAAGCTGCTTTGGATGAGTACAATGCCACGCCCAAGCAGCACCATCCGGGCAAATTGATTGAACTGCTTAATAAACACGCGCCCGACGCCCTGACTGCTAAGGACAAGCGAATTCTGAAAGAAGTCCCGCAGTTTCTTGTAAATCGACGGGGCACGTTTGCAACGGTCCAGGCGTTGGCGCAAATGGCTGCTTACATCTTTTTAGGGGGCCAGGCCGCCATGTGGGTGGTGTATAAAACCATTGCCCGCCTGGATCCTGACTTTGAAGTCGAAAGTAAAACGCCTAAAGCTACAGCAAAGCCTTTGCAAAGCATTAAGTCTGCTAATAATGCTGTCGCGGGGGCTGGCCAGCGTAGCGTTGGGGCTCCGTTTAGTTTGCCAACACCTTTGCCTGCATTAAACGCACTGCCGCAAGCGTTACAGATGCCCCTGATACAGAATACTTTACAGTCTGCACAAAACACGATTTCTGGTGCCTATCCGGCACCTGCTGTGGGTCAGCCTTTGATGCCTTTTATGTCGTCAATATCGTCGGCGGCCAATTTACCGTCTTATCCCGCGCAATCTTACCCCGCACAAATGGTGCTTCAGCAGCCTTATAACTAGTGCTAACCGAGTTTATTTAACGTTTTTTAGTCGTTGTTTTCATTGCCAAAGATAAAATGTCGCTTTTACTCCCTTTTTCGCCCATTGCAGTAAGCCAGGCTACTCAGGCTGGCTTAAATAAGGTTGTAGATGGCACCTATTTGTTGCGGGGTGGCTACCGCGTATATTCCGCGATTCCGCCAGAAAAACAGCCGAGTTACACGTTCAGAGATTTTTACCTGACGGCCGCGAACCCGCTGTTTTTTGAATTTGGACGCCGCTTGCTCAACAACTATTTTGTTGCGCCCAAAATGACCGAGATTTTGGAGCTTAACAAATTAAAACTGCTCTATAACGGCCAATTCAGCAAGATCAATAATTATAAATCGTTGTTTGAGCTGCCAAATTTGCAGCCCATGCTGCTGGGCAACGTGGTACGTACGCAAAGCCTGTACACGATTCCCGATTTATACGCTAAAACGCCTGGCTTTGATCCGGTGTTAGCGCATCATTTGCAGCGGCGTTTGGGGTTTGCCGAGCATCTGGATGCCATGGTGGCTAAAGGCACTGTAAAGCAGAATATTGCAGATGCCGTGCGCGAGGGGGTTAACTTTTTACGCGGTAGCCACCTGAATATTGAAAAGCACTTTGAAAAACCGCTCGAGAAAACGCTATATAAATTGCAGTATAAAGATGCTTTATCGCCCAATCAGATTAGCCAGGTCGAAAAGCACATTGATGCGTTTTTCCAAGGGCAGGCGCCAGAAAAACGTTCTATGACCCAGGTGGCCTGCGACGGTATTGATTCAGGGTGGCACTTTTTTAAAAAACTGGTGTTTTTAGAAAAATGGAAAACAGAACCGCCTCAAAAACTTTCTGGGCTTTATAGCGTTAAAGGCATTGATGCCACTGTTAAGGCCAAGTTAGAGGCTGCGCACGCAGAGATGAAAGCGCTTGCGCATTCGCCCTCCGACGTTTTAAAGCGATTCTCGACGCTACAAAACGAGCTTGCCGAGCATAAGGCACTAGGCTGGATTCAAGCGCAAGGCAAATCGTTTAGTCAGGCCGAGCACAAACAGTTAAAGCATTTGCTGGGCGAAGCCATGCAGGCGCGTTTTGTGCGCCGAAAACTAGAGCTTGTTAAAAACGCGTTCCTGCTCCCCGATGCGATTGCAACGTCTGCGGCGGTGTTTTTATTAATGGGTGTTGCAGGCACTTGGGTCGATAACAAGCTGATTATTCCGTGGCAGCGCGATTATATTAAAAAGGGCGGTAACCCCAGTATTGTCCGGTTGCCTTCGATTGTCTCGTTGATCCCTGCCGTGGGCCTATTTGCTGCATTACTGCAACCTAAATCGCCGGTTAATAAATTGGGTTATGTGGGTAAGCTTGCGTTTGCTGCCCCGGTTGCGTTTGCTGCCTATACGGCCATGGCCGCCGGGTGGATTAAGCATCGTTTAAAAAAGGCCGAGCCGAATTTAAAACCGCTTGCAACGCCTGTTAACGCGCAGCCCACACCTAAAGCATCCAGCTTGCCCACCGGTACAGTGCGGTTTGCGCAGGGGATGCCCTTGCCGCAGTTTAATCTGCAAGGGCCCGCGGGCGCGTTTGCTGGGGCGGCTAACCCGTTTGCTGCGCAACAGCCATTACAAGGGGCCTTCGCAATGCCTGCTGCGATGCCCTTTGCCACTGCCGGGCAGCCGCAGTAATTTTTAAAAAATTTGCCAGGTATCTGCAAGCCTATTGGGCCATAGCCCTTAATAAAGCTAGCAGATCAGCTTGAAGCTAAGGCGGAGATGCAAAAGAGATCGAGCGCAAGAGAGCGTTTCGCCCAGGCTGTAACTGGCTTTAAGATATTAAGTGTACCCAATTGACCCGCCACTAACTATAAAAAAAGTGCAGTGGGCCAGTTTGATAAGTTTAACATCCTGAAGCGAGGGCCGTTCCCTCCCTCGCGTTCCTTCCTATGGCATACTGACTCACTATCCAAAAAAACGACCCGTTGCGCGTTGAAACGTTTCGGGTCGTTTTTCTGGTTAAATCGATTTCTGTTTAGCCTATAGGCCCATAATGTGGTACCCGGCGTGAATGCTTGAACCGCGACGCCGGTAAGCGACTTCGCCTAAGCTTAAAGGCCCATAATAGGGTACCCGGCGTGAATGCTTGAACTGCGACGCCGGTAAGCGACTTCGTCTAAGCTTAAAGGCCCATAATATGGTACCCGGCGTCGACGTGAATCACTTCGCCGGTGATGCCACGTGAGAGCGGGCTGGCTAAGAACAGACCGGTGTCGCCTACTTCGGCGGCCTCGATGTTGCGACGCAGCGGCGTTTTTTGCTCCATCTCGCTTAAAATGCTGCTAAAGCCGCTAATGCCACGGGCAGCCAATGTTTTAATGGGCCCCGCCGAAATCGCGTTGACGCGAATGTTGCTGGGTCCCAAATCGGCTGCCAAATAGCGTACGCTGGCTTCCAGCGAGGCCTTGGCGACGCCCATTACGTTGTAATTGCTCACCACGCGCTCGCCACCCAGATACGTGAGCGTCATCACGCTGCCGCCGCCGTTTTTTTGCATCAGGGGTTCGGCGCGCTTGGCCAACGCCGTGAGCGAATAACTGCTAATGTTGTGCGCGAGCGCAAAGCCGTCGCGGCTGGTATCTACAAAGCGCCCGTCCAGGTCTTCGCGCTGGGCAAACGCAATGCTATGCACCAGACAATCCAGCCGGCCAAATTCGACTTCGATGCTGTTAAACACGGCATCCATCTGGGCGTCGTCGGTCACGTCGCAGGGTAAAATCAGGCTGTTTTGCAGGGGCTCGGCCAGTTCGCGCACGTTTTTTTCGAGCCGTTCGCCCTGGTAGGTAAACGCCAAGCGCATGCCCGCGTTGCTTAAGGCTTGCGCAATCGCCCAAGCGATGCTGGTTTTGTGCGCCACGCCGGTAATGAGCGCAGTTTTACCGGCGAGCAACCCCCGAAGTACAAGTTGGGTTTCGGTTAGGGTGTCCGCAGTCGGGGGTGTCATTGTCTGGGTGGCTTGAGTCATGGGGCGTGGGCTCCTTAAAATTTCTATCAAGGGATTTAGTGCCCAACATTATACCTGAACGTCAAACTGAAATCCCTTTTTAGAGGGGGTGAGTTTAAGATTTTGAATATTAT
Source organism: Vampirovibrionales bacterium (assembly GCA_035285025.1). Lineage (GTDB taxonomy): Bacteria > Cyanobacteriota > Vampirovibrionia > Vampirovibrionales > JAJTHC01 > JAYKHY01. The sequence continues at coordinate 27,481 of JAYKHY010000059.1, read as the reverse complement.
TTTGCTCCAACAACTTCGCCCAGATTTTGTTTTCTTGTTCGCTCAGATTTAAGCCTTGATAATTTGGGTTGGTTAGTTTTTCCACCGAAAGTGCGTCGGACAAGACTCCAAAGTTTTTCGAAATATCTCTTTTAGGGTCGAGTAGTTTATTGAGACCGCCCGTAAATTGATTGGCCATGGCCATTATGTATAGCTGTTCTTGAATGTCCTGGATCTGAGGATTTTTGGCTTGTTCGCTGTCTAATGGGCTGATTTCCAGTTCAGGGAGCTGATAGCCAGGCTTGTTCTGAAGTTTGCCGAGAGCATCATCTAGCCAGAAGAAAGAAGCATCCGCTGTTGGTAGTTTTACGCTTCTGTTTGGCAGGTGTAGGATTTCATTCGCGCCGTCTGTAGGGCGATACGTCACACGCCATGTGCCCGTAGACGCAGTTTCTTTGCCCTTTGTTTTTACAATAGGCTTAATGCTCAGCGAACCAAAAGCTGGGCGGTTGATGAAAGTCATGAGTAATACTCCTTCATGTGTAGAATTAAGCTCTTTGCAGGTTAAACCGCCTGAAGGCAAAAACGTGCCATTGCGCGCTTGAAACGCTACAATGCAGAATATATTACCCTTCTTCGCCTTGTTTTTAATCCCATGCCGACCCAAAACGAACCTCAAACGCCTAAAAAAGCGCCCAACCCCTACAAAGACACCCTTAACCTGCCCAAAACCGACTTTGCCATGCGCGCCAACGCCGCCGTGCGCGAGCCGGAGCTTCAGGCGTTTTGGGATAAAGCGCAGATTTACGAAACAGCGCAGCAGGCGCGCCGCGAGGCTGGGGCCGCACGTTTTTTGCTCCACGATGGGCCGCCGTACCTGAGCGCGCCCAATATTCACATTGGCACGGCTTTAAACAAGATTCTCAAAGACATTGTGACGCGCTACAAAACGCTGGCCGGGTGTTACAGCCCGTACGTGCCGGGATTCGATGGCCACGGCCTGCCGATTGAAAACGCTGTGTTGAAGAAGCTTTTAGAAGGCAAAAAAGACGCACCCAAAGGCCAAAAATATGGTGGATTAGAGCCTGCTGAATTTCGTGGACAGTGCCGAGCGTTAGCGCTGGAAAACCTGGACGCGCAGACGGTGCATTTTAAGCGCCTCGGCGTGTGGGGCGATTGGGTTCGTGATGCCGACAAGGCCAATCGAACAGGCCCATACTGCACGATTGATGGCGCGTTCGAGGCCGAGCAGATTCGGCTGTTTGGCAAGCTGTGGGAGCAAGGCTACGTGTACAAGGGCCTCAAGCCCGTTTACTGGGACCCGCACGACCAGACCGCGCTGGCCGAGGCCGAAATCGAGTACGCCGACCACGAGAGCCACAGCATCTATGTAAAGTTTCCAGTTTCAGACGAGCAGGAATTTATTGCTGACGCGCAAAAGCCGCTGTTTGAGCAATTAAAAGGCGCAAGTTTCCTCATCTGGACGACGACGCCGTGGACGCTGCCCGCAAACGTTGCGCTGTGCGTGCACCCGGACTTTGACTACGTGGTGATTGAAACCGCGCAATGGGGCAAGCTCATTGTTGCGCAGGATTTGGTTGAAACCGTCACGCAAGAGGCGCATTTAGAGGGCGTCGAGGTTGTTTCAGCGCCGTTTAAAGGCAAGGATTTGGAGTTTCTCGCAGCGCGGCATCCGTTTTTAGCGCGCCCCAGCGTGGTGCTCAACGGCGAGCACGTCACCGCCGACGCCGGCACTGGCGTGGTTCACACCGCCGGCGGGCATGGCAAAGAAGATTATGAGGTGGTTCAAGAGTACTTCAATCGTTTAGCTGAATTTGAAGAAGATAGCTTATCAATAACTAATCCAAATGCTGCCAAAGTTTATTTTGAAATGGCAATTTTTTCAGTGATGGATGAAAAGGGAGCTTTTAGCTTTAATGATGCAATTAATTTTTTAAAACAGCATAAAAACGCCTATACAAGTGCTCAAGAAAAATTAAGTGGGGTTTTTTATGAAAAAGGCAATTTGATTATTTTGGAATGGCTTCAAGAAAATAACTGCTTGGTTTTCCAGAACAAGTTCAAACATAGCTTTCCCCATAGTTGGCGCAGCCATAAACCGGTTATGTTTCGAGCCACGCCGCAATGGTTTATCAATGTCGGAAAGGCGCAAAGACAAGCCCATCAAGTGGTTAATGACGTTAAATGGATTCCTGAGGCAGGAAAAAACCGTATTGCCGGAATGGTTGAGAATCGTTCGGACTGGTGTATTAGCCGCCAAAGGCTCTGGGGCGTCCCTATTCCGGCATTTTATGAAACCGACCCATTAACCGGCGCGGAAAAGCTTTTAATCACACCTGAATCGATCGAGCGCATCGCCCAAAAATTTGAGCTACATACGTCCGATTGCTGGTGGACGATGAGTCCTGAAGAACTCTTGGCCGACGATCTTCAAAAACATACCAACGAAAAGCTTGCACCTGCCCCGGGAGGCGAAGCCGACGTGGCGCGGGTGCTCTCAAAAGAAACCGACATTATGGATGTCTGGTTTGACTCGGGCGTCACGCACACTGCGGTGGTGGCTGCACGCAAAGACCAACTCGGCGATTTACCTGCGGAACTTTACTTGGAAGGCTCCGACCAGCACCGGGGCTGGTTCCAGTCGTCTCTTTGGACATCCGTGATGGCCCACGGGCAAGCGCCCTACAAAACCGTGCTGACCCACGGCTTTGTGCTGGATGAACAAGGCCGCAAAATGAGCAAAAGCCTCGGCAACGTCGTCGATCCCAACTCGGTGATCAAAGACCTTGGCGCGGACGTGCTTCGCCTGTGGGTGGCGAGCGTGGACTATACCAAGGACGTCAAAATCGGCAAAACCACCATTAGCCAACAAACCGAGGTGTACCGGAAAGTCCGCAACACGCTCAAATTTTTACTGGGCAATTTAAACGGGTATAATGCGCAAAAAAACCCGTTAAAAACGCTCAAATTGAGCCTTTTAGACACGTATTTGCTGCAAAAAACCGATGAATTGATTGCTCAGGTGACCGAAGCGTTTGATGCGTTCGAATTCCACCGGTTTCATCACCTGTTGCAAAACTTCTGCGCCATCGAGCTTTCTTCGTTGTATTGCGACATCAATAAAGACGTCTTGTACTGCGATAGCGTCACGAGCCCGCGTCGTATTGCCGTGCAGGCCGTGCTTTGGCGCGTGACGGATGTGCTGATGCGCCTGCTTGCGCCCGTAATGCCACATTTGGCCGAAGATATTTTCCAAAACCTGCCGCAAGCGCTGAAACCCTCTTCTGAAAGCATTCATTTACTTGACTGGCCTAAGGCTGAGAAACAGGATTTAGCGTCCCAGCATCCTTTTGAACATGTGCTCGCCCTGCGCGAGCAAGTGAATGCCCTGCTGGAAGATGCACGTAAGGCCGGCCACATTGGCAGCGCGCTCGAGGCGCAGGTGGTTTTAAATCTGCCCGAATCGCACGCGCTGGCGGCAAAAATCCACGATGACGCCTTTTTAACCGATTTGGCGACCATCTTGATAGTCTCGCAAGTTGTGACCCAACCCGCGCAAGATGCGTCTGGCTGGACCATTCGGTCTGAAAACGCAGACGTTATCATCCAAGCGGCACAAGGCCAAAAATGCGAGCGCTGCTGGCAGTTTCAGCCCGAAGTCGGCCAAGATCACACTCATCCTGCGCTGTGCGCGCGGTGCGTGCAGGCGGTTTAAAAGCTCTATTGAGGCTGAGCGCTTGTCTAAACCTGTGACACCGAGGCGAGCGTCTGGCTTGCGGGTGCCTGCAGTTGATTTGCTCGGGTAGCCTGGCGTTTTCTGAACCAAAGTACGCCGTAATACCCGCAAATCAACGTGATGCCGCTGATAAACGGTATAAACGCAAACCAGCGTAAGGTTTCGTCGTAGCCTAAAAATTCAACCACCATCCAGTAGGCGTTGGCGGTAATCCAGCAGATTACGGCCAGATTATGAATCCATTCGCTTTCGTGGTGGCGGGTTTTCCAGGTAATGTGCAGCGCCAGGGCCAACGTGGGAATGATCATGGCTACGCCAAGCGGCTTCCAGAGCATGCACCAGCTTAAATCTTTTAACAGCCAAAACACAATATGCAGATTTTCGTACCGACGAATCTGGGATTCAAACGCAAGCGGCGCGTGTTGCGCGTTTTGTAGCTGTGGGCCAGGCGCCTGTTCGGCCTGGCTGGTAGGGGCGTTCACTACGTCTGGCGTTAGGGTTGTGGGCATGTGCGGCTATAAAACCTGCAAAAGGGAGACGGAGGCTAAAACGATAATGATGCTTGCAATAGATTTGAAAAAGTATATAGCAAACGTGTTTAAAGTCAGGGTTTGGGTTAGTTTAGCTCAGGGAGGGAGCGCGAGGGAGGGATCGGCCCTCGCTTCAAGATGTTGAACCCACCAAACTGACCCACTCGCTAAAGTCAGAATGCGGTGATTTTTTCAAGCGTTTGTCAGCGTATGCGTTTTATAGGCTAATCTCTTGATTTTTCTTGTAAAAAGTCGTAAAAAGCGTACTCTTTGTATTAACGCGTACAGTGCCTTATTTAAGCGATTGCGGCCCTCTGGCGTAACTAAATGTTACAGATACGTTAAAGTATATCCTCAGGATGGCAATTTCATATCGAATCGATTGTTTATTGTTTTATAAAGCAAAGTTTACCGAGTCTGCCAACTGATTACGCCGGGCGCGTTTATAACGCTTTACGCCCACGCCAAACGATGTCAAGTAAAAGCAATCCTGCTTTGTTCGACCATTCTGAAGGGTTTAGGGTATGCCAAACAGTTATAGTTATCCGTTTGTCTACAACGGATCCGTTATTGGTAACGCGAACCAGAATTTGCCGACGATACCGGCGAATGACCCTTTTGAGGGGAAGGCGAGCGATTTTTTAAGCCCTAAATACATCCAGAATCAGGTGGGCAATGTTAGCCTGAATATTAAAACGGTCAGCAGTAATCGAGGCGTTTTTGGTGGCGTGCAACCGCTAGGTAAAAACCCTAGCGCCGATGACGTGCTGCGGCAGACGCAGCGCTTTGTGAACAAGCCCCTAACGACGTTTAACTGGCAGGTGCCCGTGCTCGACGCGCCGTTTATCCAGCCCGTGCCGGATATTTCCAATAATCCGCGCCCGGTGGATATTTTGGCCGCAAGTGGCTTTTTTCAGGAGAACCTGCAAGGCGTCGGTAATCGCCTGCCGGTGTTTCCTCAGCCGGGTTATCCGCTGGGCCAAAATCCCGCCGCCATGGATGTGCTTGGCCTGACGAATCATTTTTCGGGTGCCATTGCCGGCCCGTGGCACGGCCCAGCATTAGGCTTTGGGTATGGCTTTGGCTACGCGCCTTACGGCTATTATTTTGGCTAGCATTCCAACAGTAGCAGCCTTTAGTCGCCTAAAGTAAGGTGCAGGCTTTAAGTAAGGCCCATTAATAGCTATGGCAATCTTGCGGCCAGGCTTTTGCCTGCGCCACACCCGCGCTGCTTTAGTCTAAGCGTTTATGCCACGACTGACAGTACGGACTCTAACTGTCACAATTTATAACCAAGCTCGGCTTTTGGGCTTGCTGTTTTGTGCAGATAAGCTTTGTTTAGGCTATTGTAATCGTTTGGGATAAGCAAAACTTTTAAAAATGCAAATTAAAAAAGTGCCTGCAAGTAAACGTGTGCGATTGAAGCATCGTTGTTACTTACTTGCCCGGGTTTTACGGATCAAACTCTGATTTTGCTGGGATTTTGCTGGGATTTTGCTGGCCAGATACCAAGCGTTTAACCTGCTTCGCGATTGCGTTGTGATGAACTAGCACGTTATTGGGTTGAGCGGTTTTCTTGTGAATGTAAATGCCAATGGATGATGTTGTCTTTTTGTTAAAACATCGGTTGTTTTGGCCGTAATAGCGGCAAGTGACCTTTCTGCATACGCGCTCAATCTCGTCCCTGAATTGTCCTATATCCGTAAAGCGTTTTTTTGCTCGTCGTTAATCAATGCCAGTTTCTTTAACGCATCACTCTATCGCTCGTCCAACTGCATCAACGCCCCGCTTTGGGGCGACTGCGGTTACTGAAACGCCGGTTAGCGCCCCAAGTCGAGCCCAAAAAAGTCCTTCTAAAGTAGCTAATGGGCCGGTTGCGCCTAAATTTTCGGGCGGTGCAGGCTCAGCGGTAATGAACGCGATTACGCCGTTGATGAGCTTTGTAGAAGCGAACCGCATTAACGAGCTGATGGTGCTAGAGCTTTTTGCGTTTTTTGGCCCTCGAACTGCCGAAGAATGGGTGATGCGTGGCGGGAATGCGGCGCGCGAAAACGCGATCCGAGAAGAAACCGGCTTTTTTACCCAGGCGTTTTTCCCGATAGGCATTTCGTGGTTGATGACGCAGGGTCTGATGCGCAACAACGCCATGGGGCTTAATCCTAAAGGATTGCGGCTTGATGTGCTTGAAGCCAACACCTTGAAGCATTTTGGCGAAACGTTTGCAGAATCGCTTGAGGCGGGCAAAACTCCGGCTCAAGTTCGTCAGCACTTCTTGAATCGTATCTTGACGGATTTGCACGCGACCGACCCGAACTTGATTACCGACGGGATTATTCCACATTTAGACGAGCTTGCAGCTAAAACGGGCGAAACCGGGTTGAGCCAGGCGGCCAAGGTGTTATCTGGCGAGCATGCGGGCGAAGCTGAACGCCGTGTGGCGTTGGCCCAGTATTTTGACCATGCGCCCGTCAAAGGTCTGGATGCCAAAAACAACCTTGTTCCGTTTGATGCGCTTATAAAAGCGCGCCATCCGGACTTGGATCCGGCAAGCAAGGCCTACGCGCAGGCCCGGCTAAAGCTGGCTAACTCGTTTGCCAAGGCCGAAAAGTCTCATCTCAAGACGTTAAGCGAAGCTGCCGAACAGGCCGGGATTACCGGCCGGGTGAATTTGGGGCCGATTAAGGACGTTGACCGTAACAACATACTGCGCTCGTTGCGCGTGTTTATGTCGGAGTATGCCGACCGCGCGCTCAGTATTGTTGATAAGCACGGACAAGTCAGCGATTCGTTGACGTTGACGCCGGCACATAAAACGCAAATCAGTCACTTTTTATTTGGTACGCCCGCCGATCGTGCGGCGATAAAGCAACTCTGGAAGCCTGCCAACTGGCTCCCCAAGCTTGAGCATGGTTTAATCCCGGCGACGCTGCGCACCAAGCCACTGCTAACCTGGGTGCCGTTTGTGGTTTCGATTGCGTGCGGCATGGCCTCGCCGTACCTGAATAACCTTTACACCAAAAAAGTTAATAATGGCAGCAATGCTTCGCCGGTCGAAAATTTCAGGCATTTAAAAGGTCAGCCCGCGGCTGCGGCCTCTGCCGGTAAAAAGTCGCTTAAACTGGCCAAACCCGCGCCCGCCGCATCCACTGCGCCAATGAGCCCCGTTAATGGGTCGCCTTTGGCTTCGTCCGTTGCGGCCAATGTTCTGCGGCCTAATCCGGCAGCTGCGCTGGCCGCCATTCCGGTGCAACAACCCGGTTATTTTGCGCCACCGCCAGCCAATCGTCTTGTGCCGAACGCTTCGCCAAACGTCTCAATAAATCCTTCGATGGGCCCGTTTGGGTTGCCCGTATTTATGGGCGGGGCGCCATCAGTGTTTGCTTCGGGTGGGCCTGTTACTTCGGCGGGAGCATACCCCTTTATGCCCCCGGCGGGTGCCTTAGCGTCTAGCGCCCTGAGCAGTATAACGGCTTTGCCGCAAGTGCCTGTGGCTGGTTTGCAGGGGAATGCGTATGTCTAGTATTGCAGGTAATTTAGCTCAATCGGTTGCGCATGTTCCTTTGGGCAATGCCCTAAAGGCGATTGATTTTGCGCAGCCCGCCTATACGCCGTTGCTACAAAACCAGGTGATTTACGCCACAACGATTGGGGCGCGAATCCACGCGGCTAGTTTGCGTAGCGGCAACGAAATGCGCGAGACGGCTGTTCGTGACTGCACTGGCTATTTGTTCTGGTATTTTGCTAGCGATATTATTTTACGCGCTTACCTTAAAAAGGCGTTGCCAAAATCGATGCAGCCCGCGCTATTAAAAGAGCGCCCAAAACCCAACGGCGGGTTTGCCGAGCTGATGTGGAAGCTGAACCCCACTGCCCGTTACGAGGTGCCTACCAGCCACCAGGTGCAGGCGCGACATAAACTGACGCTAGAGCGCCTGGAACAAAAGCTGGGCAAGGGCTCCGAGGCGTTTAAAAAGGCTGAACCCGTAGTGGAGCAATATTTTAAAGAGCTTTTACAGCACCGGTACGCAGCGCGCGCCTTGGGGATTGCGTTTGCAATCGGGATTTTAAGCGTTGGGATTCAGGCGCTGAATATGTTTTTAACGCACGAGAACGTTGTGTCTGGGAAAACCGGGCGTTTAAACGCCACCGGTTAACGGGCTAGCTAGCAAGTTGAGTGCAGCATGCTTATGCTCACGCAAGCTGGCTAAGGGTGACAGCGGCGGCTAATTTTTCGTAAGCCCTGCTAGCAGTTCTGTTTTGCAGGAAGATCAAAGTCTCTTGTATTCTTTGAGCTTGCACTGCGAGTTAAATTGCGCTTAAAGGCTTGTTATTGCATACCTGTTAAAATGAGTGATCGAGAAATTAAATCGCCAAGGTGGTATTGGTAAATTCGTTCTATCCGCCAAGGCGGGGAATACGTAAAATTTGCCAACTTAATTAGATTGCGCGTAGGGGCTTATTTTAAAACGGTGGTAGCCCTACACAGACATTAAAAAGCCGGTTTATGATTCCATAAACCGGCTTGAAAGTTTAAAAAAAGTCGTTTAACTTGGTTTGCCGAGGCTTACTGGCTGTATGCCGGAAAACTCTGGGCCTCTGCGTTAAAACGCGGCTGTTGCATACCGCCACCGGGGCGGGTTGGGCGCGAGCGACGCGGATCTTGATAAACAATTTGCAGCGGCATATCGGCCAGCATATGCTCGTTAAAGCGGGTAATTACCTGCTCGGCCTCGTCGTCGGTTGCCATCTCGACAAACGCAAATCCACGGTGGGCACCGGTTTCGCGATCGAGCGGGACTTGCAACGAGTTGACCTGGCCGGCCTGGCTAATTAACGTGTGTAACGCATTGCCATCAACGCTGGGGGCAATATTACGAATAAAAAGCTTGTTGGTTTTAACCGGTTCGCTCGCTTGGCGGCGCGATTCATCTTGAACGGTTACGGTAAGCTCGCGTCCCGACAGGTTGTAGCCGTTGAGCCGTTCAATGGCTTGTTGACCCTCTTCATCCGTGGTCATAACCACAAAGGCGTACCCTTTGTTTTTACCCGTCTGAGAATTGACGGGAAGCTTAATGGCCTCTACGGTTCCCACCGTCGAGAATAAATCGTTGAGTTCGGGTTCGGTAACGGCCCAGCTAATGTTGGTGATGAAGAGTTTATTGCTCATTTTCTAATTCCTGTTTTATTCTATGCTTTAGACTCAATATAATTCGGCACATGCCTGATTTATTCTATATCATAGATTATTTTACACGAATACCCGCCGATCGGCCAAAGTTACGTTGCAGGAGTCATTTGTTTATAGGACGTGCTTGGCGTTAAACTGGGATTGTTTAAAGGCCTTAAATGATTGCGCAGCCATGGATTAGCCGCTTAAAAACGTGCTTTTTTAGGCAAAAAAACATCAAATAAACATCATTTTGGCCTAATTTTAGCGGTTATTTATAGCGTTTTATTTTTTTAACGTCTTCTAGTTGTTTTACAGGATTTAAACAAAATGCCCTTGTTGAGCCAGATTTTAGCACCCACCTTACGAGAAGTTCCGGCGGATGCCGAAGTGGCCAGCCATAAACTGCTGTTAAGGGCCGGGTTTATCCGGCGCGTGGCGGGCGGCATTTATAACTATTACCCCTTAATGTGGCGTGTGCTTAAAAAAATCACGCAAATCATCGAGCAAGAAATGGACGCCAGCGGCGCGCAACAGCTGATGATGCCCATATTGCAACCGGCAGAGCTTTGGCAGGAATCCGGTCGGTGGGGCGTGTATGGCAAAGAGCTGATTCGGCTGAAAGACCGCCACGCGCGAGACATGGTGCTGGCCCCCACGCACGAAGAAGTCATTACCAGCATTGCCAAGGCCGAACTGCGGAGCTACCGACAGTTGCCCTGCAATTTGTATCAGATCCAGAATAAATACCGCGACGAAGTGCGCCCCCGGTTCGGCTTGCTGCGCGGGCGCGAATTTATCATGAAGGATGCCTACAGCTTCCATAGCACCGAGGCAGATTTAGACCGCGAATACGAGGTGATGGCCCAGGCGTATACGCGCATTTTTGAGCGCTGTGGTCTGGAAACCCAAATGGTGCGTAGCGATAGCGGCGCCATTGGCGGTAGCGAGAGCCACGAGTACATGGTACTGATTCCGCCGAGTGCCGAAGGCCAGGAAAGTGGCGAAAATGACGTGTTTTACGATGAGCAAAGCGGCTACGCGGCCAACGGTAACTGGGCAACCAGCCTTTTACCGCCGGCAAACACCACTGGCGACTGGGCTGAGCCCACGCTAATTGAGACGCCCAAGGCCACCAGCATTGCGGAGCTTGAGGCGCAACACAAGTTTAGGCCCGAAACGATTGTGAAAGCCCTGATTTACGTAGAAGATGACGCGGAGTCACCACCAAAAACCGCTATTATGGCTTTAATCCGGGGTGATTGCGACGTGGAGCCCATTAAGCTTAAAAACGCAGTGGGTGCCGATGCCGAATTTCGGTTAGCCTCGGGCGAAGAAGTGTCGAGCTTGCTGGGTGGGACTTCCAAAGGCTTTATTGGCCCTGTAAACTTGCCCGCGAATATTCAAGTGGTGGCCGATGAGAGCGTGCGCGACCTGAAAAACTTTGAGATAGCACTGAATATTCCTGGCGTACACGCTGCAGGCGTGAACTGGGGCAGTGCTTTTGCGTTTGAGGGCCATGGCACGTTTACCGTACACGCGCCCAGCCACTTTGTGGATATTCGGTTGCCCAAACTGGGCGATTTATGCCCATTGCCTCCGCATAACCCGCTCAAGCTTAGCCGTGGTATTGAAGTAGGCAATATTTTTAAGCTGGGCACCAAATACAGCCAAATGATGAGCGCCACGTTTACCGATGAAGACGGCACGGAAAAACCGTTCGTGATGGGCTGCTACGGGATTGGTGTCTCGCGTGTAGCGGCGTCTGCTGTGGAGCGCTACCATGACGCGAACGGGATTTTATGGCCGCCTGCGATTGCCCCTTACGCCGCGATTGTTGTGCCCGTAAATCCGCAAGATGAGACTCAGCGTGAGTTGGCGCAATCGATTTATGCTGCTTTGACCCAAGCCGGGGTTGATACCGTTTACGACGATCGTGACGAGCGGGCGGGCGTAAAATTTAAGGATGCGGATTTAATTGGCTACCCGGTTCGGATTACGGTGGGCAAGCGCGCGCCAGAGGGCATGATTGAGCTTAAGCGCCGGGATTTAACCGAGGCCGAGACCGTACAGGTCAAATCGCCCGAGCAAGTGGCTGCGCTGGTACAACAGGCGCTCAACAGATGGGGTGAGCTGCCTATAAAGGCTTGAATTTGTGTGACAAATAATCTAAAATGTTTTTGTAGTTGAATTAATTCTTTATGTCTTATAAACCTATGAAGCGGCGCGATTACGAAAAACGTCTGCGTCGATTTGGGTTTTCGATACAAAAAGCGAGTATTGATTGGGCATTAGTTGATGAGAATCAGCATTTTGTGTGCACGATAAAAATTACGCATCCGGGTAATGAAGTTCCCGCGCATGATGTTCGGAAAACAGAAAAAATCCTGACTAGCAGAGGCTTTACGTTATGAGCTCATCACCGAATTTATCCAAGTTATCGATGTTCTCGGCAGACGTTTTAACCGAACTGAAAAAAGCCTTGCAAGAAATAGGCCCCATCAATCCCTGGTTTGATGAAGCCGTTTCTGCGTGGGTGTTTGAACACCCAGCTTACCCCGAAAGCGCCTCTGGCAATACGCCAGAAGCAACCATCGAGGCGTATCAGCAGGTGCTGGCACAGTGGCTACAGCAACGTATGGCCGGTCGCCTTGCGCCTTACGTCGAGGCAAAGGCCACAGGCACTGCTGGTCGTGGCGGGGCACGCCCTGGTGCTGGCCGACCCAGAGGCACGCATAAAATTTTGACCCGAACCGTGCGTGTGCCTGCAGAGCTGGCGCATTGGCTTCAAGCCAAACCGGAGCATCGCGCTAGACTGATGGCATGGTTTGAGTCCGAAAGCAAAAGGGCGTAACAATCTTGCTTTAAAGCGCATAGATTATGCTGTAATGGCAAGCATGATGCGCTTAACTGGCCTCCATAGTCGTTTTTTACATGCCTTACAAAAACCAAGTTTTGGCGTTAAAACCGCGCGGTCGGTGCTGCCGCTGCAAGAGAAACTAAGACTTTACGGCACCGCGCAGCCTGATTTATTCGTTAAATCGCCGCGCCCCGCAGATGCGCCGGTGCAAATCGCCGTGATTGGTGATTCTGGTAGCGGTAACGGTGCGCAAGCGGCCACGGCTAAGTTGCTCAACACGCTGCATCAAACCACCCCGCTCGATGCCGTATTGATGCTAGGCGATAATGTTTACGTCTTTGATCGGGAGAAAGCCGAGGGTAAAACCTCGAGCGATTACTTTGAAAGCCGCTTGTATGCGCCCTACAAAGCGCTTTACGAGGATGACGTTAAATTTTACCCCGTATTAGGCAACCACGACGTGGTGCACGGCGAAGCCGATGCGCAATTGGCGTTTATGGGCTCTCCGCCGTTTTATAGCCACCGCATTGGCCCAGCAGAAATTTTTGTAATTGACACCACGCTGTATTTGCCCGGCTATGGCTACGTGCCCAAAAATTTGCAGCCCAGCTTGCGGCAAAAACAGGCAGATGTGCAGACGGTTTGGCTTAAGGCGGCACTAAAACGGAGTAATGCGCCCATTAAACTGGTTTGCGGGCATTACCCGGTGTATGCTTCGGGCGATCATCGCGTGGGCGACCCAGCAATTAAAACCTTCGAGGCGATTATGAAGCCCGTACTCGAACAGTCGGGAGCGCAGATGTATTTATCGGGCCATGAACATATTTACGAGCGGTTAACTGATTCTAAAGGCTTGCCGCATATTGTTTTGGGTACCTCGGGGCGTTGCGCCGAACGCCCGATTCAGTCGCGGCACGCATTAAGTCAGCTACTGAATAATCAACCCAAGCAACATCACGTTATGCTGATGACGCTACACCCTAGTGGGCAAATGGCTTTTAAAACCTACAACACGCAAGCGGAGCTTGTAGATTCTGGCGTATACGAGACGCCACGCCCTAAGCCAAATAATAAAGCACCTAACAATAAACGACCCTAAAGCTTGGCTTTGAGGGTTACCATGTGCTCCTGGACTTCTTGGTACTCTTGCGCGTCTACGTCCTTGCTCAGGTATTGTTCAAAAATTTCGAGCGCTTTGGCGAGTTCGCCCAGTTTTTCGTAGGCGTAGCCCAGGTTGTTGTAAGCGGTTGCGTAATCGGGATTGATTTCGATGGCTTTTAAATACTGTGGTACGGCTTCTTCGGGTTTGCCCGAGCAGTAATACGCCAGGCCCAACTGGTTATACGCCTTGGCATAGTAAGCATCAATTGCGATACATTTTTGGCAGTAAATAATGGTTTGCTCCCAATCGCTCACTTTTGCAAGCGAAATCGAGATTTCGTAGTTGGCTTCCAGGTTATTAGGGTGTGTTTCCAGCACGCGCTGATACGCCTCGATGGCTTGATCAAATGATCCGCGAGCATCGAAGAGTTTGCCTGCGCCTAAATTTGCCCCCACATGGTTCGGGTTAAACTCAAGGCAAGCCTGATAGGCCTGTAGCGCCTTCTCGGTGCTTTCAGCGGATTCTTTTTTCTCGTAGAGCAGGGCCAGCGCAAAATGGACTTCGGGGTCTTCGGGTTGCAGCTTGATCAGTTTTTCGAGCAGTGCAAGGGCTTTGTCGTTTTTTTGTAGCTCAATGTAGGCAATGGCCAGGTTAAATTGTGCCTGGGGATCTTCGGGTTGTTTTTTAAGGTAGGTCTCCAGGCTGGCAGCCGCGGGCTCCCAGTTGCCCATTTTGATTAGAATTACGCCCCGGTTGTAATGCGCATCGAGCAACTCCGGGTTTTTGGCGAGCGCTTTATCGTTTAAAGCCAGGGCTTCATCCAGGCGCTCGGCGTTGCATAAATCAATCGAACGATTGTAAAACTCGATGGGCGCGTTTTTACCCGCAAACAAGTTTTTCAGCGGCTCAAGCAGCCCGCTGAATTTAGGTTCCAGGACCGAAGCAATTTTTTGTATCACAACAGAAGCTTCACCACAGGGGCTTTAAACTTATTGCGGCATTTGCCTTTTGCGCAGAACCATTCAGGCCGCGCGTCTTTCAAGCTTCTCATTTTTCGCCTCTGCGTGCATCCCCTAGGTTATTGACCCATAATTGAGGCTCATCAACCCGATTTAAAATGCGTTAAACTGAACGTTTAAAAACATTTGTTTTATGAATCAAGTCTCAGGCACTATACTGCCGTTTCATCAGGCGGCATGCTCCGCTCAGGCGCAAGCGGCGTATATTCACGTGCCGTTTTGCCGCTCCCGGTGCCTGTACTGCGACTTTTACGTGGTGCTCGAAAAATACGGCGGACAAGACGCCTTTGCCGAGGCCTTGTGTCAAGAAATTGCCAGCCGGCTTGCCTGTTTGAATTTTGAGCCGGCAATGCCTTTTAAAAGCCTTTATGTGGGTGGCGGTACGCCCACGTTGTTACCTGCAGGCGTTTACCAGCAGATTTTTAGGGCGTTTTCGCTTGCGGGCGCTGCGTTTGCGTATGATTGCGAGCGAACGTTGGAAGCTAATCCGGATGATTGGGCGGACTCGCCCGAGGCATACCTGGACGCGGGCTTTAATCGTGTTAGCCTTGGGGTGCAATCGCTCGATGATGACGTGCTTAAGCGGCTTTCTAGGCGGCATTCGGCCGAGACGGCTTTAAATAACATTGCGGCTCTATCACGCGCCGGATTTGGTAATATTTCTGTCGATTTAATGTATGGTCTGCCGGGTCAAACGCTAGAAAGCTGGCGCGAGACGCTGGCGCAAGTGGCGCAGTTACCGGTTCAGCACGTTTCGGCTTACGGGCTTACGGTTCATCAGGAAACTGGGCTTGGCCGTTTGCAGGCGTTTGCGCAATATCAACCCGCGACAGAGGCAATAACGCTTGAAATGTATCAGCTCTGCCGTCAATTACTCGCCAAACATGGCTTTGAGGCTTACGAATTCAGTAATTTTGCGCGCCCCGGCTACGAAAGCTGGCACAATTTAAACTACTGGCGCAATAACAACTGGTGGGCGTTTGGGCCGGGGGCGCATGGCCAAATTGGCCATACGCGCTACGAGAATCTGGATGACCTGGCGCAATACCTGCAAGACCCATTAAAAGCTCATTTTACGCTGCAAACACCGCAGGAGCAGCTTGAAAACACGTTTATTTTTGGATTGCGAACCCACGAGGGCGTTGATTGGCAACGTTTACGCGCGGGGTTACCTCGCCTGATTATTGCGCGCATAGAGGCGATTCTGAGCAAATGGCAGCAGCGCGGCGTGCTAAACACCAATTACCTAGGCCGTATATGCCTTGCGCCTGCTTATATTGCGCAAAGCAATTATGTGATTCAGGATTTTATAGGTCTTGCCTCCTGAGGAGGCTGTCTTCAAATAGTGCAGACCTAGTAACAAAGGCTCAGAGAAAACCTCTGAGCCCTTGATTGAGCGAAATGGTTTGGTTTAGCCGAAGAACCCGCCTGGCTGAGGTTGTTGCTGATAGCCGTATTGCTGTTGCGGCGGATAGCCGTACTGAGGTTGCTGCATCATGCCGCCGTAGCCTGCCAGGCCAATTTCTGGTGCGCCGCCGCCAAGAATACTGGCTAAGCCTCCGCTGACCATGCTCAGCGAGCCGCTGATGGATTGCAGTGCCGGGTTAGAGGCTGCCAATCCGGCCAGCCCAGAGGCTGCGTTAAGGTGATTGGTGGAGAAGCTGTAAGGGTCAATACCGCCCATTTGCGCGTATTGCTGTTGCCCCAGGCCAAACATGCTGAGGGCTTGCGTACCGGTTGGGGGTGCGCCGCTCATGCCCATGCCGCCGTAACCCATGGGTTGCTGGGGCGGGTAGCCGCCGTATTGCTGAGGCTGTGGGGCGTAAGGAGAATAGCTTTGACCGTAGCCGCCCATTGGTTGTTGCATACCGTAGCCGCCCATGCCCATCATGGGTTGCTGCATCATGCCGCCGTAGCCTGCCAGGCCAATTTCTGGGGCGCCGCCGCCGAGGATACTGGCTAAGCCGCCGCTGACCATGCTCAGCGAGCCGCTGATGGTGGATTGCAGTGCCGGGTTAGAGGCTGCCAATCCGGCCAGCCCAGAGGCTGCGTTAAGGTGATTGGTGGAGAAGCTGTAAGGGTCAATGCCGCCCATTTGCGCGTATTGCTGTTGGCCCAGACCAAACATGCTGAGGGCTTGCGTACCGGATGGGGGTGCGCTGCTCATGCCCATGCCGCCGTACCCCATGGGTTGCTGGGGCGGGTAGCCGCCATATTGCGGCGGCGGATAGCCATACTGTTGCTGTGGCGGGTAACCATATTGTTGCTGAGGGTAGCCGCCATAGCCGCCCATGTTGTAACTACCCATTGAGCTTGCTCCTCCTTGGGACACCGGGGGGTACATCGGGGGTATCGTCCCAGCGGACGAAGAACCTTGAGTTTCTTGTAAATATTGTTGCAATAGCGCGGCCATCGCATCCGAGCCGGTTGGCTGCGGGGGCGCTGGTATTGGAGGGCGCGAAGCCGCGCCTTGTGTTTCTCTTAGATATTGGTTAAACAAGTCGGCTATCGAGCCGCCACCTGCACCAGCACCCGCGCTGCCGCCAGAGCTCGGAGCAGATTGACCCGTTTCGCGCAGATATTGGTTAAACAGCGCCGCCATCGGATCAGACGGAGTATGGTTTAAGCTGCCAGAAGGCTGCGTGCCAAAGGTCTCGCTTAAATAGAGTTTAAACAGTTCTTGCAGCGAGTCATTGTTGCCAGTGCCAGTGTTACTACCAGCTTTATCTAAGTCTTCTTTGCGCTCAATTTGAATATCTTTTTGGCGGTAAACAGTTTGCGCGTCTACCAGGTCCACTTTGCCATCGTGGTTGTAGTCAAACGAGGCTTCTTCGGAGTAGCTGAGCCCGTTAATCGCTCCGCCGTGGATGTTCTCGACGACGGCACCCAAGGCGTTAAGCGTTTTGGTAATCGCGGCTTCGCCCAGTTCGCCCGCGGCAAGGTCGTCCAGATTATTCTGGAGCTTGGTAAAGTCCTCGGTTTCTACTGTGCCGTTACCGTCTAAATCCAGCCAATCCTTGTGGATAAGCGTTGATTGATTGACGGTAAAGGTCTCTTTAACGTTTTTAATCACGTTTTTAATCGTGCTAAACAAGCCGTTCGAGAAGGTTAAATCTTCCTCGTTGGCGGTCGCCTTAGCCGCTTTATCGGCAGCCGTTTTAGCCTCGGCGGCTTTAGCAGCTTGCTCAGCCGCTTTTTCTGCCGCGATGCGCTCTTCTTCGGCTTTCGCGGCGGCTGCAGCCGCTTTTTCCGCGGCAATTCTGTCGGCCTCGGCTTTGGCGGCTTCAGCAGCTTCTTTGGCGGCTTCGGCTGCGGCCAGTTCGTTGGCTAGTTTCTCAGCTTCGAGTTGCGCCTTTTCGGCGGCTAGCCGGTCGGCTTCTTTTTTAGCCGCTTCTTTGGCTTCGGCCAGTGCTTTTTCAAGTGCAAGGCGGTCGGCCTCGGCTTTAGCGGCGTCTTCAGCAGCTTTTTCGGCGGCTAACTTCGCTGCCTCGGCTGCGGCTTTTTCTGCGGCCAATTTGGCGGCGTCTGCCGCTGCTTTGTCAGCTTCGAGCTGTGCTTTTTCTGCCGCCAAGCGATCCGCCTCGGCTTTGGCGGCGTCTTTGGCTTCTTGCAGGGCTTTTTCTAGCGCGATGCGATCTGCTTCGGCCTTGGCGGCGTCCGCGGCTGCTTTGTCGGCTTTGGCTTGCGCAGCGGCTTGCGCTTCTTCTAATGCTTTAGCGTTAGCGGCGGCTTCTGCCTCGGCTTTTGCTTTCGCTTCAGCCAAGGCAATCGCTTCTTGCTGAGCGATATTTAATTGCCCAGTCAATTCGCTTAATTGCGATTTTAATGTATTCAGCTCGGTTTCGGCGGTGGCTGCGCGTGCTTCGGCTTCGGCCTGAGCAACTTGCGCATCCACAGCCTGTTGTTCGGCTGTAGCGCGGGCGGCTTCGGCCGCGGTGACTTTTGCCGCAGAGGCGGCTTGCGCATCCGTCGCAATTTTTGCCTTTGCTTCGGCTTCCAGTTTTGCGGTCAGGGCCTGCAGTGCAACTTCTTCGGCAATTTGCTGAAGTTTAACCGCCTCGTCGACTTGCGCTTCGGCTGCGGCCTGGCGCGCTTCGGCTTCGGCGTTGGCCTGTTTTAACGCTTCTGCTTCAGCTTCTGCCGCGTCTTTAGCCGCAAGCGCGGCTTCTTCGCGCGCGTTTGCAGCGTTGAGCAGCTCGTTTGCCGAGGTAATTTTAGCTTCAGCTTCGAGTTTTGCCTGGTTGGCAGCGTCGGCTTTAGCCTGTGCCAGTGTAATTTCTTGTTGCGCTGTGCTGAGTTCAGCTTCGAGTAAAGCTTTTTGCTCGTTAGTCGCGGTCAAAAGCTGTTCTTCAAGCGCGGCCGCTTTCGCCTCGGCAATGGCGAGCGCCTCTTGCTTCAAGGTCACTTCGGCAGTGGCCGCTTCTTTAGCCAAACGGGCTTCTTCTGCTTCTTGTTCGGCTTCAAGTCTTGCCTGTTCGGCTTCCTGTGCCAGTAAATCCGATTGCGTTTTGGCTTCAAGCGCAGCTTGCGCTTGCTCTAACGCTTGTTGTTTTGCCGATTCTGCGGCTTCAACGCGCGCTTGAGCTTCGGCAATCGCGGCATAGTCAATTTCTGGGGCTTCTTCAGCCACGGGGGTTTCTTCGACCACGGGGGTTTCTTCGACCACGGGGGTTTCTTCGACCACGGGGGTTTCTTCGACCACGGGGGTTTCTTCGACCACAGGGGTTTCTTCGACCACAGGGGTTTCGTCGACCACGGGGGCTTCTTCGGCCACGGGGGTTTCTTCGACCACAGGGGCTTCTTCGGCCACGGGGGTTTCGTCGACCACCGGGGTTTCAGCAACCGCAGGGGTTTCGTCGACCACCGGGGTTTCTGCGACTACAGGAGGATTTTCGATATCCTCGCCCATGAGAAACGCTAATTGTGAATCATTACTATTTGTTACGCCATCACCGTTTAAATCCAGGGCCTGCTTGAGTTCATCCGAGGCTCCTTTTATGGCACCGTTCTGGATATTTTCCAGAAGAGAGCCCAAAGCAGTGTATGTTTCAGCTTCTTTTTGCGCGTCTAACTGGTTGTCTTGAATTTTTTCAAGGCGCGAGATCAGCTCTTGAATATCGAGATTTCCCAGCGTGCCGTGTTTACTAAAATCAAGCTCTGCAATTAAAGTTGCTTTTGAATTATCGAAAGAAAAGGCATTTTTGCTATCTTTCAGGCCGTCGGTAATCTGTTTAAGTTGGTCGTTCTGCTGGTTTGTAGAAGCATTAACAAACGTGTTAAAGCTAACGGATAACGCTTTAAGCGTATTGCTAAATGAGAAAACCATGTGGCGAACCTATCAAAAAAAATTATGCTGACGCTAAAATTTCATCACTTCGTAGCGCAACGCTACGGTCTTCACCGCACTCACAATAATTGGAAGAGAGATTTAAAAGATTCAAAATAATAAAAACAATCTTTAGGTGTCGATTGCGTGGATCACAAAATCATTTTCAAGTTGTTACATTTCTAAAAACCCAGCGAGCACTACGTCTTGCAAAGCGATACGACAGGGTTAATTCAAGTAAATTGGGGTTCATGGGAGTGCATGGGAGTACATAAGGCGAGCTGTTTGCTTTAAGGGGTCTGGTTAAGCCAGAGTTTCGTCCCAAAAACGGTATTAAAAATTGCTTAGCGGGGCGTGCAGCGTTAAATGCCGCTGCCTTTTAACAGATTGATCAGACCAAATAGGCACGATGCGCGCTAACCCTGTTTTTTGTGCCAGATTTGCAGAATAATGCATCTTAGCCCGGTCGCCTCCTGATGACTTTATGCTTACCGTACCCCATTGCGTCAGAATCGTTATTTAGAGCGTTTTTATGACTTTTCAATATTCAATGGCTTTACCCGAGTCGTGTTCTGCGGATGCTGCGCCTAAAATAGCGACGATTAAAGGTAAAGACGCGTTTTGCCAGCAATTGATTGCGGACGGGATTAACCTGGTTTTCGGGAATCCCGGCACGGTAGAAGAAGCCTTGCTTGAAACACTGCCCAAATACCCTGAGATTCGCTATATCATGGGGCTGCAAGAGGCTGCGGTTACGGCGATGGCTGACGCCTACGCGCGCGCGACGCAGCGCCCGGCGTTTGTGCAGGTGCACGCAAGCGTTGGGTTAGGCAATGCCATGGGGTTGCTGTACCAGGCCAAACAGTGCCATACGCCGCTGGTAATGTATGCTGGAGAAACATACGCCGATTTGCTTGATTTTTACGGCTTTTTGGGCGGAAACACCGTCGAGCTGGCCCGACCGGTGACCAAGTGGGCTGATCGCGTCAGTCATCCGAGCCAGTTGCTGCGTAATTTACGGCGCGCCATTAAAATCGCGATGACGCCGCCGCAGGGCCCGGTGTTTTTGGCGATTCCGATGAACGTGCTGGATGCAGAAATTCCGGCCGATATTCACCCTTCAACGCTCGTTAACTGGCAGGTGGCGCCAGATGCACCAACAATCCAGAAAATGGCCGATATTTTGCTAGAAGCCGAGCGCCCAATGCTGCTTGCGGGCGATCAGGTCTCGTTAACGTGCGCGCAGCCGGTGTTGCACCGCTTATCGCATTTGCTTGGAGCTGCAATCTACGGCTGTGATTTTGCCAATCTGAACGCGGATTTTAGAGATCCGTTGTTTATGGGCCTAACCAGCTTTATTTACTCCGATCAAACCGTGACCATCACGCATCAATCTGATGCGGTGCTTGCGGTGGGCGGCTCGTTGTTTCGTGAGCTATTCCCCACGCATTCGCCGTATTTTGCCCAAGGGGCAAAGCTGATGCAGATTGATTTAAATGATTGGGAGCTGGGCAAGAATTTTCCGGCGGATATTGCGGTGCACGCCGACCCCAGATTAACGCTAGAAGCCCTGTGTGCCGTGATCGAGCAGCGCTTGGCGCAAAATCCTGCACTTAAGGCCAAGGCCGAGGCAAATGCAACTTTTTGGCAGTATAAAAAAATAGCCGAACGTGACGCGCGATCGCAGGCATTTAGCCAAGAGCAAGCCAGTGCGCAAGCTGGCATTATGCCGCCGAGCCAGGCCATGGCCGCACTGGTTGAGGCTTTGCCGCAAGACGTTGTGATTTTTGATGAATCGATTTCGGCCATTTACACGCTGCTGCATTATTTAGAACCAACACCAGGGCAGACCGAAGCTGGCGAACCGGATTACCGGCGTTATTTTATGGCCCGGGGCGGTTGCCTGGGCGTTGGTCTTGCGGGTGCCATTGGCTTAAAACTTGCAATGCCCGATAAACCGGTGCTTTGCATCAGTGGCGACGGCGCGGCGTTGTACACCTGTCAGGCGCTTTGGACGGCGGCGCACGAGAAGCTGCCGATTGTGTGGGTGATTGTTAATAACCAGAGCTACCAGATTTTAAAGCACAACCTAAAAGAATACTGGAAGCGCGTTGCGTTGCCTGAACAGCCCTTTAGCTTTATGGATATGCGCAATCCGGCGATTGATTTTGTCTCGTTGGCGCAAGGGTTTGGGGTCAAAGCCAGCCGGGTTACAACGCCCGAGGAGCTAAAAGCGGCACTGACGCAAGCGTTTAGCGCAAACGAACCGGTTTTGATTGATGTTGCGGTTTCGTCTCCGTTTGATGATGCTTCAGGGACGGCCTGCGCATGAAGCGAATCGCGTTTTATCCGGGCACGTTTGACCCCTTAACCAGTGGGCACCTAGATATTATTACGCGCGCAGCGGGGCTTTTTGACGAAGTAATTATTGGGGTTGCGCAAAACCCGAGCAAAGCGCCGCTGATTCAGTTTAAGGATCGGGTTTTGCTCGTGGAACAAAGTCTTGCGCAAGCCGCGTTGCCGGCAGGTGCGGTTCGGGTGATGGGCTTTGATGGCTTAACGGTAGACGTTGCCAAGCAGCACGGGGCCAGTGTGCTACTTAGGGGGGTACGAGCGCTCTCTGATTTTGAATACGAGTTTATGATGGCCCAGATGAACAAAACGCTCTGCCGCGAGCTTGAAACCGTGTTTTTAATGGCTGCGCTGGAACATCAGTTTGTGTCCTCCAGTCTGGTTAAGCAGGTTGCGCAACTAGGGGGCGATGTTAGCGCCTATGTTCCGCCAGCGGTGGCAAGCTATTTTAAGCCTGAGCTCATTAGCCCAAAACCATAATTCGGGCGCAAACTGTTTGGATTAAATTCAAATTTTAAATAAAAACAAAATTACTAGGTCTGTAACTGCAAAAGCTTCTTAATGATTGCCTTAAAACGCTGGCTTTGCCGGATGCTTATGGCTAAGATGCTCAACAAGCAAGATAGATAGAGAGGGTTTGCCTGAACGCAGGCCCAAGCTGGTTTTAGCGTGTACTTTTAGTCCCTGTTTTTTATTATTTGGATTGATGCGGGTAACGTTCCTTACGCCCGATTCCTAGCACAAACCAGTTGTGCAGGCGCGATGCTTCTCTTATGCCCTTGGTGCAAACAAGCTTTGGATGATGCCTCGGGAGTTGGCTACAAATAGGCTCATAATTGGCTCAAGACCCAGGGTCGGCATAAAAATTAAGCCAGAAATTAACTAAAGTAATGATAGATTTACAGGTTTTGCTTAAACAATACGGTCTACAGTTATAAGGACTCTCACCCTTGAAATTTCTGAAGCTCATTGAACGTCTCGAAGATCTGATGCTGGCGGGGCTGGGCGTGCCGCTAACCCCCTGGACGGTTGTCAACGGCGACCGCTTGATTCCTTTGCTAGATAAAATCAGAGAACAACTTCCCGAAGAAATCCGCGAAGCCAACCGGCTGATGACGCAACGCGAGCAGATGCTCGAGGATGCGCGCCGGCAATCGGTGCACATTTTGCACGACGCGCGTGAACAGGCGGAGTCGCTTTTGTCTGAATCTAGCCTGATGGCCGCCGTACAACAAGAGGCGCAGCGTATTCGTCAGCAGATCATGGCAGATTCTGAGGCTTTGCGCGTACAGGCCGAGCAGGAAGCCCAACAGATTATCCAGGAAGCGCAGCTTAAAGCCGAACAGGTTCAGGCGCAGGCGTTTAGTTGGGCCGATCAAATGCTTTCGCAGCTTTCTGGTGTCATTGCGGAGCAATCGCAAATGGTTTCTGCGCAGCAAAGCGCGTTTAATCGTCAGGCCAGCGAGCAACTTGCCTCGCTCAATTCGCTGCTTAGTACGCCTTTGGCGAGCCCTCAGGCATACCCTCAAGCGAATCACACGTCTCAAAAAATGCCGCGCAAGCAGGCATTGGCGCAAGGCCTCAATGCGTCTGCAAACGGTGCCGGGCAGTCTCCGGATGGTGTCAGGAACCAAATCTGGCGCCAGCCGCCCACGCAGCAAGCAGATACCGTTTTGAATCAGGCGGGTTTAAACCAGCCGAGCGCGCGCCCGGGTAAAACGCCCGCCAAACGTTTGGCGGCCAAGCAACGCCTGCTTGCCGGAATGCCTTCAAATTCCGAAGATGCTTTACTGTAGACATTTTAAGCATTTAGCAATACAGTATATAGCTGTGAGCGCAATTTAAGCGATACAAGCGCTGCAAAATCGGCTCAAATTAATCGTCATACTAGCCAGATCAATCGAGATAGAGAAAGGAACGTTCGGTCATGAACAAAGAAGAGTTAATCCAGGAAGTTGCTAAAAAAACCCGCGAATCGCAAAAAGATGTCGGCGAAATCATCACCTCTGCCATCGAAGTGATTCAGAAAGCTGTTTCTAAAGGCAAACGCGTTACGCTGGTTGGTTTTGGTTCCTTCGAGCCCCGCAAGCGCAAGGCCCGCAATGCCCGTAATCCGCAAAACGGCGAAATGATCAAAGTTGCGGCAAAAACCGTGCCTGCCTTCTCTGCGGGTAAACGCTTCAAGGATGCGGTTTCTAAAACCAAGTAACACGGGTTATTTTTTAGAAAAGTATGCATAACGTTAAACCGGACTGTATGCCCTAAGGCAGAGTCCGGTTTTTTGTTGAAGCGTTAAATTTTGTGTTAATCAAGCAACATCATTAAGCATTATTAGGCGTTGATAGTGGCTAGTTAAAAAGGGTTTAACCCCCTCTGGCCAGGGCCGTTCCCGCCTTCGCCTTGCCTCTATGAGCCAAACTGACCCATTATTTAGGCGTTTGCTGGCGTAGTTTGTGTTGCTTGCGACGTTGCCTGATTTACCTGACTTACCTGAGCTGTTGCTGCCTGCGCCGAGCTTTTAGCGGCTTGCCAAGCCTGCTTGGCCCGTTGAGACGCCTGTTGTGTTAATTTATCGAGCCCGGGTTGGCTTGCAAGGGCTTTAGCGGCTCCGCCGATGAAATTAAACGCGGCTAATAGCGGGAACATGGCTACCGCAGGGATTAAAAATGCGTGCATAAAAGGAATCAGGCCTACGGCACCCGTGGCTAAAGTCCATTTTAGAGTCCAACCTAAATTGGCTTTGACTTCCTGTATTCCGCCTGCAAGCGTTTGAATTGTACCTTTAACCACACGGCTGACCAGACCGTTTTTGGGCGCTGCAGTTGTTGCCTGGGCTTGTGGGGCTGGCTGCGCTGCTGCTGCTGGCGGCGTTTGGTTGCCAAAGCGTGCCTTTTTAAGGCTTGTTTGCGCGCGAACCTGAAAAGGGCTGTGTGCAGAAATTGAGACCATGGTGAATAAAAATCCTGTGGGTACGATTTGGATAAATATGCGAGAACGGTATGTGCGCTAGCGGCTGTTATTTATAAGGATCCCTCTGTATTAATTGGCGATAATGCCCCTGAGTCTCTTGATGTGTTTATAGCCTGAATTTTGTAGGTTTAGCTTTTTTTGCACGATGTTTTTTAACGATTTAAAAGGCTAGACACATAAACCCGCCTGAAGGGTGAACGGTGATAGCTGGCACCTGAATATTACTGAATATTACGATTTCTCAACAATATGGTCTACCTCGTTTAGAGGAGGCCCGCACGTGTACATAACCCCATTGAGCGAGCCGGGATGCAACGACCTTGCACCCCGGTCAGCGTTCATACACGGATCAAGTTAATTGACGTGTCCTGTTAACTCAATGTTGTTTGTTCACGGATGAACCTACCTGCCTTGCCTTAACCTGGGAGAATCAAGGTGCAACGGTGCTTTGGCACCCGAGCGTCTGGATACATCACGCAATCCTGAGATAATAACCTAATTTTGTAGCATTCGGGGCAAGTGTAGTGGGCTAACAAAGATGGATGGAGACCTAATACAATGCCTATTAACGTTAATACCAATGTAAGTTCGCTTAACGCGCAGCGCCAATTAACCACTAACACCAACAACCTGGGTAAATCACTAGAACGCTTAGCCTCGGGGTATCGAATCAACAAAGCTAGCGATGATGCGGCTGGTCTGCAAATTTCGGAAAATTTGCGCTCGCAGATTAGGGGCTCTAAAAAAGCGCTCGATAACGTTCAGGATGGCGTCAACGTGATGAACATCATGGACGGCGCTCTGTCTTCGATTACCAACAACCTGCAACGGATGCGGGAACTGGCAGTCCAGGCCAGTAGCGATACAAACTCTTCAACGCAACGTACTGCCATTGAAGGCGAACTCGATGAACTGGCCAACGAAATCACGCGTTTAACCGACGCGACGCAGTTTAACGGTGTTGACCTGTTCAACTCGGGTTTGTCCGGGTTCAAAATTCACGTCGGTCCGAACAATTCATCGACCAACGACGTGATTGACCTGGATACAGGTAACGTATTCGATGATATCGGTTCGGTGAACCTGCAAGTCGATGACGCAAACGTGGTGGTGGACAGCAACACCAACGCGTTAGCTACGCTAGGCAAAATCGATACCGCGCTCAACACCGTTAACACCCGCCGAGCC
The DNA here is from genome assembly GCA_035285025.1 of Vampirovibrionales bacterium. Taxonomy (GTDB): domain Bacteria; phylum Cyanobacteriota; class Vampirovibrionia; order Vampirovibrionales; family JAJTHC01; genus JAYKHY01. The sequence continues at coordinate 1,231 of JAYKHY010000059.1, read as the reverse complement.
ACGTTGGGGGCCATTACCAACCGTCTGGAAGGTACGGCCAGCAACCTGAGCGTTTCGATTGAGAACCTGTCTGCTTCCGAAAGCAAAATCCGTAACGTGGATGTTGCCGCAGAGAGCGCAGAGCTGATTCGTAACCAGATTCTGCAGCAGGCTTCTGCAACCGTCCTTAGCCAGGCAAACCAGGGGCCACAGCTCGCGCTGTCGCTGCTGCGGGGCTAGGGCTTGCCTTAATCATCTTCCTCAATTCCGACCAGCCTACACAGAGTGGGGTAATCCGAACCGGATTGCCCCTTTTTTTTATGCTTTTAGCTATCATTAAGCTTTTTAAAAGGGTGATTGCCAACCCGGCTGCTTTTAGGGCACAATTAAACCCTAAGATTTTTTTTAATAGCCTGTTTTATTTTTCTTCCACACGAAAGACATTCCAATGGCAGAAGCACGCCCTAAAAAACGTTGTTATTTCATGTCAAATAACATTCAGCATATTGATTACAAGGATGCTGCGTTTTTAAAACGCTTTTTGAGCGATCGCGGTAAGATTTTACCCCGTCGCATTACGGGCATTAGCATGTTTTTCCAGAATAAATTAAAAACCGCGATTAAACGCGCCCGTGCCGCAGGCATTTTGCCGTATGTGCTGGATTAGGTTTTAGCCTGATTTTTATGCAAAAAGCCCCGTTTTTAGGGGCTTTTTTAGTGCTATTAAGCCGGTTTGGTTTATATCGCTAGCTTTATGCAATTTTGTTAAAACTGCTATGGTAATTTACAACCGGCGTGCAATTTGGCGGCTGATCCTTGTACGTTTTTCTTCCGTAGTTAAAAAGTAGTTTTTTTAAGCTTTTGAGATTTTGAGCTGTGGTGCTAAAGCTTGCACTAGCGGTATTTAAGCGGTGGCCAGCGTTAGTAAATAATAATACGTTGCATTGGTCCGCGTTGTCTGTTGGTTGAACACCAATGACGCTGCCTTGCGGAAAAATTTGTTTAAACGCTGGCAATTTAGAGATGGCTTGAAGCGCGGTGATTAAGCTTTTGGGCGTGTCGTCGCGCGCGAGGATGGTTCTGCCAAATACGGGCGTTTTTAAAGGCGAAATAAGCATAAAAATGTTGGCATTGCTAAGCAAATGAGAGTTTTTGAAATAGCAAGGCCAAACTCAGTTTGAGCATTTCAAGGGATTTTGAATAGCAAAAGCTCTTTCGCTTGCACCGTGCTAAATAGTGTCGTATTTGAGCG
>JAYKHY010000058.1:0-40111 GCA_035285025.1 Vampirovibrionales bacterium | reverse complement strand
CCGAATTCTGTTGGCGGTTTAACCGACGACATCTCAACCTCTTTGAAAGACTCATTCATACTGCCGTTTTGTTCAAACCAGATAACATACCTGCTCTGATCAGTTAGTCATTCATTACGCTTATCTTTACAAAAATTGGAGATGTGATTTCAGTTTACTTAAGCCAAAATGATTTCATGGTCTTAAAAACATTAAATAGTTTTCCATCTGGTCTTGCACTTGGCATATTATGGCCAAACTTTTGGAAAGCCTTAAAAGAACAATTGCCTTTTTTAAACTAGTCTCTAGTGTCAGCATCATACCCTCGGGCTTTTTAGGCCCGGGCGGCGCACCCAAAATCACGCAACCGTTTCGGGCGGGTTCCCCGCAGACGTGCTTAAATGGCTGGGGCCGGGCAAATAGCTGCACAGGCTCTTAGAAGCCTTTCCCTAAAAGCCTTCTAAAAAACCCCTTGGGCTAACCCGTCTCAAACAGCGCCTTGTAACTGGCCGGCACCGCGTGCTGCGTCAGCGCGGCCAACGCATCGGCATACTCCCGAATCTCGAACTGCGCGCCCGCGTGCTGGCGCAATTTAATAAAATTAACCACCGCCTGCAACGAGGCCGTCCAGTAAAACTCGGTATAAATATTCAGCGGTAACACGCCGCGCGCCTGCTCTTTAGCCACGCCTGCCGCAACCAGTTGCGTGTATAACGCAAGCGCCTGCTGGCTTTGTTGCGTATACGCCTGCATTAAAGCCCCCGAGGCATCTGGCACCAAATCATCCATCGAGGCCTGGCGGTTGTTGGCCGATTGCTGCCGAAACCCGGGCGCGGGCGTGTAGTAATCAAATTCGCTGGCATCCACGTAGCGCATGCTAATCTCGTTCCACGCATGGTCAATGCTGGTTGCGCCGCCCTCGCTGTAGGCAATGCCCACCACGTGCTTGTACCACTGGCGCGCCACAAACTCGGGTACTTTACAATGGAACTGCAACTGCACATGCCGAAACGGGCTCCAATGCTGGTGCCGCGCCAGGTACCCAATCAGTTTTTCGTCCGCGGCATCCAGCTCGGTTTTGCGTTTGCCAAAACTAACCCGCGCCGCGTTAACCACCGTTAAATCGCTGCCCAGCACATCAATCAGTGTCACAAACCCGTGATCTAACACGTGCAAGGTTTCTTCTTGTATCGCGTGACCCGCTGTTTGTGCATTCGCGATGTTCGCGGTCGTTTCAGTCGTCGTCGTCATGGTTATTTACGCAGCTCCCTAAACGGTCAAAAACTTACTACCCAGTTAAATAAAAATGTAAATAAAAATGCTAAACCCTTACGAATCAAAAACAGTTAGCACGTCTAGTACTTAAAACGCATCCGGCTGATAAAAATGGACCTAATAAACCGAGCCGCAACGGAGCTTTCAAAAAACTTACGGCCGCCTGTTGTAAGGCCTGATATGATGCCTGTCCTATTGAATGTTTTTTGACAAAATTATTACGTAACATTACGCGCCCCATGCCCGTCTGCACTAAATTAAACACTTTAGCTTGAGCCTGACGCGTGAGCGAATACACTTGAGTATACTTTAAAGAATACATCTTAAGCGCTAAGTGCTTTAATTAAGTGCTTTATAAAAAGTGTGTCGATGAAGTGTTATCCGTTACCCTGTCTGTTTGCACCTGTTTTACGCGCGCCGCAAACATGCTCACCCCCCCTCTAGGAGCCCATTACTTTGAAAGCTGCTCTGTTTTTTGATGATTTAACCGACGTAACCGAACAGGCCAAAACCTCGTTTGCCGACATGCTCGAGCGTAGCTTGAGCCGCCCGATGAGCCCCGGCACCATTATTAACGGCGAAGTCATTCGTATCGACCGCGAAGGTCTGCTGCTCGATATCGGCGGCAAATCCGAAGGTCTGGTCAGCCTGCGCGAAGTCTCGGACACCGCAGACACGCCCGCCAGCATTGCCGAACAGTTCTCGCTTGGCGAACAAGTTGAGGCGATGATTCTGCGCGAAACCGACGAAGACGAGCGCTATTACCTGTCCATCAAGCGCGTGGCCCGCGCCAAAACCTGGCACCAGCTTGCAGAAATCTGCGACGCGCAAACCATGACCGAAGCCACCATTTTAGGCCCCACCCGTGGCGGCGTGCTGGCCAACATTATGGGCCTGCGCGGCTTTATTCCAGCCAGCCAGTTGCGCGTAAACCAGTTGCTCAACCAACACCTAAGCGCCACCGGTCAAACACAAGACCCGGATGCCGAACCCATTCAGGGGCCGCAAGCCGTCGAGATGCTGGTGGGGACCAACGTGCCGGTTAAAATCCTGGAAGTGGACCGTAACCGCAACAAGCTAATTTTGAGCAACCGCGCCGCCATGGCCGAAATGAAGGCGGTTCAACGCTCCGACGTCTTAAAGACCCTTGAAGAAGGCACCATCGTCGATGGCGAAATCGTCAAAATCGCCGACTTCGGTGCGTTTGTCGATATCTTCGGTATCGATGGCCTGCTGCCGCTCTCCGAAATTACCTGGCGTCGTATCAAGCATCCGTCCGATGAGCTGGCGCTGGGCCAAAAAGTCAAAGTCCAGATTCTGGCCATTGACCACGAGCGCCAACGCATTAGCCTAAGCAGCAAGCGCCTGCTCTCCGATCCTTGGGATTCGGTGGATACCACCTTTGAAATTGGTCAGGAAGTCATGGGCAAAGTGTCCAAACTATTGGCCTCTGGCGCACTGGCCGAACTTATCCCGGGCGTCGAGGCGTTCTGCCCCTACGAGCAAAACCGTCGCGTGTTCGAGCTTGAAGGCGCATACGTGTTCAAGGTCATGTCCATCTCCTCTGCCGAGCGTCGCCTAACGCTTAAATACGTCTCGAGCGTGCTGGAAGATGGCGCCGACACTGACATGGAAACAAACATCGGTGCCGAAGGCGACGAAATGGCCGTAAACGCCTAAGCCGCCCAAAGCTGATCACATATTAGCCGCCTGTGTCGAGTTACCGCGCAGGCGGTTTTTTACGCAGCCCGCGCTAAGGCAGCGTTACCTTGTCATAAAAAAGGTCATAAAAAAGCTTTTAAAGTACATGCTAGGCCGCAGCTACTGCAGGCTTACTGCAGGCTCCGGGGCTCTGGGGCTCACTCAAGCACCCATCGATCGTTTAACCCGCCTGGGCTTTAGCATTGATTTTTAGGTAACACTAAATTTGAGTAAGACTCACAGTGCGATTCACAGCGCATTAAACAGCAAGCCGCATTAAATCGCGCTTTTTTTAGGTTATCAATGATTGCAACCTTGCAACACTTTTTAATACTTACCCTGTACAGAACAGTAAAACTGGCGATACTTTGATTACAGACAACAGGGCTTCAGCCCAAAACACTATCTTGCACCCCATCAGTCTTTTAACTCATCAAAATCGCCTTAACCCCTCCAGATCTATGTTTACGGGGTTTGCTCTGGATATACCCCCATTTTAGCGCCTTTACGTGTCAGGAGAGCCAAACATGCCTTTTGGGAGAGATGCCTTTTTGCCCAACGAACTCGAAACCTTACTTGCAATGTTTGACGAACTTAGCCAGGATGTAGACCGCTACGACAGCTTTATCGCCGACCGTGACCCCGTGATTAGCGACTGGCTAAAGCTTTCGGGCAATAATTAAAATCACGATAGAGACGATTTAAACTGGCAACGCTTACGCTTTAGAATAATAACGCTTACCCCGACTAGCTTTTTTCGGGGGGGGGGGATAAGCGACCAAGCCCTTACAAAAAACCCGCACAAGAGAGCGGCCACCTGCCCAAAAGTAATCAGGGTTTGGCTTAAGGGCATTTAAAGCGCATAGTAAGCGCGTTCAGCGCGTTTTTAGTTGCTATCATACTGTTTAAAATCGCAAATCATATACTTTAGACCAGGAAAAGGCTTATCCTAACTGCATTTTGGTTCTATTTAGTCCTAACCTAAAGTTGATTTGCTATCTCACTCTTAAAAGCAGCGTTGCGCGCTAGGCGGGCGTAATCTGGCCAAGCAGCACCGCCCGACGGGCCCCGGTACAGCTAGGAATATTCCCTGGTATACGGTTCATGGTCGCCCACCCCAAAACGGCAAACGAAATCGCCTCTTTTAGCTTGCTCGCTATGCCAAATTCATCGGTGCTAGCCACACGAACGCCCAGCGGGGTCAATTCTTCCTGCAGGTCAAGCATCAGCGTAGGGTTCAACGCGCCGCCGCCGCAAATTAGCGCTTCTTTCAGGGGCGCATCAGCGGGCAGCACCGGAATCACAAAGCGGGCATAGGCATCGGCAATGCTTTTGGCGGTATGGCGGGTCATGGTCGCCAGCACGTGCTCTTTATGCACTCTGGGGTAACGCGCGAGCATGTCATCCAGGTAAAACGCGCCAAAGGTCTCGCGACCGCAGGTTTTAGGCGGGGGCGTATGATAGTAGTGATAATCCGATAAATCAGCAAGCAGCTCGGCATCCACGGCGCCAACCGCCGCAATCTCGCCATCCTTATCAAACGGTGCCAGAAACAGACGCTGCATTGCGCCATCAATCAGCATGTTCCCCGGACCGGTATCAAACGCAAACGGCGCAACCGTACCCTGTAAGGGCGGCAGAACCGTTACGTTGGCGATGCCGCCAATATTTTGCACCACGCGCGTGTATGCCAACGATTGCCCAAACAGCAGTAAATCTGCAAACGGCACCAGCGGCGCACCCTGGCCGCCCGCCGCCATGTCTCGCAACCTGAAGTTAGACACAACGCTAACACCCGTTTTTTCTGCGATAAACGCAGCCTCGCCCAATTGCAGGCTACACCCCGCATCGGGCAAATGGCTCACCGTTTGCCCGTGAGACGCAATACATAAAACTTCGGACGCGCGAATCCCCGATTTTTGAATCACGGCATGCGCCGCCGAGGCAAACCATTCGCCCAAAATTTTGTTGAGCCGGCACACGTTCGCCATGCTGGCCGGTTTGCCCTCCATTAAAGGCATTAAGGTCTGCAGCAGGGCCTCGGGCATTTCGAGCGCGGTATCGGCCAACACCTCAACGCTCAAGCGGCCTTCGTCAGGCAAAGGCGTAATTTCGATGCAGCAAGCATCCACGCTATCGGCAGAAGTACCCGACATCAGGCCAACCACAATACCCGGCAAAGCCTGACGAAGCGCCTGATTCAAATCATCCATAAAAAACAGACTGTTTTAGCCCACAAACCATACGCGGCAAAAGATGCAACCCGATAAAAACCCTGTTTAAAACAAAAAACTGACGATACAAGTTCTTTAGTGCGTTTTATCCATACGCTACTTTATATAGTGTATCGCCAGGGCGATTTAAATTGCAAATCTCAAGCTTAAACCACAGGCTTGAGACAGGGTTACGCCAGCCTAAAAGGTGTTATTTGCAGATTTAAAAAATTTGTTATCAAGAAAAGCCTCACGCGCCCGCACGCCCACGCCAGCACCATACACCCTCAATATCGCAAAAAAGCGCTAATACATCGCCGATTTTGCCTGCGCGTCGGGGGTTAAGATTAAACGCTCCAGACGCCGCAAAAAACGCATCCAGCCCGGCTCAAGGCATGCCGCCGCCCGCTGCGAACGCACTAAAACGGTTTTGCACCCCAGGCTAACGCCACCCCAAATGTCGGTTAAGGGCTTATCGCCCACCACCGCCACCTGCTGCGGTAAAAGTTGCAACTGCTGCAATCCGGTTTTTAAACCTGGGCCAAACGGTTTGGCAGCATAGGCAATCGCGGGCAGGCCCAAACGCTCGCCTGCCTCGCGCACGTATACATCGCGTTTATTGTTGCTCACCACCACCATCGCCACACCCGAAGCCCGCATCACATCCAGCCAGGCCAGGACCGATTCGGGCGGGTTCAAGCCGCATTTGGGCGGAATCAACGTGTTGTCTAAATCCAGCAACAACCCTCGAATCCCCTGATGGGCGAGAACGTCCGGGGTCAGCTGTTCGACAGACGTTAAAACAAGGTCGGGACGCAAAAACATATCTGTATCGTAAGCAAGAGGCTTACAAGAAACCAGTAGCGAATTTGAGCCATTGTCTATAAATGCTATTCAATCAGCATGTGATTTAAACAATCAATTTTAGAACGTGTGTTTTAAGTTAAAAACTTTCTTTAAACTTAAATGGCATAATCCCTTTTAATGAGAGTGACGTCTCATTCAGATAATAGGTCGTGGGCCTTTTGGCACAGGGAACGAGCACGCGGGAGGAAACGATTTAAAATAAGCAATATTCCTAACTAAACCGTGACCCAGCGTACAAATGGGCTTGGCCAACGAGATTCAGCAAAAGCTTTTGTCAGCAGTCTGGCATTCGCCGAAATGATGCACGTTTACTGCTCGCGCTTAACGCGTTCGTTTATATCTGTAAGCGCAAAGATAATGTCCAACTTGAAAGCCTTTTAAACATACAAATCGCCGAAAGACCCTGAAATGCCTTATATAACAGACCTAAAAGCCTTAAAACAAAACTGTGTAAAGCTGTATCGCCAGACGCTTGCCCCGTGTGTCTGAAGCTTGTACGCTACTTGCAGTTTGGAAGTTTGGATGCGGAAATCCTAATCGTTCAGTTTCATCTAAATACCTAGCTTTTACGCAACCGCTTTTATTTTTCTGTACGTGTTGCAGTGCACTGACACTGTTTTTTTTAATTTATTTTTGTCCAATTTTTTTGTTCTGGAACAAAATGCCATGGCTCAAGCGCTATTAGAACGTCTGTTTCGCACCAAGTCGATCGATCAAGTGATGCACGAGGCCGAGGGCGGGCATAGCCTGGGCGGCTTAAAAAAGTGCCTTAGCGGCTTTGATTTAATGATGCTCGGCGTGGGCGCGATTATTGGCGCGGGCATTTTTGTGATGACCGGCGTGGCCGCGCACGATAAAGCAGGCCCCGCCATTATGCTTAGCTATATGTTTGCGGGCCTCTCGTGCGTATTTGCAGCACTGTGTTACGCCGAATTTTCGACGCGTATTCCCATTGCAGGCTCGGCGTACGCGTATGCGTACACCTCGCTTGGCGAGGTGATGGCGTGGATCATCGGCTGGGATTTGATTCTGGAATATACCGTAGGCTCTGCGGCGGTTGCGCGGGGCTGGGCTGGCTACCTGGAAAAAGTGCTGCACGGCTTTAACCTGGTACCGCCCGCGTGGCTAACCAAGTTGCCGATTTTAGGCATTGATTGCAACCCCATGGCCGCGCTGATTGTAATACTGGTAACCACCCTGCTGTGTATTGGGGTCAAAGAATCCGCCCGCCTGAACGCCGTAATGGTGGCCATTAAGCTGTTTGTTGTGCTGTTCGTGATTATTCTGGGCGCGCAGATGATTAACCCCGGCAACTGGACGCCGTTCTTCCCGTTTGGCGTTGGCGGTATTGCGGCGGGCGCGGCGTACATCTTTTTTGCCTACATTGGCTTCGATGCCGTCTCGACCGCGGCGGAAGAAGTTAAAAATCCGCAACGCGATTTACCGATTGGGATTATCGGCTCGTTGACCATTTGTACCGTGCTGTATATTGCTGTCTCGGCGGTAATTACCGGCATGATTCCGTTTAACATGATCGACGTCAACGCGCCGCTGGCAGCAGCGTTTGGTTCTCGTGGCATTTACTGGGCACAAACCCTGATTTCGGTCGGCGCTTTTGCGGGCCTGACAACAGTCGTGCTGGTGATGCTGATGTCGCAACCCCGGATTTATCTGTCGATGGCGCGCGACGGGCTATTTTTTCCGTGGATGGCCAAGATTTCTGAAAAATTTGGCACGCCCATTAACGCAACCATTATTAGCGGCCTGATTGCGATGACGATGACGTTTGCCATGGACATTGAGCACCTGGCCGAGATGGTGAACATTGGCACGCTGTTCGCGTTTACGATTGTGTGCGGCAGCGTGCTGGTGTTGCGCTACAAAACCCCAGAACAGCCTTACGGCATGCTGGGGCATGTATTGGGGCTGATGCTGATACTGGGATGCGCGATTGAGGGCTGGACGCATCAGTGGCCCGTGATCATCAACGTACTAACCAGCGGCATCAGTGCCTATTTAATTGCCTTACTATTCACCAAAAAAACCATGAGCCTACCTGAGACCTTTACCTGTCCGTGGGTGCCAGTCATTCCCGTGCTGGGCATGGCCAGCAACTTGTACATGATGAGTAATCTGGGCGTGCATACGTGGTTGCGCCTGTGGGTGTGGCTGGCGATTGGGCTGCTGATTTACGGCTTTTACGGCGCTCGTAACAGCCGGTTGAATCAGCTTCCAGCTTGATATGCAAAATCTGCTTGAGTTCATCAAAGACAATAATCAGCTTCTAAGTTTTGTAGCTGTTTCTGTTGCTGGCGCTGCTTCAATGTTCAAGTGGTTGGATACCCGAAATAGGGAGTTACAAGAAAAGCGTTTTAAGGAATACATGGGCTTGATCAGTATCATTTCTGGTCGTCTTCCAGATGGAACAAGTCCAGCAATTACTGAGCAAGTTGCCTCCGTTTGGTTCCTTTTAAACTACAAAGAATATAAAAATATCACTTGTAAAATATTTTCTCATACTGATTTGGATAGTATGGCGAATGAAAAATGGGTTGCATTTGTTAAGCCAGAAGTTAATGCCCTCTTAAAAGAGTGCTCCTAAGCAAGTCGCTTCTGCCGGCGCAAAGCGAGTTATAAATAAAGCGACGCCGGGGAGTCCAGAGGGCATCGGAAGCGTTTATGACAAAACGCTTTTTCAAGCAAAAGCTCGGCCCTCTGGCGCTGGTGCGGGCCACGTCGGCCCGCAATAAAGACGAAACGTTATGTCCTTCTCGCCAAACCTCATCCACCCCGACGCGCCCTTGCTTGGGCCACTGCAAAATCCGGTGTTTCTGTTAGGCACCGACGATCTGGGGCGCGATCTGCTAAGCCGCCTGCTGGTGGGCCTCGGGATTTCGGTTGGGATTGGCATCAGCACCGCAGTGGTTGCTGTTGTGCTAGGCACCGCCTACGGCCTGCTTGCAGCGCGCTTTGAAAATACCCGGCTTGCGGTAATAGACACCCTGCTGATGCGCGCCATAGACGTGCTGTACAGCCTGCCCGCCATCGTTGTTGTGATTTGGCTGGGGCTGTATCTGTCGCCCGTACTGAGCCCGTTTATGGGTACGTCTGGCGCAAGCATTACAGGCCTGATTCTGGCCATTGCAGGCTTTAGTTGGCCCGATACCGCCCGGCTCGTGCGGGCGCAAGCCGCCCTGATTCATCGTGAAGCGTATCTGGAAGCAGGCCATACGCTGGGCTTTAGCGCATTTCGGCTGGCGCGGCACCATATTCTGCCCAATTTAATGGGCCTGTTGCGGGTGGCGCTTTTGCTGACGTTGCCGCGCGCCATTTTAACCGAAAGCACGCTTAGCTTTATTGGCCTGGGCGTTACGCCGCCGTATGCCAGTTTAGGCACACTCGCTAACGATGGCTGGCAACTGGTGCGAATTGCGCCACACATAATGCTCGAAGCCGCGTTGGTGCTGGTGCTGCTCATTGGCGCCTTCCAGATTATAAGCAACACCACCGCACCCAAGCATTTGGCCTAAGCGCAGGCTGTGCCAGTTAGGCGCTTTTAGCCTGGGGCGTAAAACCAATCCGCTACGGAGTGTTAAAAACAGGCGTAAGCGCTTGGTTTTACTATCTAAAAAAGTAAATCAAGGACTTTAGTTTATGGAAACGCCTTCTCTGGCGGCGTTCTGACTATCAAAAATGGCTAACCTAAAGTTGATTGACTGTCGAGACACCTATAAGACGGGGCTGCTTATAAGCCTAGTAGGCGCCCCGGCTGGCCAACACCGCAGGAATGGTGCCAAACAATAAGCGCGCATCTTCAGCGATAGTCCAGTTTTTCACGTAATCGTATTCCAGGTTGCAAAGTTGCTGGAAGCTCGCGTTCGAGCGACCACCCACCTGCCACGCCCCCGTAATGCCCGGCAACACATCAAAGCGCACCGTGTAAGGCGCTTCAAAGTAGGCGCTTTCATCTTCTGGTAACGGACGTGGACCCACCAGGCTCATGTTGCCAATAATCACGTTGAGTAACTGGGGCAACTCATCCAGGCTCGTTGCGCGTAAAAACTTGCCAATGCGCGTGATGCGCGGGTCGTCTTCCATTTTAAACAACTCACCGCTCAGGTTCAGCTCGGCACGTAATTTATCGCGCAGGGCATCAGCGTCGGGGCGCATGGTTCTGAATTTGTACATATAGAACGGTTTGTAACCGCGGCCAATGCGCTTGCTCTTGTAAATGACCGGGCCTTTGGAATCCAGACGAATCAACGCCGCAATCATCAACAGCACCGGCAACATCATCGAAAGCACACCGAGTGCAATTGCGATATCGAAGAACCGTTTGATACGGTATTGCGCATAAAGTGCGGCAGGGCTCTGGTGCCATTCAGTGGCCGAATCGGCAACAGTTAACACAGCCTTAACCGGGTTGTGCGGCTGATTGTCACGCTCGGACGAATCTTCTACGGCGTAAAACGCTTGCTGAGCGTTCATCGGGCTAGTGTGCGCCGCTTTAACTTTTGTCGCAACAGACTCGGCAGTTGCAGCTTGTACAGACGACGGTGCAGGGGTGGCGGTAGCAGACACGGGCAAATACCAACAGAAATTAAAAAAGGGGACTAAACCAGTCGCATTCAGCGATGACGAGAACTCACTGTGTACGCTTGACATGATGAACGAGCCTCAAAATTCTTTTTGCTACATTCATCACAAATTCAGACACTTTGTTTCAAATCTAAACAATTCAAAAAAATTTAAAGTTAATCATTTTGGGGTGATTTACTTTTAAAGCACTGTCTTACTGCTTCGGATTAGATATTGTTTGAAACTGAATAAGAATTTGATTTAACTGGCTTTATTACGCATTGCGGTTCGAACAAGAATTGAGTTTTTCTGGTCAAGCGCCGGCACTGCAGATAAAACCGGCTCAAGCTAAACCTGTGCTGAGTAACGTGACCTCTCTTATGACGAAAGAATGCAAAGTAACCCGTGTAAATACAAGTTAAACCGCTTGCCCCAAGTGATAGTTTTAAACCAAACCCTGAACAAGCTGCTTTGCGACGTTATTTAACACGTTTTTTCGCTTCGAATGCGTTCATGACACACCGATGGCAGAGCCGGTGCAATTGCTCATGTAGTTATTACACTATTGGCTAATAGCAGGCCTTAAGCCGACACAGGGGCGAAATCCGGCATTTAGAGCGTGTCAGGCTGCTTTTAAAAGATTAATCCATTGGTCAATTCGCGCGCGGGTCCACGCGGGTCAATGGTTCAAACACATCGGCCTTCAAGAACAGTTCGCGCATTAAAACAACGCTTTAAGCAATTCCGCAAATAAGAGAGGGAACACCCAATTACGCACAACCCTGTTAGTAAACCCCCAAGACGACAAAGCCAGAGAACCGGCCTATGCATGATTTTAATACCACGCTCTGGAGCGCCAACACATTAAAATTACTGACACATATGATTACAGTTATCGCAGTCTCGGTTAAACCTTTGACTGGGGCCAGCCAAGAGGTTCAACAGGCCAAAAAAATTTTAAAAAATAAAAAAAATCACGCATTATTTTCCCAGCCCCAGGTTTAATCTGGAACAACACCCTAGCCGCTGAAAATAACACCGCATAAAACTGCCAACGTGAACCGCTCATAAACCCAAAAAGCAACAAAAACAGTGCCTGGCAAGCAATACACCATAGCGCGTTTACTAAAAAAAGTGTAAACTGTTTATATCGAAGGCTGTTCGGGTTTTAATAAACGCACCGTTGCAAAAAATCATGCCGCTCATCACGGGCGCGCGGGTCATTTCGCAGTTTTGTCTGGCATCATTGTTATACCGCTATTTTAAGCGCCAGACGCCGTAAAATCCTTAAACGTTCGGGTTTCTTATCCAATGCCTAACCTCCGGCAAATTATCCCCGCTGCAATCCGTTCCATGGTCGTTCTGGGTAGCGTTACAGCCGTTGCAGTACTGTTTGCCATGCCCCCGCAAACACAAGCCGAATACCCGCCGCAAGCCCTTTACGATGACGTTTGGCGGCTGGTGAATACGCGCTTTGTGGACGGCCAAAAAAACGGGCAGGATTGGCGTATTTGGGAACACCGGTTTGATAAAGAAATCGAAACCGAAGAAGACGCCTACGTGGCCATCGAAACCATGCTGGCAAGTCTGGGCGATCGTTACACACGGTTTTTAGACCCCGATGAGTTTGGCGAAGAAGGCCGCTCGATTAAAGCGACGCTTTATGGCATTGGGATTCAGATTGGCACCCGCGACGATAAACTCCTGATTATCGCGCCGATGGAAGGCACCCCCGCCGACAAAATGGGCCTGCGCCCCAACGATGAAATTCTTAAAATCGATGGCACCCCAACCAAGGGCATGTCGGTTAAAGATGCCGCCAGCATGATACGGGGTAAAAAAGGCACCAAGGTTAAGCTGCAGATTTTGCGCGAGGGCAAGAAACCCTTTGATGTTGCCGTGATGCGCGATGAAATCAACCTGAAGTCGGTCAGCGTCAAGCATCCACTGGACTTAAAAGTCCCGTCTGATATTGGCTACATCCGGTTATCGTCGTTTTTAAGCAGCAAAGCCGCCGCCGAATTTGAAGAAGCCCTCGAAAACCAGAAAAACAAAAAAGGCTTTATCGTCGATTTACGCTCGAATCCGGGTGGCCTGCTGGCCAACGCAGTTACGATTGCCGATTACTTTTTAGACAAAGGCAGCATCGTTAGCACCGTCGATCGTGATGGTTACAAGGAAGTGAAGCGCGCAACGCCCGGCACTTTAACCGATAAACCGCTTGTGGTGCTTATTGATGAAGGCAGCGCCAGCGCCAGCGAAATTTTAAGCAGCGCCCTGCGCGATAACAACCGCGCACTACTGGTAGGCCAAACTACTTTTGGCAAGGGCCTGGTGCAAGAGATTAACCAATTGGCCAACGGCACCGGAGTCAATATTACCATCCAACGCTACCTGACGCCCAACGATAATAATATTAACGAGATTGGCGTGCCCCCAGATATTGAAGTCAGCCTGAAAGAAGAAGACCTGAAGGCGCAACGTGACCCGCAAATGAGTGCCGCGATTAAAGCGCTCGAAAGTCTCATCGAAGGCAAGAATCCCGTGCTCGCCGGCCAGCGTGTTGCGCCCGTTGTGGTTGCGCCAACCGCCGCCATACCTAACGTATCGCCCATATCGCCTGCAACACCGCGCAGAACCCATCTTTAGCGCTCGCGCCCGATTTTATGCCCGATGTTATAACAGTTGCCTTAACTACCCACCCATGGCTGCTCCAGAATTTCTTATTGTTGGCCTAGGGAATCCGGGCGAAAAGTACCAGCGCACGCGCCATAACATTGGCTTTATGGCCATTGCGCATTTAACGGAAGCAAGCGCAGCATCGGCTACTAAGCCGCCCACGCCCTGTAAAACCCTGCTTTGGCAAAGTCGCTTGGCCAATACGCCGGTGCTTTTGTTGCAACCGCAAACGTTTATGAATCTCTCTGGGCAGGCGGTACAGCCTTTATTGGCTTACTATAAGCTTGCGCCTGAGCAACTTATTGTAATTTACGATGAAGTTGCCCTACCGCTGGGCAAGCTTCGGGTGCGGCTGGGCGGCAGCGCAGGCGGGCATAACGGCATCAAGTCCTTGATTCAGCATTGCGGCGAGCGCTTTGTGCGGGTGCGCGTAGGCGTGGGGCCTGAGCCCAAGCCTCAGCCAGACGCTGCAGCAGCCGGCGACCCGGCGGCGAGCAAACCTTACGACGATTTGGCCGACTACGTGCTGGGCAATTTTAACGCAGCCGAAACCAAACGTTTACCCGGCTTGCTGACTGGTGCCGCGCAAGCTGTAGAAGCAGTCATGACGCTTGGCGTGAACGACGCCATGAATCGCGTGAATGGCCAGAGCTTTTAACAAGCACTCGTATCGTTTAGCTCGTTACTGAATTTGTTTGCCTGCCAGTGGCCAAAAAAGAGAATACAAATAAATACAGCATGCTCTAGGGAGGGAACGGCCCTCGCTTAAAACACCTGCGAGGCCAGGCATCTTCTCTTAATGCGGCAAAAAAAGAACACGCGGACGATGTGTTGAACTTGATGCGCGTAAACGTCGCTGACTATGCTATGGGGAGGGAGCGCGAGGGAGGGAACGGCCCTCACTTAATCGACGCTTGCCGGAGGCGACACCCTTGCGATAACAAAAAATTGCGCCCGGCGCGTTAAACTATTTAAAACTCGAATCGCTAGCCGGAGGCGACACGCATGCGACAACGGAAAAATTGCGCCCGGCGCGATTCGAACGCGCGACCTACGGCTTCGGAGACCGTCACTCTATCCAGCTGAGCTACGAGCGCATATAACTTTAAACGTGGCGTGACACCTAAGCCTATTCTTACCCGAGTCGAACGTAAGCGCAAGCAAAGCGTTCATGAGCTTGATTTAGCTCGACTTTTTACCCGAGCCTACTACAAATTTGCTAAAAAACAGCAAACCCAGCGCCACAATCACCAGCGCCATATACGCCAAAAAATTAGTCGTAAGCCACACCGGCGTCATCACCGCCACAACCCCAACCGCAATCAGCATAAACACCGGAAACATCGCCGGAAAAATCAAGGCGAGCGAAAACCCGACGAGCATCAGCGCCAAAAACACAAAGGCATACAACGACAGAAATCCGCTAAAAATCAGCGGCAGACCCATCGTTAACATAAACAGCGTGCCAAAAAAAACTAGAACCCAGTATTCCCTAAAAAAATGTTGCGCGTGAGACGGCTTTTGGCTCGCGTCGGTGGCAGTGGCAGGAGAGGCGGCATCATTCATAATTAATCGTCCTAGGGGGCAAATTTTTCTGACAAAGTCTGGGCAGTCCAGTAGGCAACATTACGCAGCTACGGTGCTAACAACAACCTGGCAATCAGCGCGCCCAGAGCTTACGCTTCGGCAATTAGGCCAAAGCCCGCAATGGTAAGTAAAATCAGGAAGTACAGCAAAAAAAACCAAATCGTGCGCAGCATAAAGCTGAGCTCGGTGCTTTTATCCGGTTTTTGGGCAGCAGGTTTAGCCATAGCGTTAGTGTATCAAAAAAAGTAAAAATCGGATGAACAATTCTACCGCTATTATCCACAATCCGAGGCGTTAAGACTAGCTGTTAGTTTTGAGTTGAATATCTGTTTCGCCTGGGCTTGTTTCTTTTGATTCTGCCAAATCTTGGGCCATACAGTCTGCTTCCAAGCGCGCCCTGGAAGCGGCTTCTCTTTTCGCCGCGGCATCGCCTGCAAATAGGGCACCTACAAAATTGGTGACCGAGCCGAGAACACCTGTTTTAGCGGCAAACGCCAAAGTGCCGGCTGCGGCAACGCCTGTTGGAATCGCAGAAAGACCGGCCACTGCCAAACCACCCAAGGCAGCCAGCCAGTACAAACCACCCAAAATACCGTGCGTCGAGGCGATTACTCTGGAGGAGTCACTGGCGGATTTAGACCGAATCTGTTGGCGGCCCGCTTCGTCTTGCGCAGCCATAACGCGCGTTTTGTAGGCGTTGTTTAAAATGGCGTTTGTGCGTGCTTGAGCAGGCGAAACTGCTGGATTAATCGTCGTCATGGCGTTACCTACTTTCAGGTGTTAAGTGCTAAACGGTTGCGTCTATAGCGCTAGTGGGTTTTTTATCTGCCTGCAATCGCTCGTTGTACTTCAGCATGGCTTCTGCCGTATCGACTTTGGCAAAAGCATCCCCCATAAACATAGTGCCGACAAAATTGCTGGCAGCACCTAAAATACCTAATACTGGTGCGACTGTCGGTGCCACAAAAGCACTAATAGCTGCAGCAACCAGAAGTGCTCCACCGTAAAAACCGTGGGCCACTTGTCGTTGTGCGCCAATAGAGGCCTGCCTGCCTAATTGAATCAACTGACGCCCAGTTTCTGCGTCGGCAGCCTTGGCCGTGGTGGCTGTGGGCTTCCAGCCTTTGGGAGACAAAATGTTAAAGCCTAAACGACCTAATCCGAAATTAGCAGTCATTCTAAAAGCACCTCAAATCAGGGAGAAATCAAACCTACCACGATAAACCCCCTGAAGCCTAAAAAGTGCGTAAGCTTACAGCGCGGTAATTAATTTAACTGCGTCGCCGTAACGCTTACAGCGCGGCGCTTGCTGGGTAACCGTCGCCATTACGCTTACAGCGCGGCGACTTGTTGCTTAAATTCGCCAAGCATCTCGCTAAAAGCGTCATATTCCACGGCCGAAAGCCAGTACGCCTGCACGCGGCGCTTGTCGACGCTCGGCTTAAGTTTGGGCATACGCGTGCCCATCAGACGCTCACGTAAAAACTTGTTACCCTCGCGGTAGTGGCAATCGCCCATACGGCAGCCCATGGCAAACACGCCACAGGCGCCGTGCTTAAGCGCCGTTTCGATCATCACCGGCTGAATCTCGCCGCTGCACGGGACTTTGATGACTTTGACCGAGGGGTCGTCTTTGAGAAAGCCCTCGGGGGTGAGTTTTTCGTTAAAGTCAACGCTGCGTTCGCAGACGATACCAATCATCACGTTTGTAGTGGGAGCTTGAGCAGGGGCAGATGCGGTCGCGGCCATGGAAGTGATTCCTATTTAAACAAAGGCAAAAGTCGCCTCAGGGCTTGATACTTTTGGAGAAGTCGAGAAAACTACTAGTTCTAAAAACAGGCAGGGCCATGCGAGGGTTGATTTCATGGGAAGAATGTTTAGAGAGGGGGTATGTTTTGTACCCTGGATTAAAAACCTCCAAGTATGTACTAGTGGGGTTATCAAGCTTTGCAAAAAAATCCGTAATTAAACGAATCGCATTTGAGATTTGGTCTTTTGTTTCTGAAAGAGACATACGTAACTTAGCTCGTCTCCTTTTTTCTGTAATTTCTGGCGTAATGAAACTAATGTTTGATTTTCCAATTTTAATGTTTTTCGGGTTTTTACCAACAGTTAAAATAAAGCGAGTGTAATAGCCATTATTATTACATTTTCCAGAAACTTTGGGTCTAAGATGCGCGTAAAAGCCGGTACAATTTTTAATTTTCGCTTGTAGGCACTTTAACGCATTAGGATCAACAACCGTATCGCTTTCATTCTTGTGTTCAAAATAAAAGCTTGCTTCCAAGCCGCAAAATTTTGAGGTTTTGGTTAGCATTGACGCACCTTTCCTAACCCACTCCGACACCAGCAAGCGTTTCCTGAATTTCGGCCAGCACGTCCTTGGTATCGCGGCGGGGGATTTCAATCGCCTTGAACGCGCACGCGCCGACGCACAGCCCGCAGTTGGCACAACGGCCCGGATCCACAATCGCCAGTTTTTTAAACCGAGGGTGGTCCGTGCGCTCGACCATCTGAATCGCCTCGTAGGGGCAATCGTGATAGCAGAGGCTGCAGCCGGTACAATTATCTTTAGCCACCTGCGCATACTGATCGCGCCAGAGCTTTTTTTGCAGATACGGCAACACAAACAACCCGACCGGCACCGCCAACACCAGCAGCATCACAATGTTAAAGCTCCAGCCTTGCAGGGCAAGCCATTGCGGCCAGGCGTAAAGCAGATCCAGCTCGATGTTAGGCGTAAACTGGGCCAGATTTGGCGCGGCACCCAGTTCTACCGGCGCAATCCCTGCAATCAGCAGCAGCGCACCAATTAAAATCACGTTCAGCGCGAGCGGCGGCGTGGTCACCGGACGCGTGATGCGCATGTAGTGCATCCAGAGGAAGAACATCATCAGGGCCGGAATGGCCAAGTGCAAAAACAGAATCCGCGTCAGCGTGTAATCGGTTATCAGTTCGCCGCCCGCAAGCGCGTTGGCAAGGCCGTGGCCCACCACCGGCACCGACTTGAGCAGGTTAATCGTGAGATACGTGAGCGAAACCGCTTCCTGATCCCAAATCAGCATGTAGCCGCTCAAGCCGATAATAAAAATAATCGACAACAAAATCACGCCCGTAATCCAGGGCAGAATGCGGTATTCTCTAAAGCGATCGGTAAACCACACCCGAAACATGTGCAGAATAACAAAAATCATCATCCCGTCTGCAGCATAACGATGAATCGAGCGCATCGCGTTGCCAAAATCAAGCGAGTAAGTAATGTACTTAATCGAGGGATAAGCCTTGGCAAGCGTAGGGACGTAATAGGCAAACAGCAGCAAGCCGCTGGCAAACAGCGCCCAGATAAACAGGTTGGGCAGCGCGCCGTGATAATAAAACGGGTTATATTTTTGCGAGACGACTTTATTGAAAGCATTCTCGAGCGGGAGCACCAGTTTGGTTTTTAGCGCCTCGGTATACATACAAGCCTACCCTGATTCAGCGAGGATCAAACGCAGTAAAACGATTAAACAACACGATAACGAAACGGTCACCTTGCCGACAACCTTCTGAAAAAACATTCGGCTAAAACGACAGCAAGATCGTACTGCACCAATACAATAGCAAAAACCAGTGCATCTGTGCGAAACACGCCCATGCAATTCACAAAAATTGTTCTGGGACTTGTGCTGGTTTTCAGACAATAGCTTCAATTACAAATTGCAAGCCACCGCCGAGCGCTCAAGCTGGGCCAGCCAGGCCTCGGGTTGCTTGCGCCCCAAAGGCTGAAACCACACTGACTGAATATGCAGATGGCGCGCAACCTCCTGCCAGCCTTGCTGTTGCGCCTCGGTTTGTGCGGCCGCCTCGGGCACCAGAAGCGCAATTGAGACGCCTGCGTTTGCCGAGAACAGCTCGGGCATGTTAGCCCGTAACGCCTGAAGCTGACGCGCACAAAGCACGAGGCCTTGCGGCGCGTATTTTTTCATCAGCACGGGCAATTGCGCGCTTTGTGCCACCGGGTGCAGCCGCGAGAGCGACAAACCGGATTTGAGCAGCCAGTACGTCGCACGCCGCATCGCTTTTAAATCGGAGTTAATGAGTACAACGTGCGGATACGCACGTGAATGATTTAAAGCAGTCGGATACGCACGTGAATGATTTATATTGCTGGTCGCGTCCGCCAGAGCGCCGTTAACTTGCAGAATCGGGTTACTGTGCGCGGCGGGCGTAGGGGGTATAAGCTGCAATTTAGGCTGCACGCCAAACGCGCGAAGCTTATCGAGCTGTTCCGGGCTGATTTGGATGCCGGATTTAATCAGCAAAAAGTCGCTTTTGCCCGGCTGCCCCGAAAAAACATCTTCGGTCACCAACCAGCGCAACCCCGCCTGAAGGTTACGGGCGTCATCGTGCTGTAAAAACATGGCATCTGGGCGCATACAGCTTGGGTATCGGCAGGTTAGCCCTGCCTATTGCGCGTTTTGCCCCCGGTGCCATCAAGATTCCACCAAACAGAGGAGCTTTGCGCGCGCATTATTGCAAATCAATTGATGGAAATCGTTGTAGCGAATCAAACACGCGACCGAACGCACGAACATGACGAAACCTGATTCAAGCTGCTTGAGGCACGCCTGCAAGCTTTCTGTGCAGCGCATCTAAGGCGAGTGTTACGCGTATACAGCTAAAAATAATCCGCCCTTACCCATAAAGATAAAGGCGGATATTCAGAAATACGTTTTTATAGGTGTTTAAAGGTTCACCTTAGACAGAAACGTAACAATGACGGTTTAAACGTCGTCGTCGCCAGCGTTCGCGTCGTCCATGTCGTCAGCATCGTCGGCATCAAACCCGCCAACGCCCTCAATGCTGGTCAGCGACTTGGCATCGTCTTCGTCGAGCATCACGGCCTGCTCCATAAATTCTGCCATGTTGTCTTCGGTCACCCCAAACAGGTTCTCGATTTCTTGCAGAATGGCTGCCGGTTTGCGAGACGCCGACTTGCTGATGGCAATTTGCTCTTCCTGCATTTCGGCCCGCTCGTCGATGAAGCTCGGGAAGCCCGTTCCCGCAGGAATCAGACGACCGATAATGACGTTTTCCTTCAGGCCGCGCAGCACGTCGCGACGCCCTTCCACAGCCGCCTCGGTGAGCACCCGTGTGGTTTCCTGGAAGCTGGCCGCCGAGATAAAGCTCTCGGTATTCAGGCTGGCTTTGGTAATCCCCAGCAGTACGGCGTGGCCGCTGGCCAGATTCGATGATTTTTGGGCCTTGAGGGCTTCGTTAACGGCGGCAAGTTCTTTTTCGTCCACCATTTCGCCCGGCAGCAGGTAACTGTCGCCGCCTTCATCCACCCGCACCTTACGGGTCATCTGGCGGACGATGGTTTCGATGTGCTTATCGCCGATTTCGACACCCTGCGAGCGGTAAACACGCTGGACTTCGTCCACCAGGTACTGACGAACCGCCTCGATGCCTTTGACCTCGAGCAAGTCGTGCGGGTTAATCGAACCATCGGTAATCGGCTCACCCGCCGAGACCTGCTGTTTGTTCTCGACCAGAATGTTAGCGCCCACCGGAATGGCGATTTCCTGGCGACCGTGGTCATCGCTAACCAGATACACCTTGGTCACGTCGTCTTCCACAAACGTTTCGACGGTGGCGGTGTACGGCGCAAGCACGCAGATTTCTTTCGGTTTACGCCCTTCCAGCAATTCCTCGACCTTCGGAAGACCCTGAACGATGTCTCCCGTTTTCTGGCGTTCAAAAATCAGCGTGGCCATTAAGTCGCCCTGCTGCGTAATCGAGCCATCTTGCAGGTGCAACTGGGTGCCGACGCTAATTAGGTACGGGCGACCGGTGTGAATCGTCAGGGTTTTGTCTTTGGCGTCTACCGCCGCCACACGACCCGACACATCGGCGATGGTGGGCGCTTTACCCGCGCACAGGGGTTGCCCCATCCGCACAAACGCACCCGGCTCAACAACCGGCTTATCGTTAAGCTGAACCGTTTGCAGCTGCTCGGGGGTAATCAGGGCCAAGCGACGCACTTCGCGCTCGCCGTCGTGCGCCCCAAGCGAGATGGTACCGCCTTGAGCGGCCAGCACCTGGGTTTTGACAATCGGCGCTTTTTTGGGAAGCACCTGGCCGTCTTCGACCAACATTTGGATTTGCGTGGTGTTGCGGCCCGGCCGTGCCTCGGTCGAGGTATCCCGGCGAACGGTCAGGTTTTCGAGCACGACGATATTAAACGCCGTCGCTTCGTCACTGTCTTCGGCCTTCACCAGCTCGGCCTGCCCTTTCAGGCGAGACAGGTTACCGGTCATCTCAAGGACCAGGCTGGTTTTGAGCAGCGAAGCACCATCGATTTGACGCACTTTATCGCCATCGCGGAACTGGATTTGCGTGACCGGCGTAAGCTTGATGTTGGCGTCTTCGGTCGAGGCCGCAAAATCGATGTTAACCTCTTGCGGTTTGACTTCAAATTCAATCACGGGGCGCAGCAGCACCATCGCGTATTCCGCCGCTTCGGCTTCGTCATCAAGGTCTTCAGCCAAATCATCGATATCGTCTTCATCCATCATCATCGAGACGGTAACGAGCGAGCGCGATTCGGCTTTAATGCCCGGCGCGATCTCGGTACCGGCTTCGACCAGCGTACCGTCTTCGACGCTCAGCGTAGTAGCGTCTTCGACTTTAAACTGTTGACCTGGGCGAACAATCACTTCGTGAATGATATCGTTGTCTTCGATGATTTCGAGATACCCATCGTGGCGCGTGACAATACCGGCCACCACCTCGGTACCCGCTTTAACGTAATCGCCATTGTTAATGCCGGGCGACTTCAGCGAGCTATCCTTGCTGACCTGATGAATTTCTTCGGGCACAAAGCACACTTTACCCGGGCCGGTAATGGCTTGTTGCTCGTCAACGTCGAGATCGATGTAGCGAATTTCGCCGCTACCCGGCAAGGCATAGGTTTCGTCAATCAGCTCGGCAATCACGCTGCCGTGTTCAACCACCGATCCGGGCGGCACTTTAATGATGTATTTTTCGGCATCCGAAGCATCCAGATCGCCTTCGTCGGCATCGGCAGCTTTGCCTTTTTTACCCTTTTTCGGCGTGGCAGCCCCTTCGACCTGCCAGAGCAGTTCTTTGCGGGTTTGTACCAGTTTACCGTTGGTGGGCGACAGCGAGGCAATCACGATGGTGATTTCTTTACCGCCGACCACGGTTTTGATTTTTTCTTTGCCAACTTTGATTTCTTCGAGCTCTAAATCGGCAGGCATCCGCACCTGACCGCCCTGCTCGGTGCACAGAATGGTTTCGGCCAGCGCATCGCCTTCAAACACCACCTGACCCGCATCCACCAGCAGCTCGGAGCCGCCGGGTAACGTGTAGACGTCGCCGCCTAAAATCCAGATGGTACCGCCACGGGTTGCCGTGCGCGAAATGTTGCCTTGGCGGTCGCGTTTTTCATCGACTTCGAAGGCTTCAAAACGCAGCTCGCCGCTTTTTTCGGCTGTAATATCCTTGGTGGCGCGCTCGGTCAGGCGGCGGGCATCGCCGCGCAACGCGGGGTCGATCTCGACGAGCAATTCGCCCTGTTTTACCTGCTTGCCTTTCATGTCGCCCTTGGCGCCAATCATCAGCAACGCGTTAAGCGGCACGGGGTGCTCGTGCTTCTTGCCGTTTTTGTCCTGGATGGTAATCGAGGCGTCTCTGAGCGTCATGCTCACGCTATCGCCGTGACGGGTTCTGAATTCGCGCGTGGGAATGTTCTCGCTGATGATTTCGCCATCGACTTTGGCGTATACGCGCTCTTTTTGCGCAGAACCGCTAAACACACCACCCGTGTGGAACGTCCGCATCGTTAACTGCGTGCCGGGTTCCCCGATACTCTGCGCCGCCATAATCCCGATGGCTTCGCCCATATCGACCACGTGATTACGCGTGAGCGACCAGCCGTAGCACTTTTGGCAAACACCAAAGCGGGTTTCGCAGTTCAGCGGGGTGCGCACAAACACGCGCGTGATACCGGCTTCGACGATTTGTTTGGCCTTGCTGATGCTGATGACTTCGTTGCGGGCCACGAGGACTTCGCCCTTATTGGGGCCGCTTTCTACCTTGATGTCGTCCGCTGCAATCCGCGTGACCAGACGATCGGAGAGGGGGACCATGACGGCTTCGCCATCCATGACCGCCTCGAGCCAGATGCCGCGACTGGTTCCGCAATCTTCTTCGGTAATGATAACATCCTGCGCAACATCGACCAGACGCCGGGTCAGGTACCCAGAGTCGGCGGTTTTAAGCGCGGTGTCTACCAAGCCTTTACGGGCACCGTAGCTAGAAATAATGTACTCGGTAACGGTGAGGCCTTCGCGGAAGTTGGTTTTAATCGGTAAGTCGATGATTTGCCCCTGAGAGTCCGCCATCAGGCCGCGCATCCCGACCAACTGACGCACCTGGCTGATGTTGCCTCGGGCACCGGAGAACGCCATCATGTAAATCGGGTTCATGCGGTCAAAGGTATCGACGACCAGCTTGGTGAGGTTTTCGGTGGTTTCGCTCCAGGTATCGATAACCTTGGTGTAGCGTTCGACCTCGGTAATTTCGCCGCGCATAAACCGGGCGGTGGCGGCATCGATTTCGGCCTCGGCGGCGTTGAGCAAATCGCGCTTGGCTTCGGGGACTTTCAGGTCTTCGATCGAAATCGTGATGCCGGCCTGGGTGGCGTATTTAAAGCCCAGGTTTTTAAGGTTGTTGGCCAGGTTAGCGGTTTTGGCCGAGCCGTATTCGGCGTAAATTTCGCTCAACAGTTGGTTGAGCTCTTTTTTACCGACGGTTTTGTTGATGTAAGGTACCGTCTTTTTTTTGGGGGCAGCCAGGGTGTAGGTTTTGGACATGGGGATGCGTATCCTTTGTGCAATTTAAAAATAGAAAAGCTTTCAAGGGTCTTGTAGGCAAATTACTCGTTACCGTGTGGCCGTAATAGACAGATAAAAAAGCGGCTGTTCAAAACACTGTTTTATACAACGAGCGAAAAAGATAACTTGTTTTCTCTTGGGGCGCCATAACTGCCTGAATAAACGTTCGCATTCGGCTGTACATGATTTGGGAAAAAATTCTCAATAAAACCTTTTGCCTTGATTTGAGCCAAGGTTCTAAGTTGATCATGTGAAAGCCCCTGACGACTCAATTCAGAAGCATTGGGGTTAAGAACTGCAATTGAAGACAGCGCTTTTCCTTCTTCAATGGGCTTGATCGCTGTATCTACCAATTGTGTTCCACCATGGAACAGTTTAACGCCCAAAATGGGCTGTTCTAGATTGGAGTCATCAATATCAACACGCATCGGAAAAACTTTCATCTGTTCTGCACCATTTTTACAATGCAATACATAAGCAAGCGTTTGAGGAGACTGTCTTTTCTGAAGACGATCATTCAAATCAGCAATGGTTAAGTTCTGAGTCGTACGACGAGCGTTTGCTGCATGTTTATGAGCACGTTGAGCCAATAAATTATAATCCATTATTTTAAATGCCTTTCATTTTAAATAACGCATTCAAACTAAGTACTCACCTAAGCACTCAGCAGCGCCTGACGAATCGTCTGGTTAAAAATAATCCGCCCCGGCGTCGTCTCCAGCATCACGGCATCTTCGCCAACGCCATCGCGCACCTTGATTTTGGCGTGTACATCAACCACACCCACCTGATGCGCCGACAACGCGTCATCAAAGCTGTAAAACGCCATGCCATCGCCCTTGCACGCATTGGGATTATCGAGTGTCAGATAGTAAATCCCCAACACCATGTCCTGAGACGGCGTGATGGCGGGCTTACCCGTAGACGGCAACAGAATGTTATTCGGCGCGAGCAGCAGTAAACGGGCCTCGGTCTGCGCCTCAATGCTCAGCGGCACGTGAACGGCCATTTGATCACCGTCAAAGTCGGCGTTAAAGGCGGTACACACCAGGGGGTGGAGCTGAATCGCGCGGCCTTCGACCAGCACAGGTTCAAACGCCTGAATCCCCAAACGGTGCAGCGTGGGCGCACGGTTGAGCATTACCGGGTGGCCTTTAATCACGTCTTCCAGCACATCCCAGACGACGGTATCCTGGCGCTCGATTTTTTTCTTGGCCGATTTAATGTTCTGGCTCTCGCCGCGCTCAATCAGCTTGTTAATCACAAACGGCTTAAACAGCTCCAGCGCCATCTCTTTGGGCAAGCCGCACTGATTCAGTTTGAGCTGCGGACCCACGACGATAACGCTTCGGCCGGAGTAATCGACGCGCTTACCGAGCAGGTTTTGACGGAAACGGCCCTGCTTCCCTTCGATGATGTTACTAAGCGATTTGAGCGGGCGATTGTTGGGGCCCACCACCGTGCGGCCCCGGCGGCCGTTATCAATCAGCGCGTCAACGGCCTCTTGGAGCATGCGTTTTTCATTACGCACAATAATTTCGGGCGCGCCCATTTCGAGCAGCCGCGCCAAACGGTTATTACGGTTAATCACGCGGCGGTATAAGTCGTTCAGGTCGCTGGTGGCAAAGCGGCCGCCATCGAGCTGGACCATGGGGCGCAAGTCCGGCGGAATCACGGGCAAAATGTCCATGACCATCCACTCAGGGTTGGTGCCCATGTTAATAAACGCGTCTACTAAACGCAGCCGCTTGAGGAGCTTGGCGCGTTTTTGGCTGGCGCTGCTTGTGCTATCGATTTCGACTTTAAGGTCGGCCGTCAGTTGCTGTAAATCGAGCTGACGCAACAAGACCTGAATCGCCTCGGCGCCGATGCCGACTTCGAGTTGGCCTTCTTCGTTTTCATCAAGGAACTTATCGTACTCTTCTTCGCTAACAAGCTGGCCCAGCTTGAATTCGGTGTTACCGGGGTTCAGGACGATGTAGGCGTTAAAGTAAATGACCTGCTCAAGATCCTTGAGCGACATATCGAGAATCAGGCCAAGATAGCTGGGGATGCCTTTAAGAAACCAGATATGGGTAACCGGCGCGGCCAGTTTAATATGGCCCATGCGGACGCGACGCACTTTAGATTCGGTAACCTCGACGCCGCAACGTTCGCAGATGATGCCGCGATGGCGCACGCGTTTGTATTTGCCGCAATAGCATTCCCAATCCTTGGTGGGTCCAAAAATACGCTCGCAGAACAGCCCAGACATTTCGGCCTTGAGCGTACGGTAGTTGATGGTTTCGGGTTTTTTAACCTCGCCGTGCGAAAGGTTATGCACGCGGTCTGGCGAGGCCAGGCCAACCTGAATGTAATCGAATTGGCTAATGGTGTTTTGGTGCTGTGCCATAGGGGGTTAGAGTCTCCAATCGAAAAAATAAAACTTAGGCGGCTGTTTTGCGAATTTTTGTTTGTGGGCGTAAACGCTTAAAGCTTAAAAAAGGCGGCTCAAGAATGCAGCGTTCTGCCAAGTTATGCCAAAACTTAGGACGATAGGATTTTGTTTCATCATTAAGGTTGGCCAGTTCGCCGGTAAACAACAAGTACAGCATATTGCCACGTAGCAAACTGGCGGGGGAATGGAATTCTGCTTTGGGCAAAGGGAAGCGAACATTTATTTCGGGCCCGTCTGGGCGGTTAATAAATCGGCAAAGCAAGCCGCCAATTCTTTCTGAGGTGTTGGGCGTGACTTCTTTTATCAAGGCAGGAATACCGTGTACAGCCAGTCTTTTTTTGGCATAAATAGCTTGCTCTATCGAAGTAAATCCCTTGACGCGCGCCCCAAAACGAGGCCGTAGGGCATACGGAGTGTCGGTGCGTTGAACATCTTTAACGTGAATCATAAATATCAAGCAAAGGTATTTAGATGCTTATCAAGGTTAAACGGATGTTTTTTCTGAAGAACAGCTATGTGAGCATCGGGCGAATTTTTCATAACAGCTAGCAGCGCAGGATCAGGCGGTTGATGATTTTGGATAAAGTAAACGCTACCAAGAGGGATTTCTTTTTGCCCATCAGGTGTAAGTGCATTGGCTTTTTGTAACGCCGCTAAATCGCCCACGTATTCCAGCGACGTTACTGGGTTTGTTCGACGGAGTGCATTTTTATGACTTGCGGCAGTCTCTAAAACTTGACGCGGCGTTTCACCGATGCCTGGCTTAGTAGGCTGCCAAACAACAATGGTTTGCTGAGGTAAATAACGGTAAGAAATCTTTGGCACGTTGGCTAGTCTCCCGTCGTGCTGAAGAAACTCAGCAAATCACTGTCGTGGGCAGGCAACGCGGCGCGCTGACTCCGACTCACGGCGCTTTCATCCGCCATCAGGTTCACTTCCTGCTCACGGCCATCGCGCCCGGTGTGCTTGACGCTGATATCAAGCCCGATACTTTGCAGCTCGCGCACCAGCACCTTGAAGGATTCTGGAATCCCCGGACGATTGAGGTTGTCGCCTTTAACGATCGCCTCGTAAGCCCGGCTACGGCCCACCACGTCATCGGATTTAATGGTCAGCATTTCCTGCAGCGTGTAGGCCGCGCCATACGCTTCCAGCGCCCACACTTCCATTTCTCCAAAGCGCTGGCCACCAAATTGAGCCTTACCGCCCAACGGCTGCTGGGTTACCAGCGAGTACGGGCCTGTGGAGCGCGCGTGGATTTTATCATCGACCAAGTGCACCAGCTTCATCAGGAACATTTTGCCCACCGCGACGCGGTTGTGGAAGGCTTCGCCGGTACGACCATCGTAAAGCAAGGCTTTACCGTCGTTTTTAATCCAGTCAATGCCCGCGTCTTCAATGGCGCGCTCAAGCTCACGCGTCACGGCGTTGCGAGACGCTTCTTCGCCAAACATTTCGTCAAACGAGGGCACTTCGTACAGGTGACCCGTCAGGAACGAGGCCAGCCCCAGTAAGGTTTCGTAGGTTTGGCCCACGTTCATCCGGCTGGGTACGCCCAGCGGGTTCAAGACGACATCGACCGGCGTGCCATCGGGCAAAAACGGCATGTCTGCAACCGGCATAATGCGCGAGATGATCCCCTTGTTGCCGTGGCGGCCCGCCATTTTGTCGCCCACGCTGACTTTGCGCTTTTGCGCAACGTACACGCGCACAACCGTATTGGCCCCAGGCGGGAGTTCATCGCCGTTTTCGCGATCAAAGACTTTGACATCAACAACGCGACCGCCTTCGCCGTGCGGAATCCGCAGCGAGTTATCGCGAACATCACGCGCCTTTTCGGCAAAAATCGCGCGCAACAGTTTTTCTTCGGGCGGATGCTCGGATTCGCCTTTGGGCGTAATTTTGCCAACCAGAATATCATCTGGGTACACCCGGGCACCGATGCGAATAATCCCGCGATCATCGAGCTGCTTGAGGGCATCCTCGCTCACGTTGGGAATTTCGCGCGTGATTTCTTCGGGGCCAAGCTTGGTCGTACGCGCATCGATTTCGTATTTTTCGATGTGGATACTCGTAAAGACATCTTCCTGCACCAGACGCTCGCTGATTAGAATCGCGTCTTCAAAGTTGTAGCCTTCCCAAGGCATAAACGCGACCAGAACGTTGCGGCCCAAGGCCAGTTCGCCCGCCTGCGTGGCAGCGCCGTCGGCAATCACATCGCCGGCTTTGACTTTTTGACCCAGCTTGACCGTAGGACGCTGGTTCAGGCAGGTATCCTGGTTACTGCGCAAGTACTTAATTAGAGTATGGCGATGCACTTTGTTATCGCCGGCCGCCTGCACGTCAATCGATTCGCCGGTCACCCGCGTAATCGTGCCTTCGACGCGAGAGACGCCCACCATGCCGGAATCCAGCGCGGTACGACGCTCCAGACCCGTACCCACAACCGGGCGCTCGGATTTAACCAGCGGCACGGCTTGACGTTGCATGTTGGAGCCCATTAAGGCGCGGTTCGCATCGTCATGTTCAAGGAACGGAATCAGCGCGGTTGCAATCGAGACGATTTGCACGGGCGACACGCCCACGTAATCGACCTCGTCGGCTTCGGCAACGGTAAATTCGCTGCGGTAGCGCACCGGAATCTGATCGTCCAGAATTTTGCCGGTTTTATCCCGACGCACATCGCCAGGAGCCATCCGGAAGCGGTTTTCTTCGTCCGCGGTCAAAAAGTGGATTTCTTCGGTCACACGACCGTTATCAACCCGGAAGTAAGGCGTTTCGAGGAAGCCGTAGTCGTTAATCCGGGCATACGTACTCATCGAGCCAATCAGACCTGCGTTCGGACCTTCAGGCGTTTCGACCGGGCAAATCCGGCCAAAGTGACTGGGGTGAATATCGCGAACCGCAAACCCGGCCCGCTCGCGCGTTAAACCACCCGGCCCCAAGGCAGATAAGCGGCGCTTGTGCGTCAGTTCGGCCAGCGGGTTGGTTTGATCCATAAACTGCGAGAGTTGAGATGAACCAAAAAATTCGCGAATCGCGGCCAGCAGCGGTTTAGGATTCAGCAAGTTGCTCGGCGTCAGCGTATCGACATCTTGCAGTGTCATGCGCTCTTTCACGATACGTTCAAGGCGGGTTAAACCAACGCGGAACTGATTTTGCAATAGCTCGCCCACGGCACGAATCCGGCGGTTACCGAGGTGATCGATATCATCGATAATGCCTTCGTCGTAGTTGAGGTTAATTAAATAATCGAGCGAGGTCACAATGTCTTCGCTGGTCAGCGTACGCACCGCATCTGGCACAGCAAGGCCCAGCTTTTTGTTCATTTTGTAGCGACCCACGCGGCCTAAATCGTAGCGTTTGTCATCAAAAAAGCGACTTTCGAGCAATTGACGGCCGCCGCTCACGCTCGGCGGATCACCGGGGCGCAGCTTTTTGTAGACTTCGACGAGCGCTTCTTCGGGGGTATCCGTCGGGTCTTTGTCGAGCGTTTTCTTTAAAAATTCGATGTGGCGGAAGCGGTTTTCCATCTCGGAAATCGACATGCCGAGCGCTTTGAGCAGCGTAGTGGCCAGGATTTTTCGGTTTTTGTCGATTTTAACGTACACAACATCGTTGGCATCGCCTTCGAATTTGAGCCAGGCACCCCGGTTAGGAATCAGCGTGGCGTTGAAGGTCCGTTTGCCGTTCAGGGCCATTTCTTTTTTGTAGTAAATGCCGGGCGAGCGCACCAATTGACTCACGACGACGCGCTCGGCGCCGTTAATAATGAACGTCCCGCGGTCGGTCATCATCGGGATTTCGCCGATATAGGCCTCTTGCTCCTTGATTTCGCCGGTGTCGCGATTCACGAGACGCATTTTGATTCTGAGCTGTTTAGAATACGTCGATTCGTGCAGACGCGCTTCTTCGACGGTGTATTTAGGGTTATCGAAGCTGTATTCGGGCAAAAAGTACAGTTCTAGGCGTCCGGTGTAATCGCGGATGGGCGAGAACGAGAGTAGCTCTTCTTTGAGGCCTTCTTTAATAAACCAGTTGAACGAGTTTTTCTGAATGGCGGCCAAATCGGGCAGTTGCTCCAGGGGCAACGAGCTTAAGCCGCCGAGGGTCACGCGAGGCTCAAGCAGGGCTAGCGGCGGGGCGACAAACGAGGGGGTTTCGGCAGCAGTCATGTGCAATTAAACTCCTAAAAAGGCCAGAAAATTTAAAAAACGTTAAAAAATCGAATTCAGACTATAAAAACCAGAATGAATAAAGCTAAATGAGGCAGTGATGATCAAACATTAAGGACGTAAGCGCCAAACCAGCATTTGAATCGGGGTAAAGGTATAAGGTAAAGGTAAATAAAACCCAAACAGCAATCACATACGAAACACTGATTGCGCTAACGCAAACACTTGGCTAGGCAAAAAAGGCAACTTTAAGAAACGACAAAGTCCGCTGCAACGGAAACCCTTATTTGCAGCGGTGAGTAACACAGTTTGAGAGACTTGAAAAATCAACAACAAGCGCAAGCGCAGAACACGCATCAAACACTCAGTAAACCTCAAAGAAAGCCTTAAAGCAGGGAGCAAAGGCGAGCTGTAAATAGACGAGCGATTTACAAGGCCAGCACTCGGCACGAAATGCGCATAAAATTAACCAAGTTCCCTGCCGGAGATAAAGTAGAACGCGTTGAACACGCAGACGCCCTTAGAGAGGAGCATTGGCGTAGACAACCGGATACCCCGGCAGGGTACAACAGGTTACTGAATGGCGCAGGTGGCACCGGCAGCTTTAAGTTTTTCTTCGGCTTCTTGCGCTTTCTTGCGGTCGACGCCTTCCATGATGTTTTTGGGCGTTGCATCAACGATGTCTTTGGCTTCTTTCAGGCCAAGACCCGTGATTTCGCGAACGACCTTAAGGACGTTGATTTTGTTCGCGCCGACATCCTTGAGAATCAAGGTGACTTCGCTGGATTCTTCTTCGGCGGGGGCAGCAGCACCACCGGCGGGCGCAGCAGCGGCGGCAGCGGCCACAGGGGCAGCGGCGGTAATGCCGAATTCTTCTTCGAAGGCTTTAACTAAATTGGCGGTTTGTAAAAACGTGAGGGTTTTAATTTCTTCAAACACCTTCGTGGTTTTGTCATCGAGTTGTAGCGTCATTGCAGCGGATCCTTCTGGAGTCAAATAAGAGGTTAATTCAGGTGAGTGCGTAAGACTTTAAAGCTTTTAAGCGCTGAGATCGAGTGTGATAACAGTATCCTTAGGCGAAAAAACGCCTTGACTAATTTTGTGTTCAATCGCATTCGAGCTTAACTTTTGAAATACTTTACGTAGAGCATTAGACGAGAGTTCATAGATTTCAGCTTTAGTATCTGACCTTGTATAAACTAAACCAGAAAGTAAATTATCTAAAACCTCAAACTGTTTTTGATTAAAAGGGTCGCGATGAACGACTAATGCATTGTATTGAGAGGGGGGGTAGGCGATATAGCTCGGCCAGTTTAATCGGCCGTTTTTTAAATTAGAAGCCGTGTAAATTTTACTTTTTGACTGGAGCATAAGAACCAATTAAACAGCTTGCCTATGCGGCACCTTCCTTGGTCTTGGCGAATTGATCGAGCACATTGGCCAGCTGCCGTTGTGGCGCGAGCAACGTACCCACCAACTGCTGCTGCGGATAGGCAATCGCGCCCACCAACTTGCCCAGCAACACTTCGCGAGACGGCATATCGGCCAGCGCGTCAACTTCTTGCGCGCTCAGTAACTGGCCATCGAGCAACGCGCCACGCAGCGCGTTCTTCTTTTTATTCGCTTTTAAAAATTCTTTAATGGCTTTAACCGGCGCAACCTGATCGCCGGTTGCGGTCAACAGCGCGGTCGGCCCGGCCAGAATCGAAGTTAACACCGAGGCGTCGGTGCCTTCGATGGCGCGAATAATCAGCGTGTTTTTAGAAACGTTGAGCGAGGCACCCACGGCGCGCAGCGCTTTGCGAAGCGCGAACAGCTCGGCCACGCTTAAACCACGATAATCAAACACCAGCGCAATGCTGGCATTGGCGACCGCTGTTTTTAAAACATCGGTTTTGGCCTGTTTGTTAACATACTGGCGTTTGTGTAACCGGTCGGGGTTCGGTTTTTTTTCTGCAGTGGCAGCCATGGCACGACGAGCCTTTATAAACTTGAATCAAACTTAAACGATAAACTGGACAACTGGGTTTAAATAACGGCTTTTTAAATAATTGGATGGGAGGAATGTCAGGAAGAGAGAGAAGGCGAACAAGGCACCGATGCTTGAGCGAAAATGGCGGCTTTAGCAACGAACTTGAGCTTGGGTTTAACGCACCTGTATTTTTTGTTTTTAGCGCGCCCGCAAGAAGCAAAGGGCAACTTGCGTTTAAAGACTTTTTTAAAGGCTTATAAATTTCACGAAATCAAAATGGAATTAAAATGACTAAAAACCATTTTAAGTCTGACTTATCACACCACAAACAAAGCGTTTTGACACGGGGTTACCCCTGAAAAGACGTTACAAAATGTTTACAATCTGGCGTAACAAGTCAACTTAGACTACGGCAAAAGCCTGAAATAACCACGCGTTTAAATAATGGCAACACCCGGCAAGCCCTTGCCCAACTCGGGTAATTGCGGCACAAGCCATTTAAGTGCGGTTTGGCCAATATCGGCAAACGTGGCGCGCGTGCCCAAATCCTGGCCAGATAAATTACCGCCCGCGCAGAGCAACGGGACGTATTCACGCGTGTGGTCGCTGCCCGGCGCTGTAGGGTCGCAGCCGTGATCGGCACTAATCATGAGCAAATCATCGGGTTGCATCAGGGGCAGCCAGTGCGCAAGCGCGGTATCGATGGCTTCGAGCGCGCGGGCGTAACCATCAACATCGCGGCGGTGGCCGTAATTCATGTCGGTTTCGACCAGATTGACAAACACCAGTTGCGGCTGATGCCGCAGCGCCTCAAGCTTAAGCGCCCCTTCGTCACGAACGCTCATGTTAGAACCTAGGGGGCCCGTAATGAGTTGTTCGGTAACCGCAAGCCCGTGCGCGTTGCTTTGCGTGGGCAAACTGTGCGTAATGCCCTGGGCGCAAAAAATATCGCTGATTTTACCCACGCCAATGGTGGCCACGCCCGCCTGCTGAAGCCGCGTCAGCACGTTATCGGCGGGCGGTAGCACAGCGTAATCATGGCGTTTATCGCCCAAGCGTTTGAACTGCCCCGCGCGCGCGCCGGTAAAGGGCCGGGCAATCACCCGGCTCACTTCGTGCGTGCCGCGCAAAATTTGCCTGGCAATATGGCACCAGTTGTAAAGCGTTTCGAGCGGAATTTTATCGACATGGCAGGCAATCTGGAACACGCTATCGGCACTGGTATAAACAATCGGCCAACCCGTCTCAAGATGCTGCTCGCCCAGTTCATCGAGAATTTGAGTGCCCGAGGCGGGTTTATTCCCCAACACGCCGCCGCAGCCGGTTTGCGCAATAAACGCCTCAATCACCTCGGGCGGAAACCCCTCGGGATACGTGGGAAACGGCTCATCAAGGATCATGCCCATCATTTCCCAGTGGCCGGTGGTGGTGTCTTTACCTTTAGAACGTTCGGCCATTTTGCCCCAGGCGCCGGTTGGCGCAGGCACCGCAGGCACGTGCCGCATCGGGAACAGATGCCCAAGCCCCAGACTTGCCATCACGGGTAAGTGTAGTCGATCGGCGTGCGCATCAATGCTGCCCAGCGTGTTGGCACCGGGGGCATCGCCATAGCTGGCCGCATCGGGCATGGCACCCACGCCCAGCGCATCAATCACAATAATAAAAGCTCGCCTAGACATCGTTCAAACCCGCTTTTCTGGTTGCTCACAAAACAGTTGGGACACACTATTACTATAAGGTTTAAATCGGCAAATTGCACATTTTTATTGCGATTACGCCGCAACAGCGCGTAACTAATGCGCGGCGCAACAGACAGATAGAACCAAGCAGATATAGTAAATCAGCTTTGAGCCAGGAGGCTTTAACCTTGAAAATCCTTTCAGGGTAAGGGTTTTATGCCCTTAGCTGCATGATTTACTTTTTTTCGTAGGTCAATATGGCAGGCGAAGCGATGAATAGGCAATTAAATGCATTGCGTAGCGAGGGAGGGAACGGCCCTCGCCTTTGAGCAATTAAACTCGCCAACCAACATCAAACCGTCACGAAAAGCATTGTTCATCCACTGTAAAACGAGCTGGCATTAAATCTATCTGGCTTTAATACTGTCCGATTCAGATAGCAAAAAAGGGTGGTGCGACTGAACCCGCTAGGAATCTTCAATAGCAATAGATCAAGAGCAATAGCTAGCTTTACTTGCAGCGTAACTTGACGGAATCAAACACGGTTAACACCTTACGAGCCTTCACCCATAAAAACCCAATCCAATCGGAAACATATTACAAAAAGTTTAATAAAGTTTCTGTGATATTTGACGGGTTACGCTTCGTGTACAACACGCCCCAAAACGCGCGCTGCGCCTTAAACGGGTGTCAAGTCATTGATGGGTTAATCTTGGCGTACACCCCAGGGTTAATAGGGTTAGACGCCTTGAGTTGATATAACTGAGTTTGTCAGCCGGACGGCAAGGCCCGATACGCCGGCAAACAGGAACGGGATAAGCACCTAAAGCGCACAAAGAACAGGAAGCAAAACCCAGGAAGCAAAACCCAGGAAGCAAAACCAAAGAATAACGGGATAAGCAGCAACAAGCGCGAAGCGAAACGTGTGTGAGATAAAGCGGTGTGTCTGAAATTAAGGAACAGGATCTAACGCGCAAGTAGAAACCAGAAAGCAATCACGGAAGCACCACTCTGAAGGCGAGAAAAAATCGAATTAAAAAAAAGAAGGCAAGAAAAACAAACAATATTGCCAAATGTAACACTCCCGATAAACCAGCATAGCCAACCCCCAAAAAGTAAACATACTTCAATCAACAGCAACAACACACACAACCTACCCAATAGCGTCGGGATAAAGAGCACCCCTAATTTATACGGTGTAAAAATAGCGTGTAACAAAATCGCAAAACAATGAACAAAACGCTCGAGTCAGGCCGAGTGAGCGCCGATGCAAGATTAAGCGGGAAACTGACAAAATCGCTTTCATCTGCACAGAAGCAAGCTTAAGGGAAGACAACACGCAACACACACGATTGCTAGACGATTTGGGACCTTAGCCAAACCGTATTGCCTGAGAATCACGGAAAAGAGTACGCCAAAACAGTTTATCTACTGGAATCGCCCCTCCAGTTGCATCATCTGTAAGCCGGCAGGCGGTTTGTGCTGCCGAAGAACAGGGTTATTAGCCCTAACGAGTTAGCGTTGCCAGTTTTGTTGTTTTTTAAGGAGACCGGGAAATGGGTTCTAAAGGATTTGCAGCCGACGGCGGGTTTGCCTTCGATGATGCCGATAACGTCAACAAATTTATCAGCGACGCGCTGTTTGAATTGCCGGCCATGGACTTTGAAGACACCGCAGACACAACTAACGACGCATACAGCGCCGAGGACGATACCGCGCTGCAAACCGAGTGGTCCGATAATATTCCGGCCCTGGCGATGCTGAAGCGGATGATGAACAGCGAAGCCACCGAGGGCGCAACGCCTGCGACGCAACCCGCCATCAGTGGCGAGCAAGCGTATGCCCACCACATTAAAGCCGGGGACTTCTTTCTTAAACATCATTTTGAGCTTACCCAACCTTGCAATATGCTGGGCGAAGCCTTAAACGCCTACTGCAATGCCGCAGAGCACGCCCAAACCAAAGAAGAAGAAGTTAACGTGCTGGTTAAACGCGCCATGGTGTTATTGCACCAGGGTAAAATCAGCCGGGCGACGGAACTGGTTGAGCGGGCCGACGCGATACAAAAAAATAACAGCGGCGTGGCCACTTTACAGGGCCTGATTAGCTTTAAACTGGGTCAGCCGCAAGCCGCCCTGAAACACTTTGAAAACGCACGCGCTTCGCAAGCGACGCATGCGTCCGAGGCTAATAAACTTCTGGCGGGCTCTAGCGATGCGTTTTACCTGGCTAAAAGCTACCGCTTGAATGCGCTGCGTTTGGGCAACGGCTTTAAAGCCTACAGCCAGACGGCAAAATCTGGCGTAATGATGGCGAAAGCGGCCGCTAAATTTGTTGCGGAACAACTGCAACCCAACACCAATGCCGCAACCCCCGGCGTCAAATTAAGCTGGGGCCAATGGAACAGCCTGATTTCGGGGTTGGTCAAAATTCGCAGATTCCAGCAAAAAGAACAGCCCGAGCAGGCACTGAGCGAAGCTTACGCGTTATATATGATGTTTCCGGGATTTGCGCCGCTGATGGTGCTGATTGGCCAACTGTACGAATCGGGCAACAAACGCACCGAGGCCGTGATTTGGTACCAGAAGGCGCTGGCACGGGACCCGCTGTACGACGAGGCACTTTATTGCCTGGCCGACCTGATGGACACCTGCGAAGCCCCCGAGGCCGCCCTGGAGCTATACTCGTTGTTACTGGAGCGCCAGCCGGGCCATCCTGTTTGGCAAACCCGGGCGGGCCAAGCCTGCTATCGTTTAGGCGACCTGGAATCTGCCGCAAACCACTTGCAGATTGCGTTGCTTAATAGCGCCGATGCCGGCAACCCTTACAGCTCGGTGTCTTCGGAAACGCGGGTGACCGCCGCCTACGAATTGGCCCGGATTTACGAACGGTACCAGAACATCGACGGGGCCATTCTGGCCATTCAGCACGCGGTACAAGCCGAGCCCGCCAACGCGAAACATTACATGAAGCTGGGCCTGCTGCACTTTGATAAACAAGATACCGCGGGCGCCAAAGCCGTGTACGAACAAGCCTTGCGCTTTAACCCGACTGATGCCCCCACGCACGCCAACCTGGGCTACCTGGCCTGGCTGGATGGCGACGTGCCGACCAGCATGAGCTACTACGAGCGCGCCATTGCGCTGGATGACCAGTACGAGATTCCGCTGAATAACCTGGGCGCAATTTACCTGGATCAGTTTGGTCAGGCGCACAAAGCCCTGGGCTACTTTAAAAAAGCGATTGCCATTAACGACGAGTACGCCGTGGCGCACTACAACCTGGGCCGCGCGTACGGTGCGCTGGGTCAGCCCACGCTGGCAGCTAAAGCGCTGCAAGCGGCAGAGCGCCTGAACGCCGATACGCAAGAACTGGACAGCGAGGACATCTTTGACTGCCTCAACAACCTGTTTATGGCCTCGTAAGTTTAGTATTAGATGGAGAAGCGCAATAATGTCTCAAATCTCTCGAGAAGAATATCTAGCTAATCAAAGAAATGCTAAGGA
Organism: Vampirovibrionales bacterium; assembly: GCA_035285025.1. Lineage (GTDB taxonomy): Bacteria > Cyanobacteriota > Vampirovibrionia > Vampirovibrionales > JAJTHC01 > JAYKHY01. The sequence goes on along the minus strand of JAYKHY010000058.1, from coordinate 2,560 downwards.
GCAAAACGACAAAAATATTGAAGCTTTAAACAAGCTGCTTAGCATTTTAAATGAGAGAAGCGAGCCACTTGATGTTAATGGCATGAGCACAGAAAAATTTATTAGATTGAAAGTCCATGTCCTCAACTCAATAGAATATTTATCTGAATGGAACACTCGTTTAATCACAACACTCTATAAGCCTTATGGCGACAGCGGAGAGCCGTAAAAAATCAATAATGAAGAAAATGTCAGCTTTAAAAATTTCCATGAAGCCAACCAAGCCTTACTTTTCACAACAAAACCAACTTACAGCTAACAGCTATTCTCTCAGGTGATGCAACGGCCTTGCGCAAGCGGGCCGTTTTTTTTATGCACTTACCAGCGTATCAACACAGGCGCTTTTTTCTGGAAAGATCTGCAACGGCACAAGCTTAAACGCCCACACGCTTACCTCCCTAACGGCTCGGGCGTTTGAGACGAGCGGGCCGTTTTTTTTATGCGCTTATAAGCAACGATATTCGCAGACTCCTGGAGGCTCTTTTTATAAATAGCAGTGCAACGGCCCAAGCTTAAAAGCCGCTTCTTTTTTTTGCATCGACAGTAATAAGCCCTTTTAGACGTTAATAAGCCCTTTTAGACGCGATTTTTTGCCTTTTGTACAAAACACTAACGATTCAACGCGCTGAGCTTGCGGCGCGAAGGGATTGTGGTATTTTCGGGCCATGTTGAATCGACTAGCCGCGTTGACCCGCCGCCTTGCGCTGGGCAGCATCCACCAGAGCGCCCTGTGTATTGCCCTGGGCCTTGTAATTTTACTGCTCTGCCACGGCGTGTTCTGGGCGCCGGTACACCGCCCTTTGCTCTGGCGTGAACTGGCAAATAGCGCCGCGGTGCTCTTGATGCTCTGGGGCTACCTGAGCCTTTACCTGAAGTTTGGGCTGGCCGCAGAGCCAGCGTTACCCGCCGCCGAAGGCATAAAAACAAGCCTGAGCACGCCTAAAGACGAACTGAACCCAAAAGCCGTTTGGGGTTGGGCCGCGGTGCTATTCGGGCTCGGATGGCTGCTTGCCGCGTTTCATTCGACTGATGTGACGGGCTATATTAACCGCGGCTGGCAGCAAAGCCATTATCATACCAATCCGTACCTGACCGTAATTGACGCCCTGCCTGGCTGGCAGCAAGACCCCATGTTGACCAATCACTGGGTAAACAACCCGGCCCCGTATGGCTTTGCGTTTATGCACGTGGCGCGTTGGGTCACGCAATTGGGGCAGGGCCAGTTTGCGCTTACCCTGGGGGCGTTTAAGCTGGTGGGCCTGGGCTGCGTACTAGCCATTGCGGGAATAATCCGTAGCGTTGGGCAACGCGCGCTGGGCTGGAGCGCACAAAAAGGCTTAAAAGCGCAGGCACTGGTGCTGATGCACCCGTTGTTTTTACTGCACACCCTGGCTAACGGCCATAACGACGCCCTAATGTGCGTCTTGATGCTACTGGGCGTTGCGTGCGTGATGTTTGAACGTTTTAAGGCCCTGGCCCTGCCAACCTTGATGCTGGCCGGACTCATAAAATTAGCCGCGTGGGTCGTAATGCCATTAGCGCTGATTTGGCAATGGCGACGCGGCGATAAACAGGCGGCGCTGGTGGGGCTGGGCCTTTCGGGTACGGTATTTTTATTGATTGCTTGGCCGTATTTGTTTAGCCAGCAACAATGGCTGCATTGGCCGGTAGCAGCCATGGCGGGCAACGCTACGGTGGTGCATAACTCGTTAATGGCGCTGGTATGGGACCCGTTAAAGGCCTTGCTTAAGCTACTGGGCACCACAGAACCCGAACGCGCGCTATGGCTCAAGGGGCTTAAAGCGGTTTTCTCGGTCGGTTTTTTGGGGGTGTACGGGCTTTTAGTAAAACGGACTTGGCAAACGCCTAATGTTAAACCTGTTTCGGGGGCTGTTCCGCCCCCCGAAGCCCCTACGCGGCAAACCTTTGTTTGGCTGGCGCTGGCCGCGCAGGGCGCTTTGGTAATGGTGTTTAGCGCCAAGTTTTACCCGTGGTACGTTAACATGCTGTGGCCGCTGGCATTGTGGCTCTATCAGCCGAACAGCCCCCAAGCATCGCCGCCTTTAGGCGTCGGCTCAGGGGCAACACAACTTGCGCGCTGCGTGCTGGCAATCTCGGTGGGGCAGGTGCTGGGCGTTACTGCGCTGGGGCAGGCGCACGTGCTGAACGTGCTGCTCATGTGGCTACTGCCGGTTGGTTTTGTTTTGCTGGGCAAGCAAAGTAGGGGCTTTGATGAGTGAGTTTTCCCAATTTTCTCGGGATTTTATTTCTTCTGCGAGTACTTTCATTTGCTGTTGTCCAATATTGAGGTCCTGTTGAGCACCCCATTCCGTCTCCATTAATCTTTTTGCTGCGGCTCGATACCTTCCGCCAATGGCGCTGGTGACCGCTGCCGTTGCTAACGCCTGAACTCGACTGGAAGCAGGCATGTTCGGCGTTAAAGCACTCCCGAGTACCAATAGCAAGGCTGTGGTCTTCCCAACAAACTCAGGAAACTTGCCAGTACCCAGCCACTTGAGTT
>JAYKHY010000057.1:0-31437 GCA_035285025.1 Vampirovibrionales bacterium | reverse complement strand
ACTAAACAACAAATCACTCAAAAACTAACACTCTCAAAAAAAGAGTGTGGGTCAGTTTGGCGTATTGAGGGAGCGCGAGGGAGGCTGCGGCCCTCGCTGAAAGATAGTGAATACGCTATAAAGTATTGAACTTGCCAAACTCATCCCGGAAAAAAAATTAGCGCATTGACGAATCACTGCGTTAAGCCCAGGCTATGCAAAGTGACTCAAAGTAATTAAGCGCTACGTAACGTTAAACTGAACACTAGACTGGTGGATGCGCTTTTTAAAGCGTATAGGAGACTCGTGCCCAAATGCCATTAACAGAGAATCCAGCTGCTTTGCTTAAGCCTCTTGCCAAGGGCTTAATTGTCTCGAGTCAGGCTTCGGCGGGCGAACCGCTGGCACACCCCCAGGTTTTAGCCGCCATGGCAGCAAGCGCGGTGCAGGGCGGCGCGGTCGCGGTTCGGCTCGAAGGTACCGAATCGATCAAAACGTTCAAGGCGCTCTATCCAACGCTCGGCGTGCCCGTGATTGGGTTAATCAAAACCGCGCTGCCTGCCCTTCTGGCAGCGCTGGATGCCATTTACATAACGCCGACCTTACACGAGGCTCAGCAACTGATTGCGGCTGGTGTTTCCTATATTGCGCTGGATGCCACCCAGCGACCACGGCCGCAGCCCCTGCAAGAGTTGGTCAATGCGATTCGAGAGGAGATTTTGGCATCGGGTCAGGCGATTGGCTTATGGGCCGATTGCGCAGACGTCAACGATGCCGATCACGCGTTTGCGATGGGGTTTGACGTGGTTTCGACAACATTAAGCGGGTATACGCGGCAAACCAGTACATCGCCTGCTTGTGTGACGCAGACGCCAGATTTTAAACTGCTCAGCCAGATGCTGGCGTTAAAAGCGCAACGTGCAGCCCAAACCAGTGTGGTGCTGGAAGGGCGCGTTTGGGCACCGTGGCAATACCGGCAGGCTTTGGCACTTGGGGCCGATGCTGTAGTGGTGGGCTCTGCGCTGACGCGCCTGACCCTGATGACGCAACGGTACACGCAATGCTTCTAACAAGAAACTATCTGAAAAGTACTTTAAAGTACTTTTCAGATAGTTTACTTAGGCACATGCCATGTTACTCAGTGTTCGCTTTGGTTATTTATTAGGTATAAACGCCCTTGCTGCGCGCCGCGTGCTTTGCCTCTGCACTCTGTAAAACACTTCTCAGATAGTCTTTAAAAGTTGTTTTTGGACGTAAATCCGATTTGCGCTGTGACGGGTTACAAGGTCTGTAATGGGTTTCGTTTCAAATCAAACAGGCTAGGTTCCAGGGCATTTAAAACGCCAAACAAGTTTGTAATCTGTAGTTCTAATGCCTGTTCGTTTGATACAGTCTAGGCTAGAGTTGAGTTGCTACAGCAAACGTACGACTCGCGAAACGACGCTATAATCTAAAAATCAATGTTAAACCGTAGCTTAACGTATGCAGCCCACCCAACCAGCACCTGATAATCAAACATCAGATCTTCTAGTAAACCGTGCGCGACCTTTTACCGTATTACTAACGGGGGGCGGCACCGGCGGCCATATTTATCCTGCGCTGGCCGTCGCCGAGGCGTTAAAGCAGACTGCCAAGCAGCGCCAGATTGATTTAACGTTGCATTATGTGGGCAATGCGCCACGCCTTCAACAGGGTGTCCCAACGCCAAGCCTCGAGTCTCGACTGGCGACGGCACAGGGGCTGCCGTTTTATTCGCTTGCGTTTAGCGGGATGCCCCGCTCCCGGCAAGTGCTGGCGTGGGCAAAATGGCTCTACGCATTGCCCCAGGCTGTTTTTAGCGCGTACCAGATATTATCGAAAACCGGTGCGCACTGCGTGTTTGCAACCGGCGGCTATATTACAGCCCCCGTGTTAATGGCGGCAAAATTAAAAGGCTGCCCGTATTTTATTCACGAGCCAGACGCGCGCCCTGGTTTAGTAAACCGGCTTATGAGCCGCTGGGCGCGGCGGGTCACCGTCGCCTTCGAGGCGGCTATTCCAGCGCTCGCAACGCCCGCCGAGCGCATTCGAGTTACCGGTAATCCAATCCGAGACGATATCGGCGCGTTGACGCAAGCTGCGGCACTGGCACGACTGGGGTTACCCTGGATTCAGGATGCTTCCGGGAAGGCTGGTAATAAACCGATTTTGCTTATCATGGGTGGTAGCCAGGGGGCCGAAAAGCTGAATCAGGCCGCGATAGAGGCCGCGCCCGCCTTGCTTGCAATGGGCGTTAACGTGATTCATCAAACCGGCCAGAATAAATTCGAGACGGCGGCAAGTCGCCTTTACAACGCCCTGCGGCCCTCGCAAGCTGCGCCCACATCAGCCGACTTGTCTGAGATAACCACCCAAGGCTATTGGCTCACGCCGTATCTGCAAGATATTCCGGCAGTGCTTGCGGCGGCGGATTTAACCGTATGCCGCGCGGGTTCGCTGACGTTATCGGAGTTATTTGCCGCCGGCCTGCCCGCGGTGCTGGTGCCGTATCCGTATGCCGCTGCGAATCATCAGTGGCATAACGCGCAAAGCGTTGCAAATGCGGGCGCAGCGTTTGTATTGGATGATGCTAGCTGCACCGGACAAACGTTAATGGCCGCCGTAGAGCCGCTGCTGCAAAACCCGCAAGCGCGCGCGCAAATGACGCAAGCGGCCAAGGCACTGGCTTGCCCAGGGGCGGCGCAGGTTATTGCGCAACAATTACTTGAGACTTAAGCAGCAAAAAAAATAAGAGCCCACCATGCCGCCATCCAGGGATGGGTAGTGGGTCAATTTGGGTGTTTAATCTGCCTAAAGCGTGGGCTGTTCAATCCTTGAGGCTAACTGACAAACCAAGGATGAAACGATCGAACTTAAAGGGGGCACGCTATTAATTAAATCGATTATGCCACGATTGACAGTATGGAGCTAAAAGGTTTGCTCTGCCTGACGAAAATTTTTAATACTGTCAGTTACGGGATAATCGCCTTAATTAATATGGCGCGCGATTTTTTTGCTGGCCAGCTTGGCCCGGTCTGCAATGCTGGGCTGGGGGTGTTGACTTGCCCGAAGCAAAATTTGCCTTACGCCGTTCAACTCGCAGCCGATTTCGCCCAATGCCCACACGCACAGCGCGGTAAGTTCTTCGTTGGTGGCCTCCGAGGCAAGTTCGGTTTCAACTACGTTCATCAGGGGCTCAACGGCACTGGATTCCTGAATTTGGCCCAGTTGCCAGGCGGCGGCGCAGCGCACATCGTGGCGGGTTTGCGGCTGCGAGAGCAACTGGCTTAACGGCGATACGGCGGCGGTGCCCATTTGCCCCAACGCGTTTGCAGCCATTAAAAAAACATCGTTATCGGTATCGGTTAACCGTTCAAGCAACGTGGGGATTGCAGCCTCGTTGCCCATGCGGCCCAGTGCCTCTGCTGCGTATTGCCGGACTTGTCTATCCGAGTCCGAGGTCGCCTTCAGTAGCGGGTTTAGCACGTCGGCGCTGCCAAATTGGCCCAGCGCAAGTGCCGTCGCAGAGCGCAGTTCGGCGTCTTCTGCGTGATTATTTAAAATATCGCACAGCAGGGCTTCAAACGCGCAAAAGCGTTCGCTGCCAATTTGCTGAACCAGAAACGCGAGCGCGTTAAGCCGGTGCGCTTTGGGTTCGGTACTTGCCGACAGAATGGCGGCACAGGTGGATTCGACTTCGGTTTGAAACGGGGTTGATGAACCAGACAAGGGTGAAAATCCTCTCTGTTATTATTATAGCACTTAAAATGATTGGATACAGCGGGGCGGGGCTTAATGTTTAGCATGCGTGTTTGCGGGCATAAACGCGTTTCGCAAGAGTCTATGTCACGTGTATTTAGCAGGGCGCATTTTGGCGCGACGTTAAGTGCAGCAAAAATTCGGTGTTGCCTTGCGCGCCCTTTAGCGGCGAGCAGATCCACTGCGGGCAATGCCACGGGGCCAATCGCTCCTGAATCTGCGTAAGCGTGGTTTCCAGAATCAATTGCGCATGCGCCGTTTCTTTTACAATGCCATTAAATGCTTTACGCGCCTCAGGATCCTCGATCACGTGCATAAATTCAAACTGCGGCTTAAGCAAGGCGATGATGATAGCCTGCGGGGCAAGGAGCGTAAGCACATGCGGCAAAACCGAAAGCAACGAGATAAACGAGACATCAATCACACAAAACGTGATGGCTGTTTGGCCAGTGTGTTCGGCTAAGGCTTCAGGCGTTAGGGTTTTAATATGGGTGCGCTCCAGGCACGTAACCGCCGGGTGTTGACGCAATCGCCAATCAAGCTGGTTGTAGCCTACGTCTGTCGCAATCACGCGCTGAGCACCGTGGCGCAACAGGCAATCGGTAAAGCCCCCGGTCGATGCGCCAACGTCGAGACAGAGTTGCTGGCTGGGGCTGAGTTTAAACGCATCGAGCGCCGCTTTAAGCTTTAATCCGCCGCGACTCACGTAATCGTGGCCGGTGTTACGAGTTGATTTTAGGCGCAGGCGCGGCAGCGCATCGGGTTTAAGTTTCTGGCCTGCTTTTTCAATTCGTACTTCGCCCATAAACACTTCGCCTGCAAGAATCAGCGCTTCGGCTTGTTTGCTGGTTTCGGCCAGGCCAACCAATATAAGGGCTTGCGCAGCAGAAAGAAGTTGGGTCATGGTCAATAATTTTAGTGCTGTAGTAGTAACAAAATATAAAGTTTGCAAATCTTAATTTTAAAAGAGGAATTCGCGAAAAGCCCCTAAACACGGCTTTAATAGCAATTAACGACTTTCATTCGGATGGATGAGATATCCTCAGGGTCATTTAAAGATACGACGCAAATGCGTATGATGATCATAGGTTCCCAAGGAGAATTTAAGTTTTACAAAAATTTTATTCAAGTTATATCAGTGATTTGAAATAACGATCTGAAAATAACGATCAGAAAATGCTAAACGGTTCGCTCTAAATTTTTCCGCGTTTTTGCGTAAATGGATTACACGCCCTTTAATTTTTAGTACGACGTTATCGCGCTGAATTTTGAACAAGCATTTTATTAACGCAATTATTTTATCCATGGTCTGTGTTGTCGAGGGTCATCTACTATGAAATTCAGAAAACTCGGTCAAAAACTCACCTTGTTCTTCGATCAGGAGTTCAAACTCTCGAATTTGCTCAAAATCGAATCCGAGATTGAATCCGCCCTTGCGCCTTACGGCCAGAAGGGCTCGGTTGCGATTGACCTGAACAGTGCAGATACGGTGGATAGTGACAGTATCCGTTTAATTGGCTCGTTGGCCAGCTGGTGTAACCAGCAAGGGCACCCATTATCGGTAAATTGCGCGAGACCCAAATTGCTGAACGACCTGCTGATTAGCAACGTGCAACAACTGTGCCGCATTCAACCGTTTGAATCGGGATGCCCGCAGACCTAAGCTTCATCGGCCACATCTAACATCGGAAGCGCAAAAAATTAACAGATAGGCAGATTGTTTCGGCAATCTGCCTTTTTTAGTTGCGGGCCAGAGTGCGAACATCTTTTTTGCCGCATTGCCCAAAATCAAGAGTCGGTCGTAAACTCGGGCCAACGGACGTCATCGGGATGGCTGGGCATATCGCGCGCGGGGGTTTTGGCATTCACGGCGGCTAACGCTTCGGCCATGTTAACGCTACTGGCACGGCTGGATTTTCGGCTGCCGTTGCCCACGCTGCTGCCATCAAGCCGTTCGATGACCTTGGTGGCCAGTTTTTCTTGTTCAAGTTCTTTTTTAAGCTGTTCTTTTTCTTTTTCCAGTTGCCGTATGTAAGCTTTCAGCCGCGCGACCTCGGCTTCTTCCTGCTCGTGTTCGCGCTCGCGTTTAGCCACGGCTTCGGCCAGGCGTCGCAGCGCAGAATCCAGTGAACGATCGCTAGTGGCCTGAAACGCCAACTGGCCGTTGGGCGTAGCACCTGCGTGTTTACAAAAGCGTTTGCGCACCCGTAATTTATGGGTTTGCCCCTTGCTGTAAAAAAAGAATTCGCCGGGCTTCAGGCTGCGAATATCGGCAAACGAGATGCCTGCCTCGGTTAAAAAGGGTTTGATGGCCTTGTAATCTTGCTCGGCGCTAATACCACCAAACCAGAACCGGTTGCACTGGCTTAAAATATCCTTGCTAATGCTGGCGGGGCGTTGCGTCGCCCATAGGCTATCAATAGCGCGTTTGCGGCCGCGTTTTGCAATCCGTTGGCTTGCCACTAGCGGGTCTGGACCCTTGTTTTTGCCGCCCGGTGCGGCGCCGCCCGTCGTGCGTTGGGGCGCGTAAATCTGGGCTTCCTCTACAATTAGCCGGATTTTGCGCCGGTATTTCTGAGACATTCGGAACAAGCTGTCAGCGATTTGCCCGTATACCGCCTGCTGTTCAACGTCCAGCAATTCCGATAAATCAAACACCGCCGAGAACCCGTTTTGCAACATGGCCTCAAAGTAAAGGTCAAACGCTTCAGGGCTTAACGGTAATTGGCCGCGCTCGCCGCCAATAATCAGCATGGGGTAGCGCTCAGAAAGCGTAAAATGCTCGCCTTCCGGGTCAATCACGCAAATCAGGCCGCCGTTTTCTAGCGTTTCTTCCATCAACACGCCCGTTAAGTAAGATTTGCCCATGCCGGACGACGCCAAAATGGCATCGCGCTCGCCGGTGTCGGCGTACACCGCAAGCGGCACCGAAAAATTCTTGGACACCTGAAGCGCCTGCTGGCTAGGGGGCGTAAATTTTTGGCGTAAAAATCGAAGCATGCGGGACACAAACCAAAAGCACGAAAACGGTTTACGGTTGACGGCTTAAAACCGCAAAACAGTAACTTTTGAATAGGACTGCGAGGGGGATTAAGCTGTTTATTTGCCAGATGGCGCTTGCAGCGCGCGTTAAAAGGCTTACTTCAAAGGGTGTCAAAAACGTCAACGCTCTGGCGACGTTTTACAGTAATGTTGTAGATGTCATGATTATATCAGCTTGCGGGCACTTTTAAAAATTGCTGCGCGTTAAAAAACGCTTAAAGCAGCTTTAGGCCACCTTTGCGGGCACGTCTTCCAAAGTATCGAGTTGCGCTTGGAGGCTTTGGAGGTGCTCTTGTAGTTTTAAATGTGCAGGCGTGGTTTTTTTACGGTTTTTAAGGCGATTTTTTAACGTGAGCCAAATTGCGTAAGGCGTTGGCAAATGATTTTTGATTGGGCTGTGCTTGAGGAGCCATTCAATGGCAGGAAACGGCAGCAGTGCAAACCAAATACATTCATCCCAAAACCACGGCTGGTGCCAATACAGTAAAATCAGTTGCCATAAATCGACGTTCGCCTTGGCGGCGGGGTCGTTGCTCACGCCGTTGCGCATTTCGGTCGAGAATTTTTTGATTTTAAAAAGCCATTTTCTTAAAATAATATTGCGTTGCCGGGCAAACACGCGTGCAGCCTGCCGCGTAAACAACCCGGCGCGCACAGCTTTGGCCACCAGCAGCGGCAGGTAATAGCCATCAATAATAGGCCAAAGCGTAAACCAGGGCTTGTGGTTTTCTCGGTAGGTGATTAATGGGGTTTGAATAAAACTGCCAGGGCCCTGGCTCAGGCACTGCAGGGCCAACACCATGGGCGAGCATAAATAATCGTACAAATGGACCTTTGCAAACGCGCCGTCGGCGTAGTCTTTTCTAAAAATCAGCGTCGATCCGCGCAGTAGCGCGTTATGAAACTGGCACAAAAACGCCTCACCCGGCAGGGTGAACACGTCGGGATTGCGCGTGTCAATTTGGCGTTGAAGTATCGCGGTCATCTCGACGTTGCGGTGATGCCCGTTTAAATGCACAAGGCCAACGCCGGGCTCGCCTGGCGAGGTGGCTTTTTCCAGGGCTTCCAGCCGCGCCAAAATCGTTTTTACCGCGCCTTTTACCGGTAAATCATCGTCGCACAGTAGCCAGACAAACGTGCCTGTGGGGCGGGCCACGCTAAGCGCCACGTTGGCATCTGCGCCCAGGTTTTTGTCGTTGCGGTGCCAGGTAATAAACGGGTATTGCGCCCTGAATTTCTCAACAACCGCTAGCGTGTCATCATCCGAGGCATTATCGTTAATGTAAATGTTTACCTGTGCGCGTTGCGCGTCGCTTAAGGCTGTAATTTGCAGGCAGAGCCCCCACAACAGTTCGCGCAGCCGCTCGTAACGGTTGTAGGTTGGGATTGAGATAGACAGTAACGGTGTTTGTGCCGTTTGCACCTTGCAATAGTCCTCCCCCAGCTTTTGCCTTTAAGGCCCGTATACCCTAGCTTAGCAAATGTACGCCAAGTGCACCCCATGTAAAAAAATGAATTTTACTCAACTTTAATTTGGCTAACAAAGGGGCATTTCCGCTCTCTGTAGCTCTTTTTAGTGCTCAGGCGGCTTTTTCGCTGCGCTCACGCCACCAGCCAAGGGGAATACGACTCGTCTGCTTATGCTGGCTGCTCACCTCGTTCGCGCCACCAGCAGACGAGCATCGAGGCGATGGCGATACTGGAATACGTCCCGACCAAAATGCCAAGCGTCATGCAAAGCACAAACTCCCGGGTGGTGGTGCCACCAAAAAACAGCAACGCAGTTAGCGGCAGCAAGGCCGTAAGCGAGGTATTAATACTGCGGGCAAGCGTCTGGTTGACGCTCATGTTGACAACCACCCAGAACGGGAGTTTCTGGCTGGCGGTGCGCTTCAGGTTTTCGCGAATGCGGTCAAACACAACAATCGTATCGTGGACGCTAAAGCCCACGACGGTTAGAATGCCCGTAATAAACAGGCTGTCGATTTCGGTGCCAAAAATCAGGCCCAATACCGCAAACGCGCCAACAACAAACAAAGCGTCATGAATCAACGCAACCATGGCACAAATGGCAAAATCCGCCTGGAATCGCAGCGTCAGGTACGCCATAATCAGCACGTAAGCCAGCGCCAGCGCCAATAGGCCTTTGTAAAACAGTTCGTTGGCCAAACTGGGGCCAATGCTTGATTTTTGCAAGCGCGTCAGCGTGCCCGTCAGCGGCGTTAGCTTGGATTCGATGCGACTTAGTTTGGCGTCGCTCACCGGCTTGGTGCGAATCGAGAGCACCTGCTTGACGGTGCTTTCTGTGATTTGGGGCGAATTTTTAATCTGAACCACTACGCCGGTTTCGCCGTTCTGCTCAAAAATCTGCCGAATTTGAGAGACGGCCTCTTGAGGCAGGGTGTTTTGCGGCGCGTATTCTACCAATGCGCCACCGGTAAAATCAATGCCCAGTTTTAGCGGCGCGTGCTGCGGGGTTTGCAGCATCAGCAGTACCATGGCAACAATACCCGGAATAATCAGCAGTGCGGTTAGGCCAATATTTAGCCAACGCTGCTTAACAACATGAAAAAAACCGTCGGTAGCGCCTTTAAGGTGGCTGTAGTCGGGCATTGCCGCTGCAGATGGCGATGCGACGGCCTGAGTTTTGGAGGTCTCGGCGGGTGTGGCAGACATGCGGGTTATGCGGCCTTTCAGAGAAAAATAGTTTTAAGTCAGAGTCAAAGTTACTTGGGTAAATATTCGGGGTCAGGCGTTCACGTCGCCCGGCTTGAGGCCAAAGCGTGCCACCGGCGATTCGGGGTGTCCGGCGCCGGAGCCGCCACCACCTTGACCGTAAATGACCTGCAGAAACGTTTTCGTGACGACGATAGCCGAGAACATGCTGACGGCTACACCAATGGCAAGGGTCAGTGCAAAGCCCTTAACGGCCCCGGTTCCTAGCACCCAGAGCAGAGCGCAGGTAATCATCGTCGTCATGTTGCTATCAAAAATCGAAGGAAACGCGCGGTCAAAGCCAACGTCAATGGCGGCGCGCAGGCTGCGGCCCGAGCGGAGTTCTTCTTTGGTGCGCTCAAAGATCAGAATGTTGGCATCGACCGCCATGCCGATACTGAGGATAAACCCGGCAATGCCCGCCAGCGTAAACGTTACGCCCACCAGCTGGAATACGGTAAACGTGAGCAGCGTATACACCAGTAAGGCCAAATCGGCCACCAGGCCCTGGAACCCGTAAGCAACGACCATAAAAATCAGCACAAGCAGTAAGCCGCAGCCGCCGGCAATCAGGCTTTGGTCAATCGAAGCTTTGCCGAGCAGGGGGCCAACGGTGTTTTCTTCGACGATTTCGACCTTAACCGGTAGTGCACCGGCGTTGAGAATATCGACCAGATTTTTGGCTTCTTCGTAGGTAAATTGGCCTTCAATCACGCCCGAGCCCTGTAAAATGGCTTCGCGCACGCGGGGCGATGAAATTAAGTTGTCATCAAAAAAGATGCCCAAGGGCGCTTGCGTTGCAGAAAGTTTAGATGTTAAATCTGCAAATTTTTGCGCGCCTGTGCCGTTCAGTTCAAATTGAATCATCCACTGGCCGCCGGCGTTGCTCGCGATATCGGCTTTCGCCAAGTCCTTGCCCGAAATGCCTGCGTTTTGCCATTCGCCGGTTTGATCGGATTGCTGTTTAAATACCAGCTCACCGGTTTTACCAAGCATGGCTTTGGCTTCTTCGGGGTTTTTAACGCCCGGAATCTCAATCAGCATGCGGTTTTGGCCGGCGCGCTGTACTATTGCCTCGCCAACGCCCAGCCCGTTTACGCGCCGGTCTAGCACGGTTTGCAGGCTATCCATCACGGGTTTGGTAATGTCAGGGACTTCGGCCGATGGGACGGCTTCGAGCGTGAGTCGCGTACCGCCTTGTAAATCCAGACCCAAGCGCGGCGCGTGTGCGCTGATATACAGCGCGGCACCAACGACCATCATGACAATAACAACCAGGAATATGCGTGCGCGTTGCATAAGAAGGCAAATCTTTCAAATGATGGCTCAAACTTGATAATTGTAGCCAAAAACTGGCTGTTACAATAGTCTAGGCAAGCAATAAATTTTGCATCAGCATAAGGTGCATGATGAATCGCTTTACGCTGAGATACCATCATCAATGCAACTTTACGCAAACGCTTGCGCGAACAGTATCGCGAACAGTACAAGGTGTCCTGATTGCCCTTAATGCTTTTAAAGCGTTTGCTAGTTATTTTGCCGCGCACGTTGCCGCTCGCGGGTCAGGGCGACTGATTCCGGTACGCGCGGTTTGTTATGCTGATTCTGCCTGGCCGGCGCGCGCGCAACGCGATACCAAATTAAAGTACACCTTGAAGCAGTGTGTTTAAACAGACCCCCGCCGGAGCGCGCACGCGCCCGGCGGGTTTGGTTTTTAAGTGGTTAAAAAAAATGGAGAAGCGCTTTTAAAAAAGTCACAACGTAAAGGATCTGACTGTGCAAGCTATACAAACGCCTTTAATGATTCCCCCGCTTTCGATTCAGCCCATGGCGCAGGCGCTCGAAAAAGGGATGCCGCAATTTAGCGCGCCCGTGGTGCAGCAAGCCTACACGCAGTTACCCACTTTAAGCCGGCAGACAGTGGATGGGATTTTGCCGAAATTATCTGCCAATACGCTGGCCGATGATGGCCAATCGGGCCGTCTGGATCTGATCGAAGAAATCGCGGATGTGGCCTTTGAGACGGAGCGATATCTAGCGGCAAAAAAACAGCTGATTCCGCACATGGGCGCGGCGTTTTGGCTCAAGGTGCATCAGCAGACGCAGGGCCCAAACCCGATTTCGTTCCGGCAGTTACTGTCCGAAGTCTCTGACAAAATGCCTGACGCTTCGGTGCAAAAATTTGAACATCTGACCCAGTTGCCCCAAGCCGAAGCACGCCAGTTTTTGGCCTTGTTAACGCTGCGGATGGGCTACGAGGGCGGCAACGTGGTGAGTCCAAAGGCCGAGCTCAAAAAGTACGGTGCGTCGGCACGAGAGGAAATCACCGAATTGCTGGAGCAGTTTCCGCAGCCTAAAGGCATGCAGCGCGTGTACACGGGTGCGCTTAAGCTGCAAGCACACCTGATGAAGCACGCGGGCGTGGCCTCGAACCGTTTGACGGCCTGGGCGGTTAACGGCCTGATGCGCTCTGCGATGGGTCAGGCGTACCAGCCGGTGGCCGAAAAATCGTTGATGCAGCTGGCCGAATTTAAGCGCACGCTTCGCTCGGAGTTGAATTACCCGAAAATGCATAACGTGTCGTTCGATGACTTTGAGTCTCACGCCGACCGGCGCGCCTTTAACATGCAAACCAAGCGCATTGCCAAGCCGTTCGAGGCGATCAGCGTGGCGGCGGTGTTGCAAGGCATCGAGCCTGCGTTTAAGCTGGCAAACGCTCAGGCCTAACGCGGCGGAATTGACAATGCTCCGCGTAAGCGCTGAGTAGATTATAGAAGGTATTAAACGCTGCCGTGGAACGCGCCGCGGAGCATTTGATGCAGCTCGTGCGGGTTGTCCGAGGTGCCCAGGGCGATTTCGTCGGTAATCAGCCCGTTCTGGTACGCCTTGTATAGCGTCAGGTTCAGACTGCACATGCCCTCAAATTCGCCGGCTTTCAGCAACGCGTAGATTTCGTCAATCTCGTTGCGTTCAATGTAGTCGCGCACTGCAGGCGTAACAAACATAATTTCTAGCATCGCCAGTCGGCCTGCGCCCTCGGCCTTGCGCACCAAGCGCTGAGACACCGTGCCTTGCAGTACGTTGGCCAACTGGAACCTGACCGGCTCCCGTTCGTGCGGCTCAAACGCGTTAATAATCCGGTTAATGGTCTGAACGGCATCGTTGGTGTGCAGGGTGCTAAACACCAGGTGACCCGTTTCCGCCGCGTGCAGGGCGGCCATCATCGTTTCGCGGTCGCGCATCTCACCAATCAGCACGACGTCTGGGTCTTGGCGCAGGGCGTACTTAATCCCGTTGGGGAAGGTATCGGTATCTAGGCCCAATTGCCGCTGGGTGATAATGCTTTTTTGGCTGGTGTGAACAAATTCAACCGGGTCTTCGAGCGTAATAATGTGTTTGGCCTGTATTCGGTTAATTTGCTCGAGTAGAGCAGCCATGGTGGTGGTTTTACCCGCACCCGTTGGGCCAGTAAACAAAACCAGGCCTCGGTTCAAGCTGTTAAAACGCCCCAAAACGTCGGGCAGGTTTAAATCTTCCAGTTTAGGCACACGTTCTGGCACAACACGCAAGACCATGCCGGGGCGGTTCATTTCGTAAAACAGGTTGACCCTGAAGCGCGCCAGCCCGGGCATGCTAAAGCTAAAGTCATGGTCGGTGCGCTGTTGCAGCTTGGGAATGTGTGATTTGGGTACCATGCGCTGCAAGTACGCCTTCATGCTATCGAGCGAAATTGGCGGCAGCTTGGTGTAAAAAATATCGCCATCTTTACGCAACATAGGCGGTACGCCTACACGCAGGTGAATATCCGAGCTGCCTTGCGCCACGCCCAGGCGCAAGAGGGTATCCAGATCCAGCTCGCCCAGTTCAATCCGCTGCCCCGAGGCACCCGCGCGGAGCGCTTCGGACATATAGGCATCGGCTTCGCTGGCGTTTTGCGGCGGAAGCTGCACCGGCACTTCGGTTTCGAAGGGGTTGGGCGTGTTCATGGCAACAAGGAATCCTCTCTATCGTTTTAAAGCCGTTTTTTAAAAATTAGCGTGCGGGCCCGGCCGTAGCGTGGGCTGCCGCCGTAATTGCAGAAGTTGCAGACGCGCCTGCAGCGGTTTGTTGCGGTGTTAAATGGGTTTGCTGTTTAAAATAAGGCTTAAGCGCGGCAGGGATGGCAACGCGACCATCGGCAGTTTGGTAGTTTTCCAGAATCGCGGCCAGCGTACGCCCTACGGCTAACCCAGAGCCATTAATGGTATGCAACAGTTCGGCTTTGGCCTCGGCGTGCGGGCGATACTTTAAGTTTGCGCGTCGCGCCTGGAAAACATCAAAATGGCTGCAGCTCGAGATTTCTCGGTAGACGCCCTGGGCTGGCATCCAGACTTCTAAATCAACGCAGCGGGCGGCTGCAAAGCCTAAATCGCCAGCGCACAGCTGCACCACTCTGTAAGGCAGCTCGAGTAACTGCAAAATGCGCTCGGCGTCTTCAATCAGGCGGGCGTATTCGGCGTCTGCTTGCTCGGGCGTGGTAATTTTAACCAGTTCTACTTTATCAAACTGGTGCTGACGAATCAGGCCGCGGGTGTCTTGCCCGGCGCTGCCCGCCTCGCGCCGGAAACAGGGCGTATGCGCCACAAAACGCAGCGGCAGCTGGCTGGCGTCCAGAATTTCGTCGGCGTACAGGTTGGTGACGGGGACCTCGGCGGTCGGCGTTAAAAAAAGATCATCCTGCGTGGCGAACATGTCGGCTTCAAATTTGGGGAGCTGGCTGGTGCCGGTCATGGCCGCACGGTTCACTAAAAATGGCGGCGCGACTTCTTCGTAATCGCCGTGATTTAGGTGCGTCTCCAGCATAAACTGAATCAGCACCCGCGAGAGCTTCGCGCCTTCTGCGCGCAGGGTGGTAAATCTGGATTTAGAGACCTTGACGCCGCGTTCAAAATCAAGCCAGCCGTTTTGCGTGCCAATATCCCAGTGTGGCAGGGCGTTTTCGGGTACGCGGGTTTTAAATTCATCGCCCCAGCGCTTGAGTTCAACGTTGTCCGCTTCTGTTTTGCCCTGGGGGGTCTGCGGGTGGGGCAGGTTGGGCAGTGCCAGCAAAATCGCATGCTGTTGCGCGTCCAGGGCGTCTTTTTGGCTTTCGAGCGTTTTAATTTGGGCGCTAATGTCTCGTGTTGCGTCAATCACCGCCTGCACTGCATCTTGTGCTGCACCGGCTTTTTTAAGGTCTGCAAGTTGCTTATTTAGCCCGTTACGCTGGCTTCTGAGGGTTTCTTCCTGCGTGAGCAAGGCCAGGCGCGATTCATCCAGCTCAAGCAGCGCGTTAATGTTTAACGCATCGTTGCGCCGGGCAAGTGCGGCGTTGACCTGGGTGGCATCCTGACGAATCAACTTGATGTCGAGCATATCGATAGTTATAGCCTACTTTGCGCCGATATAAAAGCGTAAAAATAAATGCGATAGAAGCCCATCGCGCGGGTGTGGCCTAAAAAATTCTCCAGATGGAGGTAATAATAAAATACAGGAATCCCACAACGGCGAGTAAGCCTGCGCTGATGAGCACAATGTTAATCCAGTAGGCAAACAGCTTAAGTAGCGTAAACTTGAAGTGAATCCACGTATGGTTCACCTTTTTAGGGCGAATAATATCGGGGCGATTGCTTAGAGCGGCCTGAGTTACGGTGTCGTTGGGCAAGGGCGTCATGGCGATATCCAGCAAAGCGGTATAAATCAAGAGGTTTAAATAATGTTGATGCGTCGCATAAAAGCATTGATTGGCCGACCTGAGCAGATACGCTGCAGGCAGTATCAGTTGTATCGTCAAGCGCTTCGGCGGACTTTAACCGGGCTTATGCTGGGCCTGCTCTTGAGCGCGGGCATGAATTTTATTGCGGCGTTGCCTGCCGAGGGCCCGGTAAACGTTAATTTAACCGCCCTGTTGCAGGGGGTAAGCTCGGCGGCTTATGCCGAGGCGCTAGATGCGCCCCCGGCCGCGTCAGCTAATGGCGGAAGTGTTACGCCTAAAATCGCAAAACCAGCAAAAAAATCACGCTGGTGGTGGCCGTTTGGCGCCAAAAAGCCAAAGCCACCCACCGAGGACCAAATCGTGAACGTGGGTCCCAGGGACACGCCCGCCTCCGTTGGTGCCTTGCTCCGAGTGATTCGCCCCGTCGCGCTGCCCGAGGGGATTTTAGAAAGCGGCTTTTACGAAGCTCGGCTTGACGCCGGGCGGCTAACCTTGATGCAGCGCGGTCAGCTCCGCGCCTCGTTAGAGGTGCAGGCCCAAGACGTTACTGCGTCGCCTGTGGTGACGTTGTCGCCGCAGACGGGCAAGACGATAGATGTTTTGCGCGCCTACACTGAGCTTTCGCCGCAAGGGGGGCAGGTGCGCTTTGTGATTGAGCAAGGGCAGCGCCAGGCGTTGGCTTCGCAGTGGTACGCGCTGGCTGGGGGGCAGGCGGGCCAAGGCGTTTATTCCGGCTTATCGCATGAGGCTGGCCAAAGGAGCGCGTTTTAACCTTGGAAACTAACATTCAGGACAACGTTCAGAATAGCTTTTCTGCGGCAGGCTTTGCTCAAGAACATCCGTTAGCGCGCGACGTTTTAAAGCAGCGCCCTGAGTGGTTGGCTGCGGCTGGGGCTCTGGCCGGACAAGCGCCGGCGCAGTTGCCTAAGCCTGTGGTGCAGGGCATTAAGGCGCTGCACACGGTTAAAGGTCGCCAAGAAACGGGCTTGATACTGGCCGAAGGTCATAACGCCTTGCAAGAAGCGTTTAATAGTGGCTTTTCGCCTTTGTTCTGGATTGTTGACGCGTCACGAAAAGATGATTACCGGACACTCGAACGCGTTTCATCGCAAGATTTTTCTGGGCAGCACTTTTCTGGGCAGCACTTTTCTCGGCCAATTTTGCTCGGAGGTGAGCAATTGGCGCGGTTGACGACGACAGAGAGCAGCCCGGGGTGTTTAGCCATTTTTGAACGGCCCGAAGCGTTGCCCTTAGAGGCTTTTCTGCAAGGCAAACAGTCGCTGCTCGTGCTGGCTGGCTTGCAAGACCCGGGCAATGCTGGCACGCTGATTCGTTCTGCGCGGGCATTTGGCTTTGATGGGTTGGTGACGACGCCCGGCACGGTGGATGTCTGGAGCCCCAAGGTGATTCGAAGCAGTGCGGGGCTGGTGTTTGGGGTGCCGGCGTGTCCGTGCTCCGAGTCGCTCGAGACTATTTTGGAGTGGGTGGTTACGCAAGGCGTTTCTGTGTGCCTGACGAGCAGCCACGTGCAGCCGCAAAGCCAGCCTTACACGGCATTTTCTTGGCCGGCACGTTGCGCACTGGTGCTGGGCAACGAAGGCGCTGGCTTGCCTGTAGCCCGCATGCCGGCCCAGACGCAGTGGATCACGATACCGACCGAGGCGGCATGTGAATCGTTGAATGTGGCCGTGGCAGGCAGTATTTTAATGGCCGCGCGTTATAACGCAGTTTCGAGCAATACGGGCTCATCAAGCAGACTGTAGTCTATCACGCGGCGGCCGATGCGCTGCCCAAGTTGCGCACGAGAGGCTTTGAGCACGTGATAGGCGACAATCTGCCACTGGCTTGAGGTGGTTTCAGGGGTGTCTTTTTGTGCTGAAACGCAGGGGTTGCGATGAAGGGTTGGCATGATGGACGCATAAAGCGCCCTCAAGGTTTTTTTGTGCGCTTTTTGCTTTCAGGCAAGGGCTAAACAAACATTTTTCTGCCAACAGTGGGCCAATTCGCTACAGGGAGGGTGCGCGAGGGAGGGAACGGCCCTCGCCTTCAGTAAAGTTTCGTTGAAACTACCCCGCTACCTGACCCGCTATCTGAAAAGAGCATTACATGTGCGGATCGCTGGAGGCGGTCTCGATGATGCTGGGGTCAAGCGGTAAATTCTGGTAAGTCACTACGGTGAGCAGTGTTTCGGGCGTCACGTTTGCCTCGGGGTAGGTTTCTTGCAAATACGCCAGAATCTCGGGCACTGTTTGCAGGCCCAGTTTGTGGCGCGCGCAATCGTCGGGCAAAAGATCTTGCACCGCGCAGAGTTTAAGCTCGCCCATGATTTTGGCTTTGCGCGTGACCAGATGATTGACGCGAATGTCCACGATTTCGCCGGGTGTCCAGTAGCCGCCGTCGTAATAGAGCCTGCTAGGGCGAAACGCCGTGTGCAAGGTTTGGTCGCTTTCGGTGAGCACCACCTGCCGAAACCGCAGGGGCCAGTGTATTGCTTTAGCCATTTAAGAATTTGCCTCTAAAGTGGGGGGCGGTGTTTGTTCGTGCTTTTTAAGCAGGTAGGTGGTCATCGTGGCACAAAGGCTAAAGACGAGTTCGGCTTCTTCAAAGCTGGGGTTGGCGTCTTCGCTCCCGTGGCGGGCATCGTTAGAGGCATAGCCCCAAATCTGAGCTAAAGCAGCATCCAACGGTTTGGGGAGCGGTAAATTCCCTTTTTTAATAATTTCGCCTAGCGTGGCTTTGGGGTCGTTCGTGAGCTTTTTTGCAACGGCTTCCAAGGCACTGCTGGCATGCGAAATACAGCCTTTCAGGTCGGCTTCGGGGCGACGCCCAAGGTCTTGGAAGGCTTCTTTGAGGTGGGCTTTGGCGCCCGCGAACCCGGCTTCGTCCAATGCCTCGCCTGCTTTATTCGCTATTTCAGTCAAGTGCGGGTTATCGCCACGCGGCTCAATTTTGCCGTCTTTTAATTCATAGCCAATACCAAAACGATAGAATTGTTTATTGAGAGCGTTTCTAAAAAGAATTGCACTTCTTGCATTAAATACTATATATTCTTCATCATCTTTTTGAAGTTCTTCATAAGTGAGCTCGACAAAATCGTAAACATAAAACCATTCCGCTTTTTCTAACCCATCTATTAATAGGTGGTCTAAGCTGCTTATTAAATCGTCATCATAACAATCACGTAGGTCTGGTGGGATTTCTCCTAAAAGTTCAAAGAGGTTTTTTACTATTTTATC
Organism: Vampirovibrionales bacterium; assembly: GCA_035285025.1. Classification (GTDB taxonomy): domain Bacteria; phylum Cyanobacteriota; class Vampirovibrionia; order Vampirovibrionales; family JAJTHC01; genus JAYKHY01. Next base: position 12,954 of record JAYKHY010000057.1, on the reverse strand, counting down.
TCTCAACACAATTCTTGGATTTAGGTTGCGGAGTATCTCTAGCAGCTTTTGTCTAAGCGCTTCAGGCGCTTCTTCACGCACCGAAATGGGCGTATTCTGAATCGAATGCCCAAATCGTTGCGAAAATAACGCCCCTGCGCCCATTGAAAGCCTAATTTACCCTGCGGCCATCATCAGCTTTTGCAGCGCATCCACGCTCTCGCGCACTTTACCCACCGAGGCATCCAGCTGCGCTTTCTCGTCGGCGCTCAGGGTCAGCTCAAAAATTTGCTCCACGCCCGAACGGCCGAGTTTAACCGGCACGCCCACGTACAGGCCCTGCACGCCATACTGACCGGTTAAAAACGCGGCACACGGCAGAATGCGTTTTTTATCTTTCACGATGCTCTCCACCATCTCGACCACCGAGGCGCTGGGCGCGTAATAGGCCGAGCCGGTTTTTAAATAGCTTACAATTTCGGCCCCGCCATCGCGCGTGCGCTGGACAATTTCGGCCAGTTTTTGGGCAGGGAGCAGCTCGCTGACCGGAATCCCAGCCACGCGGGTGTAGCCCACTAGCGGCACCATCGTGTCGCCATGGCCGCCCAGCACAAAGGCTTGCACATCTTGCACCGAGACATTTAGCGCTTCGGCTAAAAACGTCCGGAAGCGCGCGGTATCCAGCACGCCGGCCATGCCAAACACGCGCTCGGCCGGGAACCCGAGCACCTCTTTAGCCACGCTGCACATGACATCCAGCGGGTTCGAGACCACAATCACCATCGCGTTGGGCGCAACGGTTTTAATTTGCTTGCACACGTCGGTCATAATGCGGGCGTTAATGGTCAGCAAATCATCGCGGCTCATGCCCGGCTTGCGCGGGCTGCCTGCGGTAATCACGACCAGTTCGGCGCCTTCGGCAATCTCGTAGCCGTTACTGCCAACCACGCGGGTGTCGTAGCCATACAGAGAAATCGGTGCGGATTGCAGAATATCGAGCGCTTTGCCCTGCGGGACGCCTTCGACGACGTCGATCATCGCAACCACTTTGGCCAATTCGGCCTCGGCCAGGCGCTGCACCAGCGTTGCGCCCACGTTACCCGCACCGACGACAACAATTTTATTCAGCATAAAAAATCTAGCCCCGCAAACAAATTACAGATGAACATCCATCACGCTGCTAGTTTATCATGACCGCTTAGCCATGGCGTTAAAACGCGTTAAAGTTTGCTAGCCAAATTCACACGCAATGGCTTTAATATCTGTTGGTGCATTAAAGGCTGGGGGCGCGTGTTTCCTAAGCAGCAAAACGCTTGATTGACTTACAGTCGATGGCTTGCGCGCTAATAGTTTAAACGCTTGCAGTTTAATGCAGAACAGGCCTTAGCTGCTCATGAGTTTGCCCATATCAAACATTGGCATATACAGGGAAAGGGCGACCCACAGAATAATACCGCCCAGTACCACGATCATGATGGGTTCAATCAGTGTTGTCATCACATCGACCATGTTGTCGACTTCCTGATCCAGGTATTCGGCGGATTTGTTGAGCATTTTTTCAAGGTCGCCGCTTTCCTCGCCAATCGCCATCATACGCACCACCATAACGGGGAACAGCTTGGTTTGTTCCAGGGGTTTCGAGAGCGCACCGCCCTTGTAAAGCACCTCGGTGGATTTATCAATCGCGTGACGCAGCACCACGTTATCGACGGTCGAGGCGGCGGTGTTAACACCTTCGGTTAGAGGGAGTCCCGAGCCGACCATTGTTGCGAGCGTGCGGATAAACCGGCTGACCGTTACCTTTTTGATAAGCTCGCCAAACAGCGGCACGGTAATAATCCACTGATCGAACAGGGCTCTGCCCGGGCCGTTAATAAACGCTAAAAACCACACAATGGTAATGACGCTGACGCCCAGCATGAGCCACCAATATTGCACGGTAATATCACTGACCACCATGAGCACGGCTGTGGGCAAAGGCAGGTCGGCTCCTTTAGCGCCAAACAGCCCCTTAAACTTTGGCACAATCACAATCATCATGACGGCCACAACGCCAATGACGATGAGAATCGTAAAGGCCGGATAAACCATGGCACCCTGAATTTTTTTCTGGAGTTTTAAATATTTTTCGAGTAGCGCGCCCAGGCGTGCGCACACCAGATCGAGTTCGCCGCTGGTTTCGCCCGCTTTAATCAGGTTACGGTACATCGGCGTAAAATCGTCGGGGTAGCGTCCTAATGCACTACTGAACGATTCGCCCGCGATGATTTTGGCGCGGACTTCTTTCATCAGGAAGCGAATACGGGGCTTGCTGCTTTGATTCTCAAGCACATACAGCGATTCGATGAGCGGAATCCCTGAATCTAGTAAGGTTTGCAATTGCTGAGTCACCATTACCAAGTCGCCCAAGCCCAGTTTACCCGACAGAAACGGCAACGCCTTGCCAATATAGGGCCGGATTTTTTCCATGAGATCGCCGACGTCTTTGTTCGAGGCCTTTTCTTCGGTGAGTTTGATTGGGATGACGCCATCATCGCGCAATTTGGCCTTGGCGTCGCGCAAGGTTGCAGCCTCAAGGCGTCCGCTCAGGGTTTTGTTGGTTTGCGGATCCAGAATCTGATAGGCAAAGGTTGCCATGGCCGTTTAAAACCTCGTGAATCTAACTTGAAAAAATTGCTCAAAAACGCGATGTTGAGTTATTCAAAAAATAATCAGGCAATTGGCTTTAAAAAGGCTTATCCTGACGATGTGACGATGTTTTGATCCGGTTGACGCTTAAGTTTGGCGATTCGATGTGAATGATCGTTGTAAAGCCAAAATCAACCTGCACCAGGGTGCTAAGCGGCCTGTTTACGGGCGTGAGCTGCTTGGCAACGTGCGATTGATCTGGGCTAGGGGTTTAGCTTGGCATTTTTAAACGCTTGTTGGTAAAGTTATCGGCCGAGCGGGCGTGCTTCTCAAATCCGGATGCGCGCTAATTGCTCAAATCCAGGCCTAACACACGGGTGACTTCATCCAACCCGGTGAGACCTTCCGCAATTTTGGCCTTGGCATCCATCGCGAGGGTACGCATACCGTTTTTAACGGCCTCGTCCTGAATGGCGAGCGCAGAGGCGTTTTTATCGATTAAATCGATGACGTTGCGCTCCATCATCATGAGCTCATAGAGGCCCACGCGGCCTTTATAGCCACTTTGGTTACAATGGGGGCACCCTACCGGCTTGTAAAGTTTATCGGGCACGGGCATATTGCCCGGCAAGGGCAGTAGGCGATCCCATTCTTCCTGAGGCGGAGCGTAGGCGACTTTACACTTGGGGCAAAGCTGACGAACAAGCCTTTGGGCCAGAATCCCGATGACAGACGAGGTAATCATGTAGTTGGGGGCACCCATCTCAAGTAATCGGGCGATGGTTTTGGCCGTGCTATTGGTGTGTAGCGTGCTAAACACCAAGTGGCCAGTTAGGGCCGCGTGAATGGCGGCCTCGAGAGTTTCTTCGTCCCGAATTTCACCCACCAGGATGACGTCAGGGTCTTGCCGTAAAATGGCGCGCAAGCAAAGGGCAAAACTTAAGCCGGATTTATGCGAGACCTGAGTCTGGTTGACGCCGGCCATGGGGTACTCGACCGGATCTTCGATGGTGGTGATGTTGGTCTCGGGGGTGTTGATTTCTCGCAGGCAGCTGTAAAGCGTCGTGGTTTTACCCGAGCCCGTGGGGCCGGTGACCAGAATAATGCCGTGCGGCGAATGAATCAGCTTGTTGACGTTGGGCATTAAATGCTCTGGGAAGCCCAGCTTTTGCAAACCGCCCGATGTGGCGTTAGCGCGCAAGAGACGAATAACAATCTTTTCGCCGTACATCGTGGCCAGCGTGTTAACGCGCATATCGATTTCTTGCGTGCCAAATTTCAGCTTCATCCGGCCATCTTGCGGGCGTCTGCGCTCGGCAATATCCATGCCGCTTGCAACCTTGACCCGAGAAATCACAGGCCCGGAAAGCTTTTTAGGGAAACTCTCAACTTCTTGCAAGATGCCGTCAATCCTGAACCGAATTAGCAGGCGTTGTTGCTGCGGTTCCATGTGGATGTCTGATGCGTTGGTTTCGACAGCACGAATTAAAATGCTGTTGACAAGCTGGACAACCGGCGCGGATTCGCTAGCAAGTTCGTTTTGCAGCGCATCGTTGGAAGAATCGTTATAAATGGAGTCGCTTTGCGAGATTTCTTCGTCAAGTTTAGCCAGTGCCTCCTGGCTGTCAGCGCGTTTATTACTTGCGATTTGATCCAGACAGTTTAAAATTTCGGTTTGCGAGGAGACTTTGGCCACCACCCGAAACCCGGTCATCAGGGCGATATCGTCCAGAATCCGTAACTGGTCAGGGCGTGCAATCACGATTTCGAGCTTGCGTGCTTCGGCATCGAGCTTGAGCGGAATAATGGAATGCTTGAAGATAAACGTTTCAGGGAGCAAATTTAGTAGCGCCGGATCCAGCTTGATGCCGCTAAGCTCGATATATTCGGCGTTGTGCTGCTGGGCGAGCGTTTCGCCTAAAATGCGCTCGGTAACGTAGCCCAACTTAACCAGCACCGAGCCAATGGGTTTGCCGGTAGCTTTGGATTCTGAAAGCGCTTGCTGCAGTTGTTGCGCATTAATTTTGCCGGCTTCAATCAGCAAATCGCCAATGCGCTTAACGGCCGTCTCGACCTTGACCGGGAATTTAACCGGAACCGGAAGCTGCTTGGGATCAACAGCTTCTGGCATATAGTCTTGCGCGCTTGCAAAGGCGTTTTGTTGCTCGGTTTTCATTTGATCAATTACGGCCGACACGAATGGCTCCTGTAATTTGTGGTTGACCCCGGATTTGCCCCGAATCTTGCTGACGATAGGCTGAAATGATTTTTTGGATGGTTTTTGTGCTTTTAAAACGGCCTTTAATGGCGGTATGCTAAATGCTTCTGGCGGCGCTTTTTGCAGGTGTACTTGATAAGCGTACAAGGTTCCGTATTAAGATTTCGGCAAAATAATGCCAAACTAAAGTGAGCTTAATTTTTGCCCGTGCGTTATGGCGTTTTATCGAACTTTAAATGCCTTTACGGGGTGTGAGCGGGGGTGTCGTTGTCTCGTTTTGTAACTCGTGTTGTAATAGAACCGACAGACGATTAACGTGTGACACTTTCAGCCGGTTGCCTGCGGGCAGCCCAGTTTATAAAGGACTATGATCTTGGATTCTCAAGCACTTTTGGACGCACCTATGAACGGCATGAACGGCTCAAATAGCCCGGCAAACAATGCGTTTGCAGACGAGCAGGCAAAGTTATTCCCTGCCATTAAGCAAACCAGCCTTAAAATTGGTGATAAAACCATTCACATCGAAACGGGCCGTGTGGCGCGTAGCGCAAGCGGTTCGGTAACCGTGCAATGCGACGATTTAGTAATTTTGGTGACCGCGACCGGTGCGGATTCGCCGCGCCCGGGCATTGATTTTTTCCCGCTGCTGGTTGATTTTGAAGAAAAAATGTTTTCGGTGGGCCGGATGCCCGGCGGTTACCTTAAAAAAGAAGGCCGTCCATCCGAAAAAGCCGTACTGACCTCGCGGTTGATTGACCGCCCGATTCGGCCCCTGTTCCCGGATGGCTACCGCAACGATGTTCAAATCGTGGCCGTGCCGCTGTGCGTCGATAGCAATCATCAGCCCGATGTGCTGGCGATTCTGGGTGCATCATTCGCCCTTGAGCTTTCGGGCTTACCGTTTGATGGCCCCATTGGCGCGGTACGCGTGGGCCAGATTGACGGCCAGTTTGTACTGAACCCCACCTACGATCAATCCGATGTGAGCACACTGGATTTGGTGGTAGCCGGTACCGCTGATGCCATTTTAATGGTGGAAGCCGGGGCTAAATTTGTTAGCGAGCAAACGCTTGTTGATGCGATGTCGCTGGCGCACGAGGCGATTAAGGCCCAGGTGGCCGCGCAAACCGCGTTTCGTCAGGCGTTAGGCATCGAGAAAAAGCCGTTCCAGGCGCAGTATGATCTGAGTGAACTGCTCGCGTTTGCGCAAAAAACCGTGGGTGAGCAAGTCACGGCGGCGTACCATAATTTTGATCGCACGGGTCGCCAGGAACAGCTAAAAGCTGCGAAAGAAGCCTATAAAGCTGCCCTCGAAGGTCTCGATGACTCGCACGCACTTAAAAAACTGATAGCCGAGCAGCCGCTTGATGTGACCGGCGAGGCGTTTAAAAAGCTCGAGAAGAAAATCATGCGCGGCATGATTATTGCCGAAAACGTACGTCCCGATGGCCGGAAACCCGAAGAAATTCGGCCGATCCATTGCCAGGTTGGCGTTTTGCCGCGCTCGCACGGTTCGGCCCTGTTTACACGGGGTAACACGCAGGTGCTGTCGATTGCCACGCTGGGTTCGCCGGGCGATGTGCAAAAGCTGGACGGCGTCGATCCGGCGACCGAAAAACGCTGGATGCACCATTATAACTTCCCGAGTTTTTCGGTGGGCGAAGTCCGGCCCTCGCGCGGCCCTGGTCGTCGCGAAATTGGCCACGGCGCGCTGGCCGAGCGGGCCATTAGCGCCGCGCTGCCCGAAAAAATTGTGTTCCCGTATGCGATTCGCGTGAACTCCGAGGTCCTTGAGTCGAACGGCTCTACCAGCATGGCGAGCACCTGCGGCAGTAGCCTGGCGCTGATGGATGCGGGCGTGCCCTTGAGCGCGCCCATTGGCGGCATCGCAATGGGGATGATTGCGGAAGCCGACAAAACCGTGATTCTCTCGGACATCCAGGGCGTCGAAGACTTTTTGGGCGACATGGACTTTAAAGTCACCGGTAACGCCCACGGCGTTACTGCGCTGCAAATGGACATGAAAATCAGCGGCCTTTCGATGCAGACGATGGCACAAGCGCTAGAGCAAGCGCGTGTGGGCCGGTTGCATATTATTGATCGCATGAACGCGGCGATTAGCGGCGCGCGCACTGAGCTTTCGAAGTGGGCGCCAAAACTCATCACGATTAAGATCGATCCGGATCAAATCGGTGGCGTAATCGGGCCGGGCGGTAAAATGATTCGTAGCATCATTGAGGAAACCGGGGCCACGATTGATATTGACGATGACGGCACGGTGACGATTGGCTGGACCGGCGAAAAAGGCGGTTACGAAGCGAAGGCCATTATTGAGCAGCTGACGCGCAAGTACGAACCCGGCATGGTCTTAAAAGGCAAAGTCGTGCGGATTCTGCCGATTGGCGCGTTTGTGCAGCTTGCACCGGGTAAAGACGGTATGGTGCACATTTCGCAGCTTGCGCCGTTCCGCGTAAACCAGGTCGAAGATGTTGTAAACATGGACGACGAACTGGTGGTGAAAATTAACGACGTTGACGAACGCGGCCGCATTAACCTGACGCTGAAGGGCGTGACGGATGATGAGCGTGCCTCACTCGGGATGCCACCGATGAACTGGCCTGCCGCGCCCGAGTACGTTGAGCGCCCGCCTCGCCCAGAAGGCGGCTACGGCGACCGTGGCGGCCGTGGTGGCGGTGACCGTGGCGGCCGTGGCGGCGGCGGATACCGACGCTAGACGAACTTGCGTGAGACCTACGCAAGATTATCAAGACTAATGTTTGCAGACAGCCTTATTGATTTAAGGCTGTCTGTGTTTATTAACGTTCCCTTTAATCGGGTTAGGATCGTGGATAAAACCATGCTTCACAATAAAGTTGATCCAGCCACGAAGCTCTTTATAGATGTCGTTCACTTCTTGGTTTTGTTGTGAGGGATTGTTTTGGTAAGACTTGACCAATGTTTCAAGCTTTTCGATCGCGACTTTAAGTGTGAGTGCTTTGTATAGATCTTTGGGTGGTTTTTTTCAGTAAAACGACTGTACATAAGCTCACGAGCGAAAGTACCCGTTGATTTGTTTTTTAGCTGCTCAAGGACGTTTTTCCATTGCTTTATACTGTTTCTCACGAATCCCAAAGTGGGGTTGATGCCCGGTTTGCAGGCTGCAAGTAAGGGGCTGAGCGAAGAGCGTTTGTGAGATCGCCTTATTTTTTGGCGTGTTCCCGCTAAAATAAACGCACCCGTTGTGTGTTGGCTGTGGTGTTCCGTCTACACGTGGGATGGGTAATAAATTAAGCATTCAAAGCGCCTTGTAGATGTGTGTAAGCCAGAATTTTAACCCAGAAAGTTGCAAAAAATCATGACCCCTACCGTCATTAATACGCCTCAATCCGGTAAAATGCGCCCGGAGGGCAGCTTAGCGCAAAGCGCCTTTATGCGCCAAAGCTGTATGCAGCGCGTGGTGTCTGAATTGCCCATTGATGAGCGCTATTTGCAACAAGCGATTTTGCCGAACGTGTTTAAGCCGGGGCGTTATTTGGGCCTAGAACAAGGCGCGGCCCGAAAATCTTGGTATGAAAACAAGGGGCATCACGTCAAGGCCCGTATGGCGCTGGCGTTCCCGGATTTGTACGAGATTGGCATCTCGAACTACGGCTTAAAACTTTTATACAGCATCGTGAACGCCCACCCTGATTATCTGTGCGATCGCGTGTACGCGCCCGCGCACGATCTCAAACAAAAACTCGCCGAGCATCAAATTCCGCTGTGGGGCGTGGAATCCATGATGCCCCTGGGCAGTTTTGACATGCTGGCCGTGAGCCTGCAATACGAGCTGAATTACACCAGCATTTTTGGCCTCTTGGAAGCCGCTGGAATCCCCTTCTATCGAACAGATCGCGAGGGGCTGCCAAGTGAGCGTTTGGCAAATACTGGGCTCGCCATCTCAAACGATTTCAGTCATGTCGCATCCGAAGCGCTACAGGATGACACAAATGGCACGGATAACGCCAAAAGCTCTTTGAAAGCCTTCCCCATTCTCCTGGCCGGAGGGCCGGGTGCAACGAATCCGCTGCCGCTGGCGCCGTTTATCGACGGCTTTATGATTGGCGACGGTGAAGAAGTCATGGTCGACGCGCTGGACGTGATTACCGAAGGCAAGCAAAAGGGCTGGACTCGCGCGCAGGTCATTGAGGCATTAAGTAATGTGGATGGCATTTACGTGCCTGCGCACCCCAAAAAAACGTATAAACGCATCGTCGATATCTCGCAACAAACGGTTGAACTCGCGCCGCTGATTCCTGCCATTCAGGCCGTGCACGATCGGGCGGTGGTGGAAGCGCGTCGCGGCTGCGACCGCATGTGCCGGTTTTGCCAGCCGGGCTTTATTAACCTGCCCGCGCGTGAGCAAAACATCGATAAAATTGCCGAAATGGCGCTGAAAGAAATCGAAAAAACCGGCTACGAAGAATGCTCGTTGTTGTCGCTATCGATTGCTGATTACAGCGACTTGCGCCCGCTGGTGATGAACGTGGCCGAATCGCTTAAAACTAAAAACGCCAACCTGGCCTTGCCCAGCCAGCGTGCCGACCGGTTTAATCTGGACGTGGCCGAGGCCGTGCAGCAGGTGCGCAAAAGCACGCTTACGTTTGCGCCCGAAGCCGGGACGCCCAGATTACGCGACGTGATTAACAAAAACCTGAGTGATGCCGACATCGAGCGCGCCGTGACCACGGCCTACAAAGCCGGCTGGCACAAGGTCAAGCTGTATTTTATTATCGGCCTGCCGACCGAAACCGACGAAGACTTGATCGGTATTGTGCAAATGGTTAAGCGTTTGCAAGCGTTATGCGCCGAGATTGCGAAAGAAAAAGGTGCCACGGGTAAACACTACGGACGCGCCAAAAAGCTGGAAGTGAACATTACGCTGAGCAATTTTGTGCCCAAGCCGCACACGCCGTTTCAGTGGCACCCGCAGGCCTCGCTGGAAACGTTGCAGCAAAAAATCGACTTTATGCGCGATCAATTCCGGGGGGCTAAGGGCGTTAAAGTTAATTGCACGACGCCGATTATCAGCAAGATGGAGGCGGTGATTGGCCGTGGCGATGAGCGCCTGGCGCCCGTGCTACTGGAGGCGTATCAGAACGGCGCGTATCTGGACGCGTGGGAGGATTTGGCCAATTTTGACGCACTGCGTGCGGCGTTTACGGCTCATGGATACGATATCGACCAGCTTTCGCAATTTAGCAACGCGCCTAAGCGCAGCGAAGAAAGCGTGTTGCCTCTAACAGACGAGCCTCTAGCTTGGGACATTATTGACGTGGGGCTGGAAAAAAGTTGGCTAAAAACCGAGTACGAAAAAGCGCTTAAAGCCGCCAGCACCGAAGCGTGTTTTGATGCTTGCAACACCTGCGGCGTGTGTGCCACGTTTGGCACCTGGCCGGTGTTTTCCGAAAAATCTGAAAAAGCCGTGCTGCCCGGTTACGCCGAACGCCAAGCTGCCGAGCCATCTTTACCTGCTGTTGCGCCGCCTTCGCGGACGCCGGTGCGGGTTTTTTCGTCCGGGCAGTACGAATGCGTTCAAAAGCTGCGCGTAACGCTGGAAAAACGCGGTAAGCTGCGGTTTTTATCGCATTTAGACTGGCTGCGTATGCTGTACCGGGCGGTGTCGCAAACCGGGTGGTCGCTCACGATGTCTCAAGGGTTTAACCCTAAGCCTAAAATCAGCGTGGGAACGCCGCTGCCACTGTTTTGGGAGGGCGAAAACGAGCTTTTAGATGTTGCGTTGAGTCAAAATCTGGCAGGGCAAACGCCCGAGCAGCTACTTACTCGTCTGAATCAATTCTTGCCCGAAGGCGGTAAGGCCAAGGCGATTCAGATGATTGCGCCCGAGGCAAAAAGCATCGATAAAATCACGCGCCAGTTTATTTATGAGGTTCGTCCAAACGGGCCGTTGAGCGCCGAACAAGTGGCTGTGCTCAACGGTGTGATGACCAGCAACGAACCAATTTTGTGGCAAGCTCGGAGTGATGCCGAGGAAACTTCTTCTAATAAGCCTTTATCAGAAAGCATGAACCTTCGCCCTTGGCTGGCGGGCGTAGAAGGTACGCAAGAATGCGTGACGCTGACGCTCAACTGGCTTAAAACCGAGCCGCAGCCGATTTGGGCCAAACCCCAGTGGGTGCTGGAAAGTCTGCTGGGAGCTGAAGCCGGCGTGCTCACTTGGCGCTACACGCGCAAGCAACTGGTGAGCTAGGCTTTTGTTTTACCGGCTGCAAACCTGTTGAGCACGCTGGCCGTTTTACGGGCGAGCGCAATCATGGGCTTTTCGGTTTTTTGAATACCCCGGAGGTTCCAGTTGCCTGTTATTTGAAGTCCTGTTAGTAAGAAACCTATGACTCCTGCCGCTTCTAGAGAACCTAACGCTCCTCGTTCTAAAGCTTGTTTCAAAAATCCTATTGAGTTAGGTAATTGACCAACGAGTCTGTTGGGAATAGTAAACACTGACGTACTCGAGAGAATTAATGGTATACATTCAGCTTTTGGGCTTAAGAAATTTTGACGCTTCTGGAGCAAAACATAGGCTTTAGGAGCCAGCCGCGTTAAATCGTGAGTATTATAGACTGCAGGTTCAATCCAACCTTCTGCCAGCAAGGCTTTGGTCACCAAAGGGTTTCCGTGCGGGCTATGCGCGGGTAGCTGGCCGTCGGGTCGGCCGAAGCTTTTGCAATAGTCTTTAGCAAAACCGTCCCAATCTCTGGTTGTTGGCCTATAACGAGTCGGGGTGTTAATGGTTAAAGTAGTGGTATCTCCTGACTGCTCCAGACGGTGAAGGCGTTCAGTTTGCCTGGCTTTGCGCTCAAGCCAGTCGGCAGTTCGTCCGGCAGCCGCGCGGAGTAGATGGGGGGGTAGACATGTACTAAAAATCCTTTTTAACGCGTATTTAAAATTGCGAATGCAATGACAAAACCTGAGAACTGCAAAAATTGCTTCAAGTCAAATCCGGTATTTCATCAATGCCCACAACGCGCCAAAACCGTCGGTCCAGCGGATTTTTTTACCCTGATGCGCGTCGCGCCCGTGGTAGCTAATCGGGGCTTCGAACAGGCGGGCGCCCGCCTTAAGCAGCTTGGCCGTGACTTCGGGCTCAAACTCAAACCGGTTTTCGCGTAGATCCAACGATTTGAGCAACTCGGCCCGAAACAGCTTGCAGCCGGTTTCCATATCGCTCAGTGTGGTGTTGTACAGCACGTTGGTAACCAGCGACAAAAACTGATTGCCCCAATAATGCCAGATGTTAAACGCGCGCACGGGTTTGCCGGGCACCAGTCGCGTACCGTACACGGCATCGGCGTGGCCTTGGGCAATTAGTTGGGCAAGCGGCGGGTATTCGTGCGGGTCGTATTCCAGGTCGGCATCTTGTATGGCAATAATCTCGCCGCGCGCGTGCTCGAGCCCGGCGTGAATGGCCGCGCCCTTGCCCCGGTTTTGCGCCAGATGAACAACCCGCAGCTGCGGATGCGATTGCGCGAACATAGTAAGCCAAGCGCCCGAATCGTCGGTTGAGCCATCGTTGATGGCGATTAGCTCTAGCGCAAGGCCGACTTGGGCGTAGGCGGCCTGTAAGTCGGGCGAGCACAGCGCCTCAAAGCGCGCCGGCAGCCAGTCCAGTTCGTTAAAGACAGGAATGAGTATAGAAACAAGAGGCAAAATTGAGGCGTACCGCTAACATAAAAATTTTAAAAGTTGTTTTTATGCAAAAATAAAAGTTTAAAGTCCTATCTTAAGTTTAGATTATCTAGAAGGAGCATAAATTAATGAGCAATATATCGCCTAGCTTTGGTCAGCTTCCGCTACTTGTTAAACTGATTCACGATCCTGGCAGTAAAGATATTATCAATGCTTATCGAAATCTAGAATCAGAGGGCCGCGAGGAAAACCAGACGCGACAGGATACTTTTAGAGAATTTTTTCCGAATAAAGCTCGGTATAACGAGCCACAGTTTTCTCAATGACTCCCCGATCAAAGCAGGCTACAATGGTTTCATTGTAGAGGAGTAAAAAAGGAATGGATTTTCTTGAATTTTCAGCACGTTTTTCAGACGAAGCGGCCTGTGAGCACTACCTGATTGCAA
>JAYKHY010000056.1:0-59888 GCA_035285025.1 Vampirovibrionales bacterium | reverse complement strand
TATCCAAGCTGCGGGCAAAACGAATAACATCCTGATGCCGCAGTGCCTTACCCTGAAACGTGATTTTGTCGGTCACGCGCGTTTCGCTCAGCCAAAGCTGAGACGGTACCTTGGTGCGTAGATCTGTACCCAGCAGGGTATAAACCCGGTTGCGTTGCTTGGCCTGATCAATGAGATCGGCTACGGATTGCTGCACCTGATATGACGCCTTTGCCTCGTTAAGTTGGCCCTGGACAGTAACCATCTCGGTTTTGCCGGCTTCAAGTTGAGACTCGACGGTGGCTTTTTGCTGATTGATATAAAGTTCGCCTGCTTTTCCGCCGGCCGCAAGCAGGCCCATAACAATCATGGCGCCTAATAAGCTGGTGGCTAATACCGGAATACTCGAATCCGGCATCTCGGGCATGTCGTCTGCAACGCTGGGCGCTTTTGCGCTGCGTGCCGCCAACATGGTGCTGAGCACACTGGCGGGCTTAAACAGCGACGGGTTAAGCTGCATCAGCTGCAAGTCAAACGGGAACGGCACAAAATTCCGCATGGCGGCACCCACCGTTGTAATGCGCGGTAATTCGCCATCAAACGCGGGTTCGACCGGGAAACTGGGTAGCCAGAAGCATGCCTTCATCGGGAGGCCGCTGCGCTGGCTGAGTTGTTCAATCGAGGTTTCGGTGGTGCCGGCCACAAACCAGAATCTGGCCGGCGTCTGGGTCGACATCCGAATAAGCTCTTGCGTAATGTCTTCAATCTGGATGGGCGATAATCCGCCGGTTTCTGCGCCTGATAACCCCATCACCGAATCGCGGAATTCAATCAGGGTATTACCTTGCCATATCCCGAACCGGATCTGCTCGGCTTCAATAAACATTGCGCCCCAATAGCCCTCTTCACCCAGTTGGCTCATCAGGCTATCGAGTACGCCGGTGCCTGCCATGGCGCGCAGGGCGTCTGCCGGCCAAACATCTACCGACGCGATTTTAATACCCGCTTTGGTACAGGCTGCCGCGATTTGTTTGAGGGTATCTTGCCGCAACGCCGCCATCACCAGACGGATTTGCTGCGCATTGGCCGAGGGCAGCAGGCTGTAGCCAATCGCGGCTTCGATGTCTTCGAACGATTTATACCGCTCGGTCTCCGAGAGCAGTGTGGGCCGTAGCATTTTAGGGTCTACCCGCGGCACGACGGCTTGCTTGATTAAGACCGGCGGCACGCTGAGGTGGACAGGCTTGTTTTTAAGTTTTAACGCAGTGGCAATCCCGGTTAATGCGCTTGTTAATGCATCAGGCTCCAGCAAAAGGCTACCGTCGTCACTAAAAAGCCTTACAGAGGTCGGCAGCCGCAGGCTTTCTTTAATGGCAAATTCAGCATCCGAAAATACAGCAGCTTCTACACTGTTGGCGTAAACTGCAACGCTTACCTTGCTTGTTTTTGGTTTTGCCATATCAATCCATTTACGGGTCTTGCAATACTCTGTCGATAGAAATCAAAAAAGCTCTCTTTAATTAAGTTAGACAATAAAAATTGAGCAGATGTTCGATGTTCTGGTCGGTTTTGGGCATGTTTTTTAATGTTTGATAATGTGAACGAGACTGCTATAGCCTTTTACGAACGTTTTTGCCGATAAGCCGACTCACTTGAGCGTCTTTTGGACGTTTTTGCTGCTGTCTCTGTCGAATCTCTCAGATTTTTAGGCGCTGAATTCATTAAAAGCGACTGCGTGCAATTAAAAAGCGTTTAACAGTCGCTACAGAATTTTACAATAGTTTACGCTATTCCAAAAAAATGTACAGCGTTTTTGTTAATCGGCGCTTTTTACAACCAAGCTCCATGGCCTGGCGTAATCAGCACGTCATCTGTAAGTCGTGGGCGTCGGGATTTTAAAACGCTTACCCAGACGATGTTTTTTTGTTTGATTGCGGCCTGGCCTTTACTTGATGTGCAGTATCCGGCTTGAGCTAAAGCTTTTTTTAAATCAGAATACGGCTTATGACTCAACTTGACTCTGGCCTGCCAGCCGCTGCGACCATATTAATGTGTCCGCCCGATTATTTTGAAGTAACCTACGCCATTAATCCCTGGATGACGCCCGAATCTGGGTGCGATGCACGGCTTGCGATGCAGCAATGGCAAACGCTCAAGCAAACCATCGAATCCACCGGTGCCTCAGTCGAAATTTTACCGCCGCAGCCGCAGTTGCCAGACTTAGTGTTTACTGCCAATGCTGCGTTTGTTTATAACAACACGGCGATTGTGGCCAGTTACAAACACCCCGAACGCCAACCCGAAGAAGCGCACGCCGAGCATTGGTTTAAAACCAACGGCTTTGATACGCACCGTGTGCAGCAAGGCGTTTATTTTGAGGGCGCGGGCGACGCACTCATCTGGCGGCATCCGCAAACCCAAGAAAAACTCGTGTTTGCAGGCTATCGCTCGCGAACCGATATTGCGTCTCACGCAATGATAACCGAGCTAACGGGCCTGCCCGTGCTGGCGCTAGAGCTGGCAAACCCCAAGTTTTACCATATCGATGTGACGCTGTGCCCCACCCAAACCGGTCATTTGATTTACTGGCCGGGTGCGTTTGATGATTACGGCCGCCAGGTGATTGAAAGCCACGTGCCAGAACAATACCGCATTGTGGTTGATGATGACGAGGCCGCACGATTTGCCTGTAACACCGTGAGTATTAACGAGCATGTGATTTTTAACCAGGGTAGCGTTAAACTGGCCGAAAAAGCCAAGGCCGCAGGCTTAACGCCGCATATGGTTGATTTAAGCGAATTCCTCAAGGCGGGCGGGTCGTCCAAGTGTCTTACGCTGCACGTGGGGCGTTAAAGTGTTTCATCTTATGCATGACTACCACACGCTTAAGCCTTGAGTAATGTCGTGGTCGTTTCTGGCATAATAGAGAAAATCAACTTTAGGTTAGGATGCTTTAACTTTAAGACTACAGTCAGGGTTAGCGTTTTCTGCTCTAATGCCGCCTACAGTATAGGATTTATTTTTTAAAATAGTCTGCCAGGGCTGGACGATCGATTGAGATTCAGCGTTGGCCCTTTATGGATGAGATGCTACGGATGAGACGTTTTGCGCAGGATAAACAAGATAAGCCGGTTAATATGGTGACGGTTGCTACCCGTTTTGCTCATGCGATACGGCTGAACTGGTCGCTACCCTTTGCGGCAAGTTTGATGATGTCTATCGCGTTTAATGTGCAATCTAGCTGGGCGCTACCGCCCGAGCCTGTGATGCATACGCTGCCCAGCGGCCAACGCGTGGTGCTGATTGAAAATCATCAGGCGCCTGTGGTCACCGTGGACACCTGGATTCCGACCGGATCTGCGCACGAAAACGCGACTAATAACGGGGTGTCGCATTTTCTCGAACATCTCCTGTTTAAGGGATCTGCGGCGTCGGCGGCGCACCCGCAAGCGCTTCAGTCGGGCGATATAGACCGCTTGCTTGAGCGGCGCGGCGCAAATTTTAACGCCGCCACCAGCGATGATTTTACGCACTATTACATCACCACGCCCTCGGCCTACCTGCCCGAGGCCATTAAGCTGCATGCGCAAATGCTTTTAAATGCCGCGTTTGAGCCGGGTGCGGTGGATCGCGAGCGCCTGGTGGTACAGGAAGAAATTAACCGCGCTACGGATAACCCGGATCATAAATTAATGATGGCAGCCAGCGCGCTACTGTATGGCGAGCAGCATCCGTATGCGCTGGATACTTTGGGCCCTAAATCGTTGATTGCGAGCATTCCGGTAAACGCCATTGATGCGTATTATCAGTGCTGGTATTCGCCTAAAAATATGGTTACGGTGCTGGCGGGCGATTTTGATTCCAAATTGGTTTTGGCACAACTAGAGCAAGCGTTTCAAGATCAGGCCGTGCCTGTTGCGGACTCGGCTCCTGTTTGCACGGCACCAGCGATTCCAGACGTGCAGCCGCCGGCGCAGCCCACGGTGCGTGTGTTAACGCATCCGCAGCTTTCTCGGCAGGCCAAGGTGTTTCTGGTGATGCCGGGTGTTGCGCTGAGCAATGCCTTGGGCGCGCTTGAAGCCGATGTTGTTTCCGAAATGCTTGCGGGCGGCAAAACAGCTCGGCTGGTTAAGTCGCTGCGTGAAGATAAAGGCTGGGTGACCGACGTCAGCGCGGGCGCTTATTCTCAGCGCTACGGCGGCCTGTTTGCCGTTAGCGCAGAACTCTCGCCCGAAAAGCTAATGCCCGTGATGCGCGAGGTGCTGGCCCAATTTGAAACGTTAAAAGCGCAAGGCATAACGCAAGATGAGTTGCTGCGCGTAAAAGACAGCACCGACCGGGATTTTGTCCTGCTGAATGAATCCTCGGCCTCGACGGCGAATACGGTGGGGTATTACGCAAGCCTTGGGCAGCTCGAAGATTACACGCAGTACCGTGCGCGCGTGGCCCAACTGGATGTTGATGCGGTCAACGCCGCGGCGCGCTCGTTACTTTCACTCTCGCACGCGGGCGTGTTAGTGATGCTGCCCGAGACAACGCCCGAAGCCGTGCAGGCTACTGTTAAATCAGAGCTTGAGGCGTTGATTGCGCAATCCGCTGAAATTTTGGATGCAACGAAGGCCGAAAAGAATGGCGCTTCGGCTTCGATAACACCCGTTGCGAAGGATGCTGAACCCAAAGTCACGCAACTGTCTCAAGGGCCCCGCGTGTTGGTTAAAGCCCTGCCAAACGCCGAGACGGTTTCAATCCAGGTGATGATTCCGGGGGGCGAAAGCGTTGAGCCAAGTGGCAAGCAGGGCGTTGCGGCCTTGACTGCGCAAATGCTGACTCAAGGCACGCAAACGCAAAGCGCAGAAGCCTTGAACCGGCTGCTTGAAGATCATCAAATGCGCGTGAGCGTGAGTGCGTCGGCGGATTACACGCTGGCCGAAGGTTCGGCGATGCGCGCGGATTGGCCGTTGCTGCTGAATACGATGGTCGATGTGCTTCGGCATCCGGCGTTTGATGCGCAGCGGCTGGCGCAAGAGCGCGCGGTGATGTTACAGGCCTTGGGCGCAAGTCTAGACAGTCCGGCGGCGGCCATGATGGATGCGCTGGGCGAAAAACTCTATACCAAGGCACACCCGTATCACGGTACGGTGCAGCAGGCGCTGGCGCAATTGCCCAAGCTTTCTGCGCGCGATTTGCAGCAGTATCATCAGCGGTGGTTGTCGCCCGAGCGCTGGATTGTGAGCGTCGCGGGCAATGTTTCCGAAGATTCTGTTGCCCAGCAATTGCGTGGGTTGTTGCAACAGTCGCGTGTGCAGGCGCAGTTTAACGGCTTGCCCAGCGCGTCTGATCTGCCACTGCAAAATCTGCAAAATCATCAAGCTGCCAAAAAGGCTGTAACGCTTGAGCGCCCCAAGCTGGCGGCCACCTGGATTGGCTTGGGCTGGCTAGGCCCCAGCGTGTCGCAAACGCAGGATTATGTTGCCCTCAAGGTGGTCAATAGCCTAATGGGCACGGGTATGAGCAGTCGGCTGTTTCGGAACATGCGTGAAAAACAGGGCCTGGCGTACCAGATTGGCAGCAGCTACAGCGGTAAACGCCTGGAGAGCGCTTTTGTGATGTACCTGGGTACGGACCCCAAAAACGAGGCGCAGGCGCTCAAAGGCTTTGAGGCCGAGCGCCAGGCGTTATTGGCGGGTGAATTTAGCGATGCGGAACTTGCCGATGCCAAGAGCAAACTGGCCGGGCTGTATGCCTTGGGGCACGAATCCCCGTCGGCTCAGGCGCAGTATTTGGCCTTGTTTGAGACCTTAGGGCTGGGCGCCGCGTTTGATGCCGAATTCTCGCAACAGGTGGCGGCGGTGACTCGCGAAGATGTGTTGCGGGTGGCCCGGCGGTATTTGAGCGCCGAGCCGGTGACCGCGATTGTTCGCCCCAAAATTGAATAAGTCTTTTTTAGGCAACAATAATGGTTTGATGATTATCTTTGTCAGTTGTACCTTGCACTAGTTTTGCCTTGGGATTTGTTGTTTTGTGCTCAGAAAAAGCCTCGAGTCCGGTTTGATTAGGTTTTAAATTTAAAATCTTTTGGTTTGTAGTTTTTGCAGAAAATTTGGGCAGCATAAGCGTCCCTTTGACAGCATTAAACATAAGCTATAGTCCTAATTGTAAATATAGTAAATAACAGAGCGAAGATGGATTTTTCAGGAGGCTATTAAGTTAGCATTTGCATGCAAATTTGAAAAGCATGGTGTGCGCAATGCACCAAGGGGGCTTTGCGCTTGTATAACTTAATTGGCGCGCGCTAAGCCCACACGCTGCTAAGCGCTTTACCCAGCGCAAACCCTGCAAACACCAGTAAAAGGCCTGCTAGCACGCTGCCTAAACTGTTCAGCAACGCTGCGCTCCACTGGCCTGTCTGCATAAGGTTTAAGGATTCGAGCATGCAGGCGCTAAACGTGGTAAATCCGCCTAAAAACCCGCTAATGATAATTAACCGTCCGTGATGACTCAAGCTCCAGCCTCCGGCGAGCGCGCCCGCGATAATTCCTACCAGTAAGCTGCCCAGTAAATTGACGCCCAGCGTGCCCCACGGCATTAAGGCACCGGGCCAGGCGTGCAAGGCGGCTTGGCCTAGCAGCACACGGCAGACGGCACCAAACCCGCCGCCGAGAAACACAAACAAAAGGCCACTAGGGTTAATGTGCTAAGCCTCTTTTATAAAGCGTTTTAATGCGTCTAAGGCGTTATTGGCTTGCGCTTTTGTCTCTGAATAAATAGTCAAGCGCGCGTTGGTTCGCCAAGGCCATAGTCCTCTCGTTTCAGTAAGCTCAGCTTCCGAAAAATTTGACGCAAGATATTTGGTTAACTGGTCGCCAAGTTCGCCAGACGGATGCTTCTTAAGCACATGAGGGGGGAGCTTAAAGATTGTTTGGATCATACGTAAAGGCTCTTATTGTTGCGATACTTAATAAAAGTGATTATTCCTATGCGAACATAAATTAATTCAAAACCGTCATTCTAGCGAAAGCCGGGACGCAGGCAAGCCAACTCTATTAAAATGGATAAACGCCTTCGCGGATATGACGTAATTTTACTTGAGGGTTAATATCGATTATAAATCGCATTATCGGTTTTATTGGCAGATAAGTGATGCTTCAAGTTAACGTAAAAAGTTAATCCCGATAGTTTGAAGTTTATTAAAATCTTTTAGCGCAGTTTTAGCTTTTTGACGGGTAAGTCCTTCGCCTTGAAGCGTAAACGTAAATTTATTATGCCCGCCCAAAATAAAATTTATGACGCGTGAGAAAAGCGCTTTGGCGGGCATCTGGGCAACAGTCTGGATGCCTTTAATTTCCATATTTCTTTTTTTTAAAAAGATCGATAAATTCTCTTTAGTTTTTTTATTTTCTAGTGTGAGAAAATTACTTTTAGGTATATTAATTTTGACAATTTTGGGTTCTTTGGGTAAATCAGAGTGGATTAACATTTCAAGTCACTTTCTGTGTATCGGCGTGCTTAAACTAGACGGCAACAGGCGTTTTAACGCCCTGCGTTTCCAGGCGTTGCTTGAATTCTGCAATCGTGGCCTTCAGGCCATCTTCCAGGTTAACGCTCGGCGTCCAGCCCAGATGCTTTTCGGCCAGGGTAATATCCGGGCGGCGTTGCGTCGGATCATCCGACGGCAGCGGCATATGAATAATCCTGGAGCGTGAACCGGTCAGCTTGAGCACTTTTTCGGCCAGTTCAAGCATCGTAAATTCGCCCGGATTGCCCAGATTTATCGGCCCAATCACGTCATCCGGGGTTTGTTCCATCATCCGGATAAAGCCTTCGACCAAATCATCCACGTAACAGAATGAGCGCGTTTGCGTGCCGTCGCCGTACACGGTTAAATCTTCGCCGCGCAGGGCCTGGATAATAAAGTTACTCACCACGCGCCCGTCATCAAACGCCATGCGTGGGCCGTAGGTGTTAAAAATACGGATAATCTTGATTTTAACGCCGTTTTGGCGGTGGTAGTCAAAGCACAACGTTTCGGCAACACGTTTACCTTCGTCGTAACAGCTACGAATGCCCGTGCAATTGACGTGGCCCCAATACTCTTCCGTCTGCGGATGCACTTTGGGGTCACCGTACACTTCACTCGTGCTGGCCTGAAAAATCTTAGCGCCGGTCCGCTTGGCCAGGCCCAGCATGTTAATCATCCCCATCACGTTGGTTTTAATGGTTTTAACCGGGTTGTGCTGGTAGTGCACCGGGCTGGCCGGGCAGGCCAGGTTGTAAATTTCGTCAACCTCTAGCAAAATCGGCTGAATCACGTCGTGCCGTATCAGCTCAAAGCGCGGGTGCTGCAGGTTGTGGGCAATGTTATCGCGGCTGCCGGTAAAAAAGTTATCCAGGCAAATCACTTCGTGGCCCGCGGCCAGCAGGCGGTCTGTCAGGTGGGAGCCAATAAAGCCGGCACCGCCGGTAATCAAAATGCGTTTGGTCATAAGTAAGATCCTTTTGTGAATTAATTCATAAAGATTTTATTCAATGAGAGAACTGTTAGCGTTCGTGGATTCTTTTTGCTGTAAACAATATTTAGCCAGTACATATAGTGTTTGCGCCTGGGTGTCTAGCCGCAGCGTCTTCCGCAGCTCCTCCAAAATAGCGATATTACTTTTTTCAATACTTAGTGAACTGTCTCGGATACGATCTATTTTTTGGTTGGGTGTCCTCGCCATTGGTAAATTAAATTTTTTACCTGTTTGATCAGCCAATATCCTTAGTTGGCCTATAATACTGTAGTAGGCTGGCGTATTTTGGCTTGGATTGCTCAGTTGCGCAAGTAAAGCATTTACGGAATAAGTATGACTTGGTCCGCCACATTGGCGAGCATAGCGAGCCATGGTTGCATCGGTTGGAATTGAACGTCCCGTGTATTTTTTGCCGCAAAACGTTGTTTTATAAATATGGGGAGGAATGCTTAACATGGCCAGTGTATGTGGGTAAAATTTTATTCGAGATCGTATGCCTAGTCACATAGAACCTAAACAAAGCTTGTTTTTGCGGCTTATTTGAATTTTGTTGTATTTCGTTACGATGTATACGGCTTACTATGGCTCAAAAACGGAAAATCGGTACCGACTGGGACTATTTACGGAATCTGACCGAAGCTGAAATCGAAGCCAACGCATTAGCTGACCCAGACGCGCAGCCCTTGCCAGATGAATTCTGGCAAAACGCTACGCTCGTCATCCCCGACGGTGCGGCAAAAAACACGATTACGATTCGGCTCAGCCCGCGCGTATTGGCGTTTTTTAAGCAGCAGGGTAAAGGCTACCAGAGCCGTATTAACGCCGTACTCGAGGCCTACGTGGCTGCGCAACAGAAAAACGCTTAAAACCGCGTTTTAAGCTTGCGGCGTGATTTACACGCTCACAAGCGATTTTGTTTCCATCGCGCGGCCAATGCAAACATACTCAAACCCGCGCGATTTCATGCGCTCAGGCTCAAACTGGTTGCGTCCATCAAACAATACGGGCGTCCGCATTTGGGCTTTAATCTGCTCAAAATCCGGCCGACGGAACTCAGGCCATTCAGTCAGTAGCAGCAGTGCATCTGCGTCTTCGGTGCAGCTCATGGCTTTATCGCAATACGTAATACGATCCCCAAAAATACTCTTGGCGCTGTGCGTGGCTTTCGGGTCGTAGGCTTTTACGGTTGCACCTGCCGCCAGCAGGGCTTCAATAATCGTTTGCGCCGGGGCTTCGCGCATATCATCTGTGCGGGGTTTAAACGCCAGACCCCACACCGCAAACGTTTTGCCCGAGAGTTTGCCCTCGAAGCGTGCGTTGATTTTTTCGAGGAACCGTTTGCGTTGCGCCTGGTTAATGGCGTCTACGGCATCCAGAATTTTGCTGGCGTAGCCGCTGGTTTTGGCGGTGTTCATCAACGCTTTCACGTCTTTCGGGAAGCAGCTGCCGCCGTAACCCAGGCCAGGGAACATAAACTGGCTGCCAATACGGCTATCGCTGCAAATACCGCTGCGTACCATTTCAACATCGGCACCCAGGGTCTCGCACAGGTTGGCCATCTCGTTCATAAAGCTGATTTTGGTGGCCAAAAACGCGTTGGCCACGTATTTGGTCATCTCGGACGATTTAATGTCCATAAACAGAATCGGGTTGCCGGTGCGTAAAAACGGCGAGTAAATCTCGCGCATCATGTCGGTCGCTTGCGGGTCTTCCACGCCAATCACGACGCGATCGGGTTTTAAAAAGTCATCTACCGCCGCGCCCTGTTTTAAAAATTCGGGGTTGCTGACCACAGAAAACGGAATATCTGCGCCGCGAGCATCGAGTGTCTCTTGCACAGTGGCTTTAACGCGCGCGCAGGTGCCGACGGGCACCGTGCTTTTAACGACGATGACTTTATAACTGTTCATTGCGCTGGCAATCGCTTTAGCCACGGCCAGCACGCTGCTCAAGTCGGCGCTGCCGTCTTCGTCCTGCGGGGTGCCTACGGCAATAAAGCACACGTTAGCGGCTTGCACAGCGTTGGGCAGGTCGGTGGTAAAGGTCAGGCGCTCTTCGGCCACGTTGATTTTAATCAGCTCTTCAAGGCCCGGCTCATAAATGGGCACTTCGCCCTGCTTAAGGCGCGCGACTTTGTCCGCGTTGTTATCGACACACATTACGGTGTTGCCCATTTCGGCCAGGCATGTGCCCGTCACCAAGCCAACATATCCGGTACCCACGACAGCCAGTTTCATACGCGAATCAATCCTCTAAGTAAATAATTGGTTGTAAAAAACAAGAGATTTTAAGGCAATAAAATAACATTTGTTTGGCCATCAAGTCATTCAGCAAGCATTAAATTACTATAGTAGTAAATCTTGTAAAAGTGATTCTTACGTTGAACGTGTCGAGACTGTTACAAGACGGGGTTAATTGCGTTTGGTGTCTTCGTAATTTAGCGTGGCTTTTATCGGCACATCGCTCATAGGTAGGGTCATCACGCCATCAGGATCGTAGCCTCGATTGCGTAAAAATTGTTCTTGCGTGGAACCTTCTGGCACAATCACTTCGTCCAATAGTAGACCGTTTGTTTGGGTTTCTGGGCTAAATGTTGCATTCGTAAAATTAACACCTGTATGGATTTTGGCTTCATGCAAATTGCCGGATAAATTTGCCTCTATTAGCGTTGCGTGGGTAAAATCAGTTTGTGTAAGATAGGCCCCTGTCAGGTTGGCTCTTGTAAGATAGGCCCCTGTCAGGTTGGCTCTTGTAAGATTAGCCCAACTAAGATTAGCTCCTGAAAGGTTGGTCCCTGTAAGCTTGGTCCCTATAAGATTGGCTCCTGCAAGCTTGGCTTCTTTGAGGGTTGCTTTTGCGATGTTAGCCCCTGCAAGGTTGGCCCATAAAAGGTTAGCCCCTGCAAGGTTGGCCCAACTGAGGTCGCTATGCTTTGGCAGTCTTAGGCCAAGCCACCTGACGCCTGAAAGATCGGCACCAGCCAGAAAGCGATAGCCTCGTTTTTTTTGGGGGTCATTCAAAGTCTTTTTAATCGGTTTGTTTAAAGCGGCCCGGCGAATCAGCTTTTTAGCGGCGAGGACTTCATGATTAGATACCGATTCCAGATTAATGTGGCGAATTGCCTTCAAGTCTTGTTTGTTTAAAGGCTTACCAGCGTTGATTTTTTTGCGAAGGGCAACAAGCTTTGAGGCGGAAGGTTGAGTTTTTACAAAAAGTTGATGGATTAGAGGCAGCATGTCTTTGATTAGAGCCCTTTGGGGAGAGTGAAGCAAATAGGGTATTAAAAAGTCTTTGAAAAGACTATAACTGGTGCTGCAATACTTATGCTTGAACGCCCCTCAAGTCTTAAACGTGCGGTTAAGCCGTAAGCCATGTTACATTGAGTCAACCCTTTGGCATTGTGCATTTATAATAATGTATCCATGTTACCGCTTTTATTACAGAGACATGGTTGTGCTGTATGACTTTAGAAACGTTTAATGCGCGCCGGCAGTTTTTAAAAACCGCAGGCCTCAGCCTGGCCGGGCTGGCCTTGGCTAACCCTTTGCTGACGCTGGTTTCGCCTTCGGCGCAGGCGGCCAGCACAAAAACGCTCAAAGCGCCGCCAAAAAAGCCGTTTGAGCCCCTAAGCATCGATATTGCGACCGGCGCACTGGTGGCCAAAAGCTTTACCGAGCGCTTTGCCCGCATCGAGGGCATTTCGGCAAATCAACTCGCGCAGCACAATAAACTGTACGAGGGCTACGTTAAAAAGCACAACAGCATTACCCAGCAACTGGCCGTGTTTACCCCGGAGCAGCTCGAAGACGCCAATGCCACGTACCACGTGTTTCGTGAACTTACCCACGAGCAAAGCTTTGCCTTAAATGGCGTAGTGCTGCACGAGCTTTATTTTGAGGGCATGGGCCCCGCCGCCGATGCGGCCCGGCAGCCGTCTGCTTTTTTAAACTCGTTGCTGGTTAAGCGCTTTGGCAGCTTAGAGCTTTACATGGCGCACCTGATGGCCCTGGGCAAGGCGTCTCGTGGCTGGGCGATGACCGGGTATAATCTGCGCGACGGGCGCTTGCATAATTACGGCCTGGATATGCACGATATCGGTATGCCGGCGCACGTGATTCCGGTGCTGGTGCTGGATGTTTACGAGCACGCCTACATGATTGATTTTGGGACTAACCGCGGCGATTACTTAAAAGCGTTTGCCACCAATATCGATTGGCAGCAGGTCGAAGCGCGGTTGGCGCAAGCTGGGCATAGCGGCTTGGGTTAAAAAATCACCTAAGGCTTAGCCTGAATGATTCAGCCTGCTTGAGCGAGGGTCGTTTTCACCCTCGCGCTCTGTCCCTTTGCCAAACTGGCTCCAGTTTGGCCATTACGCTCGCAGGCGGGCAAAATGTAGGTGCACGGTTGGCGAAGGCAGGGGATAGCGGCTTTGGGGTACAGCGCTCTGCCGTGTCATTCTCGCGTATACTTAAGGCATAGCCTTTTTAACCCAACCGAGATGAGGCCGCCGCCGAATGGGCGATGAAGATAAACAGTTTGATGCCACCCCGCAAAAACTGAAAAAAGCGCGCGAAGAAGGCCAGGTCATCAAAAGTAAAGACCTGACGACGGCCTTTGTGCTGGTGGTGCTGTTTTTTGCCTTGCTGGGCATGGCTCCCCTGATTTGGGACGAGCTGGCGCGCCTGTTTGTGCTGATGTTTGAGCAAATCCCCAACGCCACTCTCGAAAAAATTGGCTGGCAATACTTGCTCGTCCTGACGATTCGGGCGTTTGTGTTTGTGATTTTGCCGTTTGTCATACTAGCGGCTGTGGTGGGCGCGTTTATCGAGTTCGTTCAAACCGGCCCGCTGGTGGCCACTAAAGCCATCGAACCCAAATTCGACAAGCTGAACCCCGTCAAGGGCTTTAAAAATATCTTTGCTATGCGCTCGGTGATTGAGCTGGTTAAAAATCTCGTCAAAATCACGGTGCTGGGCGTGGTTGCCTGGATGATTTTTCAGGAATTTCTGGGCAAATTGTTGCTCACGGGTGCGTCTTTAAACGTGTTTGCGCTGCTGGGCGTTCTGGGGGCATTGGTCAGTAAGCTGATTTTGCTGGTGGGGATTGCGTTTTTGGTGATTGGGGCCGCCGATTACCTGTACCAGCGCTTTAAATTTTTAAAAGACCAAAAAATGAGCTTTAAGGAGATGAAGGACGAGTTTAAAAACTCCGAAGGCGACCCCATGGTCAAGCACGCCATTCGGCAGCGCCGGATGCAAATGCTGCAACAAAAAATGCTGGATGCTGTGCCCGGCGCGGATGTAATTACAACTAACCCAATCCATATGGCGGTGGCGTTAAAATACAACCCCGATAACGACGCGCCGCAGGTGGTGGCCAAGGGCACCGAGCTTTTTGCCGAAAAAATCAAGGAGCTGGCCCGAAAAAACGGCGTGCCGGTGGTCGAGAACCCGACGGTGACCCGCACGCTGTACAAGCTGGTTGATCTTGATTCGCCGATACCGCCCGATATGTACCAGGCAGTGGCCGAGATTTTGATGTTTGCCTGGAAAATTTCTGGAAAAGCGCCGCCTGTCGGCAGCTAGGGTAAAGCCCCGCCAGTGGGTTAAAATGCGCAGGCACCAGGGTTGGGGCCGTGTTTGATCAAGGGTTTGGGGGGGCCTAAACAGCGTTACAGTATGCGCACAAAAAAACGTTGAGCAGTGTTAGAACTGCTAACAAGGAATTCTTTTAGCTTTTTGTTTTTTACGCCACTTACTTTAAACGCCATTTACAAGGGTTAGTCATTATGCTCAGTGCAGTTTCTGTTTATCCAGGCCTTAAAAATTATAATCTTGGCACTAAAGCCCCTTCAAAACCGCAATTTGGTAGTACGCACGCTCAACGCAAAGGGCTTACTCCCGAACAGTCGATCGCATTAGCTACTAAAAAATTGCAAGAAATTAACGCTGCTTTATCAAAAGGGGAAAAGCCTGATCAGAAACTTGTTAACTATACAATTGGTGTGCAAAAAGAATCACGCAAAGCACTTGAGCATAGCTTAAACGAAGCAAGCATAGACGCTTTAAGTGGTGTCTTTAATCGAAGAGCGTATGATAATTTACTTAAAAAAGAGATTGTCCGTGCAGAGCGCGATAAAAAGCCTTTAAGTGTGCTGATGCTAGATACGGATTACTTTAAACAGGTAAATGATACTTATGGCCATCAAGTTGGAGATAGTGTCATTCAGGCGATGGCTAAAAGTGTGGTGAGTTCATTAAGAGAAACCGACATTGTTGGAGGTATATCTAATACACCTGCTGTGGGGCGTTATGGTGGTGAGGAATTCGCAGTGATTTTAACTAATACATCTGCTAAACAAGCAGCATTAGTCGCTGAGCGGATTCGAAAAAAGTTTGAAAGCCTTACCTTTACCGCAGAAAATGGCGAAATTTTTAATAAAACTGTGAGTATTGGTGTTGCACCTGCTGTTTTTGCAAATCAGAGCGGCGCGGCTATTTCTGCTAATGACATTAGTCATAAAGTTATGGCTGACGCTGACAGAATGTTATACAAAGCAAAGGGACAGGGGAGAAACCGCGTAAAAGTTCTTGATCCATTGAAGCGAACCAAATGGCCAGAGAATTTTAAAAGAAGTTAATCGCAGTTTAACCCACTTTTTGCACCTGGCTAAACGCTAGCTCCACCGGGGTTTCGCGGCCAAAAATCGACACGTTGGCCTTCAGGCGCTCGCGCTCCAGGTTAATCTCGGTCACCACGCCCTCAAAGTCGGCAAACGGCCCGCTGATAATCAGCACCGAATCACCCACTTTAATGTCAATCTCGATTTTAGGCGCTGCCGGCGCTTGCGGCGTACCGCCTTCGGCCATAGGCGCACCTGCGCTGGCCAAGCCGGGCATTTGCTGCATGCCTGCCGCAGGCTGCATGCGCATTAAAATGCGTTTAATCTCAGAATCTTTTGCGGCAATCGGTTTCTTTTCGCCGCCAATAAACTTGGTAACCCCTGGGGTATAGCGCACCACGTACCACGAATCATCGTCCAGAATCATCTCAACCAGCACGTACCCCGGAAACACGCGTTCTTCTTTCTCGACGCGTTTGCCATCTTTAATTCGGGTCACGGCCTTTTGGGGTACTTCGACTCTAAAAATCTTGTGGCCCATGTTCATCGATTCTGCGCGACGCTCAAGGTTAATTTTAACCTTGTTCTCGTGGCCAGAATACGTATGGATAATGTACCAGCGGCGGCGTTTGCCAATCGTAGAGCTTCCGGCTTTGCCGTCGCCCTGCAATTCTGCGGTAACGGCTGCGGTTTCGGCATCCACCGAGCGCGCACCGCCAAACCCGGCTGGCAAGTTTGCATTCGGGGTGGCTTCGGTTGCGTCGTTGCTGCCAAACGCGCTGTGTTCGGTTATGGTCGGGGCATCAAAACCATCTTCTTGCTGGTAAAACATCATTGCAAAGCGCCTCGCGGGGGTGGGGAATGGAGTTAAAACAAAAAAGCAAAAAACTGTAAAAAATGTTGAACGTTTAATTTAGGAGCGTGCCGGAGATATCGGAATATCGATTCATCAAGGCACTCTGGTTATTCTGACGATAACAGCGTGCATTAAATCATTTAATCAAGCTGTTATGCTAAAGCCTATTTCATCTAACACGTTTCATCGTACCGCAAACAGCCAGCTTGAGAAGAGCCTGGCCGGGAGATCATTTTAATGCATCTACAAAGCGCAAGCTAACCGTGGCGTACCGGCACAATCAGCGTAATCAGGGCGTGCCACAGGTAATCCATCGACCAAATCAGCATCGTGGAGAGTGTGACTACAAAAATGGTCAAAATGGTTTGGCCAATAATCTGCGGCAGCGTGGGCCAGGTAATTTTATACGCCTCGGCCTTTAGCCCGGCAAAATACGTGGTTAACTGAGACCACATGGGAACATGCGGTACCGCGTTACCGTTTGGGACAGGGCTGGGCAGTTTGGACATACGCGTTTAAAGCCTTAATAAAAAATCGCGCCCTGGAGGACTCGAACCCCCGACATCCGGTTTTGGAGACCGACGTTCTACCAACTGAACTAAGGACGCACAAGCGTATTATGCCGCGAGGGCACCCAGAAGCACAAGCATTTGTGCGCGATTTTTTAAACGCTGTAAGGAGCAATTTAGGTTAAGCATTCGCGTTAAAAATGCGCGCAGCTTCGCGAATGCGATAATGGCCCTAGTCGTAAAAATCGAGTTTTTTAGGCTGGCCGTGCAAACTTAGGGTTACACGTTTGCAGGTGTTTTAAGTGCATCCAGATTGGGCTGCTTGCCCTTAAAGCCCGCGGCATGCTCGTAGGCGCGCGCAATTTGTAGCAGCTTAAGCTCGGACCAATGCGGCCCCTGAATCTGCAACCCGATGGGCATGTGGTTGGCATCAAATCCGCAAGGTACGCTGAGCGCAGGAATCCCCGCCAGGTTCACCGGAATTGTGGCCACATCCGAAAGGTACATTTGCAGTGGATCGCTGGATTTTTCGCCAAATTTAAACGCGGTGCACGGCGAGGTGGGACAAATCAGTGCATCGACTTGTTGCCAGGCCTGGTTAAACTCGTGGCGCAGCAACTGGCGTACCCGTTGGGCTTTACCGTAGTAGGCATCGTAATAGCCGGCGCTTAAGGCAAACGTGCCTAGCATAATCCGGCGTTTGACTTCTGGGCCAAATCCCGCGGCGCGCGTTTTTTTAAACAGGCTTCCTAAATCTTGTGCGCCCGGTTCACGCAGGCCGTAGCGTAGTCCGTCGTATCGCGCCAGGTTCGAGCTCGCCTCGGCTGGGGCCACAATGTAGTAGGCGGCCACCCCGTATTTAACGCTTGGCACCGAGACGGTTTTTATATCTGCGCCAAGGGCTTTGAGTTGCGCAATGGAGGCCTCAAATGCGGCCATGACTTCGGGGTCAAACCCTTGCGCTTGTTCGCCAGATAGTTCCTGAATAACCCCAATGCGCACGCCCGCCAGACTGGTTTTAGAAAGCTGCGCAAGTTGCTCGCTGTAGCGGGTTTGTTCGGGCGCTTGAGCCAGCGCCTTATGCGAGGTTGAATCCATCGGATCGTAACCAGCCAGCACTTCAAGCAGAGCGGCAGCGTCTTCAACATCCACGGCAAACGGGCCAATCTGATCCAGGCTGCTGGCAAACGCCACAAGGCCGTAACGCGAGACCAGGCCATACGTGGGCTTAATGCCCACAACGCCGCACAGCGCGGCGGGCTGGCGAATACTACCGCCGGTATCGGACCCCAGGCTTAACAATACCTGGCGCGAGGCTACAGTAGCGGCTGCACCGCCCGAGCTGCCTCCCGGCACGCGTGCAGGGTCCCAGGGGTTTTTGCTGGGGCCAAACGCGCTGTTTTCGGTCGAGCTGCCCATGGCAAACTCATCCAGATTGGTTTTACCCACAATGGGCATCAGGTGCGCGTTTAACCGGTCGCACACCGTTGCATTGTAAGGCGAAACATAACTCTCGTTGCCGAGCATTTTACTGCTGCACGTAGTCGGGGTACCGGTCAGGTTCAGGTTATCTTTAATGGCCACCGGCACACCCGCTAGCAGCGGTAACGATTCGCCTGCGGCAACCTTGGCATCAACGGTTTTTGCGGCTTCGTAAGCCAGCGCTTTGCAAAGGCTGTTATAGGCGTTTAATACTGGCTCGGTTGCGTCAATGCGGGCGTAGGTCTCATCGAGCGCTTGGACGGCGGTGGTTTGTCCGCTCAAAATCGCCTGATGAAGTTGCAGTGCGGAGGCGTAGGTGGGCATAAAATAAAACCTTGCTTTAAGCGTGAGTGTTTAAAATTAAATTTTGTGCGCGTAAATGCACTTAAAGTATAAGGGCCTATAAGTGCAAATTTTAAAATTTAAAAAATAGAGAAGAGTCTATTCATCTTCTTGATGCCAACAACAAAATGCCAACATCAAGCGTACCGTTTTTTTCGGATGAGAGCTTAATCGTATTCAAACACAAGGGTAGCGCGAGATTCAAACAAGTGGCCATTAAGCGCCTTTGCCAAGGGCTTTGCTGGGCTTGCCAAACCTGATTTTAAAATATCCAGCTACCACCAGAGGCGCTCTATAAGCTTGTTTATGGGCCTGTCTTAACTGAGCTGGATGTCGATAATTCCCTGTACCAGCAAGCCTTGCTGCTGCGCCCAGAGTATCAGCGCTTGTTGCGTTTTAACGGGTAGCGGCTCAACGCCTCGCCCGCTGCTTTTACGACTACTCACTAAAATCACGTCTTCCAGCGGCCACGCCGCAGCCCCTGTTTGCGCGCTTTTTACGGATGCCGTTTTCGTGTGATTGATGGGCAGGTTTTCTAAAGCGAGCGCTTCGGCTTCTGCGGCGGCAAGCGTATAAGCGTAGCCTGTGGGCCAGGGTGCGTTAGGCCACCCGGTATTTTCGGAGGTCCGCTCAGAAAAGTTGGGGATGCCCTCTGGAGCTTGGGCAAATCGGTTTTTGTCTGATGCGTTTGCTACTGCTGCCGGGCGATTGAGTAATTGCAGCTGTGGCAGGCCTGCGTAATAGCTTCGGTCGGGTAAGCTATCGCCCGCTGGGGTCGATTTTACGGCACTGTCGTCAATGTCGCAGCCGGGGCCATCAATTAACAGGGTGCTTAAGCCTTGTTCGGCAAGAGCCATACCGGCTTGGCGCGTTAATAGCGCAGTGGCGTAACGTTTTGTCTGCCTGGGCTGGCGCATTGTTGTTGTTGCTGCTTTAAAGCGATCGATTCTATTTTTTGTGGTGTTTTCTCTGGCGTCGGGTGTTGCCAGTTCATCAACATTCAAGCCAATCAGCAAAAGTTGTCGGTTTGGCGCTTTGCGCGCAATGGGCCGCAGCCACTGCGTCAGCAGGGTTAAATCGTCCGGGCCAATCAGATGCCTGCGGGGCTTAAACGCAAAAATCGGTGTATTTTTGCTGATTTTGTCAGCTTTTTTGGCGGGTTTTAGCGCCATTAGCAGGCTGGCTGCAGCTAAAGCACCCAGGCCCGGCAGCACGCCGACGCCTTGCGCGTCTTCTGGCAGGATTGGATGCGACGCTCGCGTCACGATTTTAAGCTGAGGCGTGCCTGCGGCCTGCGTGTGGTTCAGTTTTGCAAGCAGGGTTTGTTGCGCCTTGTTTTGCTGTAAAATCGCCGATTGCAAATGGCCGTTCAGGGTGTTCAGGCGCGATTCGAGCACAGAAAGCCGCTGCGCGTAAGGGCGCAAGGGTAAACGCTGAATGCTTGTTGCGTATATTGCAGTCTGCCCGGGATTTGTGGCCATAATTGGCGCGCCGATGGGCGGTTGCTGCGGGCGTGTTGTTGTCAGTGTGGCGGTTGCGGCCTCCGCCTCGGTTATGGGCGATTGCAAGGGCGCAATTTTTTTCTCGAGTTTAAGTACGCGTGATTCAAGTTTAAATCCGTTGGGGGTGTTGGCGTCGGGTAAAGGCTTAATGTGCTTGGCAGGCGCCTTGTAAGCGGGTTTAACCGTCGCCTGAATCACGTTTTTAACGGTAATCTGTTCGGGTAACGCAGGCAATGTGCCAAACGTTACGTCTGATGCGCGCGTTTTATTGAACAAGGATTCTGTTTTTGCGATTTGAGGATGGATTGAATCTGGCTGCCTCAGGCGTTTTTGGTGTAGGTTCCATTGCGTAATGTAGCGCGAAACCTGCTTAAGCGCGTGCTGCGCCTGTTGCCTGTTTTTAACGTTGGCCGTAAACACAAACTGCGTGGGTGCGCCAAACTCGCCAGTTTCAATAGTCTCGCCGGCGTTTTCTGTTTTTGGTGTGTTTAGGCTCAGGTCTGCTTTTTTAAAAATCTGGGCGGTCATGTTGCCGGGCAGCACCAGTGTGTCGGGTAAGGTGCAATCGGGCGTTAATATGCGATTGGGTAAGTCGTGTTGTTTTTCGGCGGCTTCGCTACTACATTGCGCGTTTACCTGAATTTGCCAAGGGGCGGCGGCTGTCAGGGAGTCCGGCAGCCAGCGCTTTACAGGCAAGAGCATACCCACGCCTAGGCCGGCCAAAATCAAGGCTATCGATTGTTTCATCGTCAGCACGCTGCCGATTATCCCCTAAGGTTATTTTGTTAAGTTCGGGCACACCCCCCCGTTTTACTGGTTATTGAAGCAAACGGCTCGTGCATTCAGGCTCCTCTGGGCGGGCGATCAGGCGTAAAAAATACACCGACTGAGCGAGCCAGGTGAGTTGAGACTCGCCAAAAATTGTAAAATCAAGTACACTCCAGTAAAGTGTGTGCCCAAACGTCGTGTTTAAACTTAAATTAATAGCCTTTTTGCTGTTAATTAAGCGCTTTATAAAAAACAGAATTCAAGGCAAAAAAGCTGATGTTGAATATGCTTAAAACAATGGGTTTTTCTTCTAAAAAAAGCACGGTTTTTTTTAGCAAGCCTGGCTTGAATCCAGCTATATCATCTGCATCAAGGCAAAAACCTCAGTTTGGCGCTGCGAATATGCAGCAGGAGCCAGAAAAAAAATTGCCCTATTGGGCATCGATGAGTCCAGCAACCAATGCTGGCGCGGAGTCTTTATTAATGGCGCTTAAGGCAGACGCTAGCGATAAGCTGAAGCAAACCCTTCCAGAACTTAAAAAATTGTTTAACACCTCATTGGTTTTTGATCATTTTTACATTCAAAGCAATTCTTTAAACACCTACAAGGCTTTAAAACAGCTTTTACTAGGCGGTGATGCAACTTTAGAGAAAGAAGTTACATACAAAGAGCGACCTTTTGCGGTTTTACGTTTTAAAAATCCCTTTGAGGGTGCTCGCGCTATCGAGCTTGTGGCCCCTAAACCAGGCTTTGCGCCTAATAATTTTATCGATCATCTGGCGTTCACGATGCCAAAGGTTCCTCTGAAAGAATTTTTAGCCATCAGAGACAAAATACGTTCAGGCGAGCAACCTTATAAAAGTATTGAATTTTTACAAGACGACTAGTGGACAAATAATGGCATTAAAGAATTTACGGGCTACAAGTTTAAATTGCAAAATTTGCCGCACGAAATCGAAATGCGTCCAGAGCCCCTCTTAAAAGCAAAAAATTAAACGTGTAACTTCAGGCAGCGTCTATAACTGTTTTAAAGCGCAAATCATAAACTTTTAAATAAAACCAGCCAGTAGTGGCCTGAAAAAGAGCAATCTTACTGGCTTATTCAAAAGTTAATTTGCTATAACACCAGGCAATAACCAGACGATGGAGAACAGGCGATGAGTTTTGATTTGAATTTCTACGGAACGCAGGTGCCCGAGGGAGAGTCTAACGAAGCCCGCGCGCCGCTGCCCGATTACTGCCACAAGTGCGGGCGCTGCTGTAAATCGGCCACGACGTATTTTAACAACGCCAAATTGCACCAAATGGCCGATGATGGTGACGAGGACGCGATTGCGTTTTTAAATATTTTTACGCCGTTTGATTCAATTGAAGACGCGCGCCAGGTTGTCCCCGAGCAGGTTGAGCAGGTGATGAAAGTCGTCGAATCGCGCCCGGATATGAAAACCGAGGACGTCACGTTTTATCATTGCAAGCACGTGAGCCCCGAAGGACTGTGCGGCATTTACGAGCACCGCCCCCGGTTTTGTCGCGAAGCGCCGGGCAATGGTTGGTCGGCCATGCCGCCAGGGTGCGGTTTTGAGGGCTGGCAATTCTGGGAGCGCGAGAAGCACAAAAAAATGATCCGGGATTTAAAAACGTCTGCGGGTATGATTGAGGCGCTCTCGCCCGATGGTAAAACGCACCCCACGCGCCCGGATACCAGTCTGGATGAGTTGCGCGCCATGGTGGCCGAAAAAATCAAACCCTGGAAGCAGTACGGCGCCGAGCAGTGGTAGGTATTAGTCCTTACCTTTACTCATTACCGCTAAAACTGTACCGAAACCAGAGTCTGCTGCTAAGTCGTCCAAACCGTGTTTTATTAAATGACCTGTTCTTCCCATTTTACTAATCCAAGAACCTGTTTCAGGGTTTTGCCGAGCAACGTGAGTAAAAAGGCTTCCGTTAAACCATTTTTTGTCAAGCAGACCATAAAGCGCAATTCTTTCCATATTTGGTGAAGGCTCATCATGAATCGGCAGATCACGCTCAAGAGTAAATCCTCTGGTGTTATAAAAGTCTACCATGTCTGCTAAATTAGGTTTATAGTGCTTAATTTCTCTTCCGCTATGTGTAGTAAATTTGAAGTCAATATGGTTTGTACGAACGTCTAAAGAATCTGCGACGCAATTAAAGCCCAAACGATTTTTAGTGGACATAAAACAATCTTTTGTCAGGTTTGGACACGCCTGCAAAACCTTCCATTTTGATAATTCTGGACATACAGCTTCAAATGGTGACGCCAACAGTTTTTGGATGGGATTTAATTTTGTAGGCACAATCTTTAACATTATTATTTTCTCCTCAGATTTGAATAATGTCTTTCGTGCTAACTAACTTGCTATAAACCCTTTGAATGTAAAAATTTGCCTAAAAGTTTAAAAAAGCTTGTAGAATGTCTGACAACACCCCCAGCCTCGCGCAAGAGGTGCAAAGCCTCTTAAAAATGCCGCAAAGCCTCTGCAAACAGCGCGGCATCTGCTGCCGTGTGGCCACGTTTCGAGAACTCATGGACGAAGCCAGCATCCGGCACCTGGCCGAAACGGATGAAACAACTTTGGGCGAAATGGCCCGCGATTTTATCAGCATCTTCGAGGCGTTTCCATCGCAAGTGGCGGTTCGCGAGTTAGCAGACGGGTTTGTGGACCGCGTGCGCGCCCGCGCCGAAGAAATTGGTAAAGACCCCGATGCTGTGGGCTTTTTTGGCTGCAAATTTGTGCTCGAAGACGGCCGCTGTGGCGTCCATGAAGATCGCCCGACGGGCTGCAGAACGTATCCGTTTCCGCACGAGCGCACGCTGTACCACCCCGGTTGCGGCTTTGAAGCTCAGGGCAAACAAAACTGGGCCCGTATTAAAACCATTCTCGAAGGGCTCGGTCTAGATCCGGAAACCATGCAGGAAAAATCCTGAAAAACACGTCTAAAAGTGCTTTAAAAAGCGTGTTTTAGCACGTTTTTTAGCCTGTTTTTTGCGTTTTTTTACTGTACTTTACTGGCAAAACGGCCTCTGCCAGAATCGTGTGTGCTGGTTATAATGCCCCTATGCGATGGATAAAACTGGCGATAAAACTCCTGGTAAGCGCGGCGTTGCTGGGGGGGTTGGTCTACTGGCTCGATTTAAAAACCCTGGTGGCCAAGCTGCCCGTTAATGCGTGGCCGGTTGTGCTAGCGTGCGTTGGCATTTACTTGCTTAGCCAAGCGGTTAGCGCGCTGCGCTGGCAGCGTTTGGCGGCGCAACTTAGCCTTGGGCAGCCTTGGCCCAGTTTTTTTAGCTGGTACATGCTGGGCATGTTCTACAGTTTGGTGCTGCCGGGCAGCATTGGCGGCGATGCCGCCCGGGTTTGGTGGCTTGCGCGGGCCACGGGCGCGCCAAAGCGCACGGCGTTGCTTACGGTGCTGGCCGAGCGTGGCGTTGGGCTTATGGGCCTGTTATGGTTTACGGCGTTGTTTGCCAATCTTTCGCCGGTAAATGCCGCGTGGCCCAGGTGGCTTGTGCTGGGGCTTGCGGCGCTTGCGATTACCATGATGTTGGGCTGGCTGGTGCTGCTTACGTTTCGGGGTCGGCTGCTTGCGATTAAAACTTCAGACTCAGAATCAGGTAAGGGCATGCAGGCGCTCCTGTGTTGGCTGCAGGATTCTGCGCAGCTTTGGGGCACGCCCAAGCTAATGGCAGAAACGTTATTTATGGCCGGACTGATTTACGGCTTCATGGGGCTGATTCACGTATTGCTTGCAACTGTGTTGGGCTTGCATTTACCGCTGCCGGCGTTGCTCTCGGTTTTTGGCACGGTAAGCCTGATTAGTATTTTGCCGGTTTCGTTTAACGGGCTGGGCGTTCGAGAAGGTGCGTACGTGGCCCTGTTGGGGTTGCTGGGTGTTGAGCCGGTCACGGCGGGCGTGTTTAGCCTGCTCTGGCTTGCAACTTCAACGTTAACCAGTTTGTTGGGCGGCGTGTTCTGGCAGGCGGGGCTTCAGCCAATAAATGGTCGGGTTAGTGCAAATTAACGTTCGGGTGAGACGTTTTTGACCTATTTAAAAAGCAAATCATGCATTTTAGGTTAAGCAAACGCATGCCCTGAGTGTATTTTTTCATGAGTAAGCGATTAACGCAGGTCAGCGTTTTAATTTGCTCGCCAAGGGGTTATGCTTCAAATTCGTCCTATCTGTACTGGCGGGGACCAATCCTAAATAGAGTGCATTTGCTTGGATTCCGCCATTCGCCGGAATGACGTTTTTTGTGAACTTGTTCACTGAAACCAGCATTGATCGCTTACTCATTATTTTGTAGACATCGTGTCCTAACCTAAAGTTTGTTTACCATTGTCGAATTTTTTCTGGCCAGCGCTACGCGTGCGGATTTAAAAGTTGTTTGTTTGCAAATTATGCGAACAAACTATGGCCTCTGCCCCATGGGCAAAATGGCCAGCGGCCAACAAAAGTCGTATCGACCTGACAGAAAGCTTAAGTATTTAACTCATCCAGCACTTCGGCGTTGGCGGTTTTGCCCACTTGCTGGCGCTGCGTGTTGCGCGCGGCTTGCCGCAGGTGTTTTTCGAGTTTTAGTCCCAGTCCGGTTTGCTGCTGCGCGCCTTGCGCACCGTGGCGAATCCGTTGGCCTTGTTCTGCCTTCTGGCTGCGTGCTTCGCGTTGCTGCTCGCCTTTTTGGGCCTCTTCTAAAAACGCCCGGTAATGCGTCAATCGCCATGGGGGCACGGCTTGCGCTGGGCCTGGTCGCTCATCGACTGGTAACTCAGACGTGTTTGCTTCGGGTGTCTCTGGCGTTTCCGAATTAAAGCTGCACGTTTGCTCGCTAAGTGCGTGGCGGCAATCATCAAACAGGCAGGCTTGGCCAGCTTGCAAAAGCTCCGGAAAGCTTTTAAGCAGGGCGTCTGGGGGTGTTTGTTCAAAATGCATTTGGCTAAAGCCTGGCGTATCCGCAATCCAGCCCTTGGCTTGCATTTTTTGTAAATTTTGTTCGGGGCTTAATGCTGTGCCCTTGGGTAAAACGGGTTCAAGTGGTAGCAGCGCTACGTGGCGGGTGGTGTGGGTGCCGCGCTGAAGCTTCTGAGACACTTCGCCAATGCGTAGTTCTGCCCCGGGCAGTAACAAATTAAGCAGCGAGGATTTTCCGACGCCGCTCGGCCCGGCCAGCACGCTTACGTGGCCTTTAAGCTGCTCGTTCAGGCGCAAAAGTTCTTGCTGTAGCGCGTTTGGGTTTGCTGCACCAGGTTTATTGCAGAGTTTAAACACGGGAATGCCCAGTTGCGCGTGGTAAAACGCATCAATGTGTTCAAGTCGCGAGTGCAACTCAGGATCGTTGACGTGCGGGATTAAATCGGTTTTGGTAAGCAGCAACACAGGCCTAAGCCCCGCGCACAGCGTGTGGCTCAGCAGGCGATCGAGGGTTTCCAGGCTTAGGGGCGGGCTATCGCACGCCAGGGTTATAAGCACCTGCGTTACGTTT
The DNA here is from genome assembly GCA_035285025.1 of Vampirovibrionales bacterium. Classification (GTDB taxonomy): domain Bacteria; phylum Cyanobacteriota; class Vampirovibrionia; order Vampirovibrionales; family JAJTHC01; genus JAYKHY01. Next base: position 33,814 of record JAYKHY010000056.1, on the reverse strand, counting down.
GCGATGCGTGGTTTTTCGAGCAGGGTTTTTCGCGCTTCGGGTTGCAGGCCATCAATGCGGGCCGTGCCGTTGGTCGCGTCAATATCGCCCAGTAGTACCCAGTCGCCCACGCATATGCGCTCGCCCGATTTTTTAAATACGCCTTTAACGGCGCAATCCAGGGTTTGGCGGGCGGCGTCTGGGGCCGCTTGCCACAGCACGCGGTGCCGGTGCCCTTCGATGGCAATGACCCATGCGGCAGAAACATTCATTTTTTAAGCTGCTATAAGCTAGGTCCAGAAGTCTGATACTGACTACAGCATAAGCCAGAAGCTATGCAGAGGATATTGCGAATATTCTAGCGTGCAACCAAACGCTTGATGACGTTGTTTAAAACGCAGTTTTTGAATTTGTGGCGTGTTAATCACATTAGGCGGCTTAGTCTTGTTTATTAGCCTCATAGGGATTTGAATGCAAAAAAAGTTTGTGTTTTTAAGCTAAGTAGTGATAAAAGGATTTTAAGTTGATGATTACCGGTTCGTTCAGTACGCAAAGCCCTCGTTTTTCTGCCTCTCAAGCAAAAAACAGGGCCGCAGAAGAAAAAAAGCAACAAACGCTCGCCTATTTGAATCGTATTAAACTTGTTCTAAACAATGGAGAACAGTTTAATGGCTTTAAAGTTAATACAGCAATCCTTAAAGAGCTTTTTGGCGATAAATTTGACTTATCTCAGGTACGTCCCTACTGCAACAAATATAATCTGCCTATCGTTTCCGTAAAAACCTCTCAGCAAACGGGTCAACACATTAGGCGTTATTATCAAAAAATTACGTCTGACGCTCCGGGTGAAGTATCAAAAATTAGTGTTTATAGCCCTAAAAATGTTACTGAACCGTTTATCGCACTCACCCAAAAGGCTGGTCGATGCAAAAATTCATTGAAGGCCTTTGAACCTATTGCCACGCTGCTCCAAACGTATACGCCAGAAGAACTTTCTGTCCTCACGTCAAATAAAATCGACTTAAGGATATTGAGAACGGATGTAAAAAATAAACTACATTTGCGAGTTGCCAAAAAAGATTTAGAACATCTAAAGCAGTTTCGGACGCAAATAGGGCTTAGTCTTAGTCGATCTGTTGAACTGTTGATGCGCTATATTGTTTGCGATAACGACGACTTGATTGGCTAAGCTAACTTTTAAAAGCTCAGCGCTAGGCTTGGCTTATTAACCATGCTTGCGCGGCCTCGGGCGTTTGAATCTCGCCCAGTTGCTGCGCCTCTTGCAGCCTGGCCAGCCATTCGCCTACCTGCTTGCCGGGCTTGAGCCCCAATAACTGCATCACGGCCTGGCCATCCAGCAGCCTGGGCTGGCTTAGGACTGGTTTGTAGGCGTAATGTTGCGCAAGTAACCACCGATGATGCGCAATCGCCTCGGTCAAATCCTGCGGCAACACGGCGGGCCCTTTGGTTGCCATGCGATCCGCCATGGCCAGGAGCATCAGGTCGGGCGTGGCCTCGCCGATGCGACGTAAAAAGCGAAGCACCGATTTTTGACTGGATGCGGGCGAAAACGCGCACGGATACAAGTGCCAGCGCGTGAGGCGCTTAAGCTGTTGCGTTACGGCATTTGCCGCCTTCAGGCGCGCGCACGCTTGCTCGCTTAATGTTTCCGAGACGGCTTCGTGGCCGTAAAACGTGTACCGGCCGTTCTCGAGCAAGGCCATGGTGTCCGGTTTCCCAACGTCGTGCATTAATGCGGCAAACTTAACGGCACCCAGGCGGCTCAAGGGGCTTTGGGGCGCGCCCAGGGGCGTTAGCAGTTCGGCTTGCGTGTTGGCGGGCAACGAGCTGAACATGACCTCGCATTGCCGCGCCACTTCGAGTGTATGATCCCACAGAGGCAAGTGATGATGCGTGTTGGCAGGCACCGCCCGGCACGGCGTAAGTTCTGGCAAAACCACCTCGAGCAGGCCGGCGTCGGCCATGGCTTGCAAATGCTTAAAACTGTCTGGCCTGCTGAGCAGCTTAAAAAACTCGAGTTGCTGGCGCTCAGGCGCGCTTTGCGAGAGCCGCGGCGCGTAGCGACGCACCACCTCGATCGTTTGCGGGTCGTAGTCTGTCGCGTCAATTGCTGCGCCCATTCTAAATACGCGCAGCAGGCGCAAGGGATCGTCTTTTAAATTGGCCTCGCTCAGCATCCGAATCTTGCGCGCGCGTAAATCGGCCAGCCCGTTATAGGGGTCAATGAATCCCGGAAAATCCTTAAAGTCCGAAAAATCTGGCGTTGTGCCTTCGACAAGTTCAAGCCGCAGGGCCATGGCGTTAATCGTCAGGTCGCGGCGCGCCAAATCGGTGTAAATGTCGTCGCCCAGTGCTGCGGCAATATCGATTGAGACGTTCTGGAAGGGCGCGTGGGTTAAAATCAGGCGGTAAATGCCCCAGGCTTCATCGAGCGGGACCCAGTGAGCGTTTAAGGCGTTGGCAAGGGCTTGGCTCAGCGCGCGCGGGCACGCGCCAATAAGCGTCAGGTCGTAATCATCAATGGTGCGCTGCAACCTGTACAAATCGCGCTCGGATTGCCCTGCGGCGTGGTCCGCTAAAACGTGTCTCAGGCATCCGCCCACCCAGTAGGCTTTTGCCGAAGGGTGTTGGCTAAGCCAATGCTGCAGTTGAGCTACAGCAGGCGTTATTTTATGTACAGCGCTTAGTGCGTAAAATGCAGAGCCCATCTTGGGTTAGTTTATCATGCGCTTGATTATCATCGTAACACTTTTTTAATAGTCATAAGTATTTTATTAATATATATATTGATTGTTTTTATTGAAAATATAAATTCATAAGCATATCTGCTTTGTTTACTTTTACTTTACATTTTAGAAAGATGAGGCGTGTTTAAGATGTCTGTTGGCATACCGTCTAGTTTTAATTTTGGATATCAGCTGGGGATGAGTATGGCACCCTGGCAACAGCAACAGCAGCCCCAGGTGGGTTGGGGCCAGCCGCCGATGGCTTATGCGCCTGCGTTTGGGGGTTCGCCCATGCAGCAACCCCAGGTGGGTTGGGGCCAGCCGCCGCTGGCTTATGTGCCTGCGTTTGGGGGTTCGCCCATGCAGCAGCCCCAGGTGGGTTGGGGTCGGCCGCCGATGCCAATGATGGCGCTCTCTCAGCCTTTACAGCTGCCTCAGCCGCCGGTGCATAAGCTGATTGACTCCAGAATGGTCAATCTTGCTCTTTGCTCTATGGCTGAACAGGATACCAACAACGATAATCAGGTATCACTTACAGAAGCGCTCGCTACTAGTGTCGCAGATGAAGATTTTATTAGAGAACATTTTGAGTTCGAGGATAGAAATAGCGACGGACAGCTTTCTGTGAAAGAACGAATTAATTCAGCCATTGCTTTACAAGCCGGAATGCAACCTGGCGCTTTACAAGGCCGCACCCCGGAAGACCGATTGGCAGAATTGGCTGATATTTTAGAGGCCGTTGAAAACCTGGACTGGTTGCAGGAGCAGATTGACGAAACGCTGGCCGACGAGCCCTTTACCACCGTGATTGACGGCACCGAGGGCCCCTACGAGGTGGCCGAAAACGATGTTAAAGGTAATTATGGCCGCAATGCGGCGAACAATACGCTTACCAATAATAAATTGTTAGACTCAACAAAGACGGGTGATCGTTACAGCGATAAGACCGAGGCCGATGATGCCGTGGCTTTTATCAGGAATTATCTGGGCGGCGCAGCAGAGGAAATGAAACATCGCGACACGAACAAGGATGGCAAAGTGTCTGCAGATGAGATGGCGGCGCGCCGTATTAAACAGATCAAGCAAAATCTGGAAGATTTGGATATTGATTTACCAGTATCCGTTAAGGCTAATCTGGAAAAAGAGTCTAAAGCGGTGTTTGAAGTCTTAGACCGTAACGGCGACGGTAATCTGGATTTAAAAGAGCACGCTGCCTGGAACCTGGCTATAGATAAAAACCGAGATGGCCTAATGAGTAAAGCGGAAAAAGATGCATTTTATGCTGATGTGGAAGCTTACCTCCGAAACAACCGTAACGATGCTGTGCTGGAAGACCTGGATGCAGCCGCAAACTGGGAGCATCGTTTATCACGCAGCAGCGTATTAGAGCTAGACCGCGCCATTGAACTGTTTAACCAGGGCAAGCTTACTGCTCAAAATGCTGCATCTGCGTCGCAAACCAATACCGCAGCCTAAACTGAATCAAATCAAGCCTATTCGGTCATTACAACAAGGCGATCGTTTGGTCTGGCTTCAGACGGAAGGGTCGCCTTGGTTTTTACTTTGGTTTAACCTGCAGCGTTAAGAATGCTTAAGGCGTAAAGGCTGGCCAACGGCGCGGTTAATATGGTCTCGCCCAGGGTTACGGGCTGCCACGGTGGGTGCGAAAACAACGCCCGCTCGGCGCTGCTCCAGCCGCCTTCGGGGCCAATCAGCAGCGTGTAAGCTTTTTTGGGGCTTTGTAACGCGTTCAATAACGGTATTGCGCCTGCGCTGCGCTCTAGAGCAACCATAAAAGCCTGCCCCGAAAAAGCCTGCCCCGAGAAAGTTTGCCCTAACGCGGTCGGGTTTACAACAAGCTGCTGTAAGGTTAACGGCGCAAGTAATGCAGGCGTTTGCCAGCGCTCAGATTGTACCGCGGCCGCCTGTATAATGGCTTGCCAGCGGCTGAGCTTTTTTTCCTGATCGGCCCCTGCGGCGGGCCATTGCGCCACGCAATGCGCGCTGATGACCGGCTGAATCTGCGTGACGCCCAAGGCCGTGGCCGTATCGAGTGTGGCCTCCCAGGCGGGTTGCTTTAACAGCGCCAGCGCCAGGGTAATGCTGGGCCTATGGGCGGGCTGCGGCAAAGGCGTAAGCAGCTCAAAGCAGGCGCTGCCGTTTTCAATCGTTTTAAAGCGGGCGTGCCAGCCTTCTAAGCTTGGGGCTTGGCCCAGAATCAGGCCGCCGGTTTGCCCAGGGCTAAGTCGTCGCACGCGCTGCCAGTAATGCACTTGCGCCGCATCTTCAACCCGAATCAGCTCGCCCGCCTGCGGCGGTGTGCCGGGCGAGGGCAGGAATCCCCAAAATTGATGTCTGTTCATGCGTATTGTTTAACCGAAATGTGAGCCGTTCAAGGTTTTGCCTGCGCATAATATAGCAAATTAACGTTTGAACAAGGCCTTATGATTGCTATTTTTCAGGCAGATGCTGGCTGGTCTTGTTCAATGGTTAGGATTTGCGCTCTAAAACGGTATCGTCTTGTCTAAATCCGAGTGTACCCGAATCCGTTAATCTAGCGCGATACGTGTAGCGGAGTATGGCTTAAAATGCCTGTTGGCACCTGAATGTGAGTCACGCAATGCCAGAATTCGTTTTTGGGCAAGGCGTTTGCAAGCTGGTCAGCGTCCAACGAGACAAGAAGGGGGCTCATTAACCCCGCTACCGCGGCTCCGCTGCCGCAGAGTAAAACCGGCTTGCAGCCCAAGTCTCTCAGGCGCTTCATCGCGCTTTGTATATCCGGGTTTTTTTGCCGAACAACCCCCTGAAAATCATTGCATACGGGCCACTCTGCCAAGGGCGCCTGGCGTTCAAGGGCGTGAATCACCGAGGCACAGGCGTCGATGGCGGGCGCGTTGGTTTTGACTGCATCCAGCCACTGGTAGGCTTCGGGCGTGGCAACAGCGGCATCATGTGGCTTAACGATGATGATCTGGTCGTGAGTGAGCGCGTTTAGGGGTTCTGGCGCAGTTTGAGCGGTAAAAAATGCAGCCTGATAGTCCCGATGCAACGAATCGCCCAGGCCGCTCCAGTGGCTTAAAGCGCTTTGATTGAGCAGGCTATGCACAAAAAAAGGCACGTCGGCCCCCAAGGTTTGCGCGCGCGCGAGCAGGGTTTGTTGCGGTAATTGCGCCAGGGTATTCAGCGCAACCAACATGGCGGCTGCGTTACTGCTGCCGCCACCCAGCCCGGCCTGTACCGGAATTTTTTTACTCAGCGTCGCCGTAATGGCCAAAGGCGGCAGCTCGGGTAAAAGGGCCCGATATGCGCGCGTAACCAGATTGTTTTGCGCGGGCGTCTCGATGGCTATGCCGTTGCAGTGCAATTCAAACTGCGCGTGAGCTGCGGGTTCAACGTCTACCGTTAGCGTGTCCGCAAGGGCCAGCGTGGCCATTAGGGTTTCGACGCGGTGGTAGCCGGTTTTAGGCCCCGATAAGATTTTTTTGCCAACATGTAGTACCAGATTCAGTTTGGCGGGGCAATCGATCGTAAGCTGGGCGTAATGCATGCGGCGTCGTCCGTGATGTTATTTAAAAAGCAAATCATATGCTTTAGGTTAGTAAAATCCAGGCCCTGACTGTATTTGTAGGTCATCGTGACTTAACCTAACGTTAAATTACTGCAAGGCGTTCATTCCGCAGAAAGTGCGATAAACTGATCCAGCGCAATCGCCTCGGCGCGGGGCGTGGCGGGCAGGCTCATAGTGGCTAGTCTGGCTTCAAGTTCGGTGCGTTCTTGCGGCGTGTAGCCGCCGTGTTGCAACGCGTTTAAAAAGGTTTTACGCCGGTGCTGGAATCCGGTTTTAACCAGTCGCGCAAATTTAGCCGGGTTACTGGGGTAGCGCCACTGTTCGGGCGGGTTTAACGAGAGTTTTAGCACAATTGAATCGACCCTGGGCGGCGGCGAAAACGCACGGGGCGGAGCCAGGGTTATGGTTTCCACAGTGTAGGCGCGCTGGCAGGCCAGCGAGAGCGGCCCGTAGGCTTTACTGCCGGGCTGTGCCGCCATGCGGTCGCCGACTTCTTTTTGCACCATAATCACGCATTGCTGCAGGCGTTCGCCCAGCGGCGGCGCAGCGGTGTTCAGTTCTCCGACAAGTTTAAATACCAGCGGCGTGGCAACGCTATACGGTAAATTGCCAACCAGCTGAAACACGCCTGGCGTAATGGTCTGAAAGTCGTAGCTCAGCACATCGCCTTCGTGCAGGGCCAGGGTGCCGTTAGCCAGCTGGGGGCTAAATTCGGTTTTAAGGTACTGAATCATTGCCCGCTCAAGCTCGATGGCCTGCAAGGGCTGGATGTTGCTTGCCAGCAGGGCTTGCGTTAAAAATCCGCACCCCGGCCCGACTTCGATCGCGGGTAATTTGGGGTCCACGGCGGCCACAATTTTGCTCAAAATCAGATCATCGATTAAAAAATGCTGATCGAAGCGTTTTTTTAAGCGTAAATCGCGCGCACTGGCCATCAGCTGGCTGCGGGTTAGCGCCGTAAGCGGTTTCGGGGGCAATGGTGGATGACCGGGTTCAGTGAGCGTCATAATGCCCAGTTTAGCGCGCTTATAGATGCAATGCATGGGGGTTAGCTCATGTATGGCATCAAAGACTTCTGGCGGGCGTTTTTAGGGGCCTAATTACGCCAGACAATGGACGCGAAACGCGCTGGCCTCATGGTATTCTGGGGATTCTTGCAAGCGTGTTGGCCAAATGTGTGCCAAGAATGGTAACAATTCCCTGCTTGCGCCTAACGAACCCAAACGAGAGAGAGAGCGTATTAGCGTGATGTATTTAAATCCCTTTAGGGGGTTAGGGTTTCGGTTGCTGGCTGCTGGGCTGTTAATTAGCCTGAGCGTGCTGGGTGGTGTTGCGCTTGCAAGCGTGCAAACCGGGCAGCTGATGCCTTTTGCGCTGCCAGAATCGCCCAATAAACCCGCTGCTTTAGATCAGGCTAAGCCCGCACGGCTTAACGCCGGAATTCGGCAGTTGGTGTTGCCGCAAGTGCTTGAAGGGCGCTGGCAGGTTACTGCAATCCGGGAGACCACTAACGCGCCGCAGGCGTTTGCCGCCCTGACGCACGATACTTGGCAATTGGCCCCAGAGGCAAACGGCGTGCAGCTTAAAAATCCGGTATCGGGCGCGAGCGTGTCTGCGCCCTTGACCCAGGTTTCTCGGGCGTTTGCCGCGTTTAGCCGGGTTGTCTACATTCAGCCGCCTGCCAAGGCGGTTAATTCGCGTCAATCGCTTCAGCCGCCTGATTTTTTACCGGCGAAAAAAAATTTAGCGGCTCAAGCGCCAGAACAATCTTCCGTAACGCCCAGGCGGGCCTTGCTGTATCTGGAATCGCCAGAAATCCAGCTTGCAGCTACCGACGAGAACCGTTTTGAAGGCGTTACGTATACCGCCATTGTTGCCTTCGAGGCGCAAAAGGTGGTTAGCGTGCACTATGCCCGTTACCGCCTAATCGGCGAGCGAATTTCATAGGCTAAGATGGCTTTAAAACATTTTTAAAGCCGTTGTAATAGGCCAAATGCGTTGCGCAAGTCTACTTGGCTGCTTTAATTTAACGCCAGCGGATTGGCGCTAATTGTTTTCCGTTTTAAGTTGCCCGTGCGTTTCTTGCGCCGCAAACAGAATGAGCCCCCCAACGGCATAAGCCAGCGCGAAGACCAGGGCGGCTGTGCCGTACCCAGCCAACATGCTAACCAGTGGGCCCATAAACAACACTGCAATGGCCGTGAGTACCCGCCCTGCATTGAGGCAAAAGCCGGTGCCCGTGGCTCGAATACGTGTGGGGAACAGTTCTGGTAAGTAAATGTACAATGCCGCCTGTAGCAAGCCTACAAAGTAGCCCAGCATGGCGTTTTTAACGTAAACCATAGTGGTAAACGTGTTGGTTAAGCCAAACAACCATGCTGATGCGATGAGCGCGCCCACAAAGCCAATTAAAATGGCTTTGCGCCTGCCGTAACGATTACATAAAAAACCTGCACTACTACAGCCTGCAATGGCTGCTATGGCTTGCGCCATGGTGGCTAGGCTGCGCTCGTGGTTACCATCGTAGCCTTTAGGCAACAGGCTTTGAATCCAGGTTGGAATCCACGATAACGAGGCCCAATACCCAATCAGCAGGGTGCCAAACAAAATGCAGCCAATGGCAATGGATTTGGCGTGCTGTTTTTTAAAAAGCGATTGAAATAAAGCTTCTTGAGGCTGGTTATCGGTTGCGGCCAGCCACTGATCCGATTCTTTAAGCGTACTGCGGATAAACACCACCAGCAGCGCGGGCAATGCGCCCAGTAAAAACGTTAATCGCCAGTCGCCAATGGCATAATGAATCCCGCCGGCCAGAAATACCCCCGCCTGATAAGACGTTATCAGTAGCCCAATAATTATTGCGCGCGATTTTGCAGGCCAAACTTCGGTTAAAAACGTGGCAATGCTCACCAGTTCTCCGCCAATGCCCAGGCCGGTTAAAAACCGAAACGCCGCCAGTTGCTCCCACGATTGCGCAACCGAGCACAGACCGGTAAACAGGGAATACAACAGAATCGAGCCCATCATGGCCTTGACGCGGCCGTATTTATCGCCAATCCAGCCAAACAGTACGCCGCCCAGTGTCCAGCCAATTAAAAAAATGGCGGTTACGTAAGCGCCGATTTGCCCAATGTGCGCTTTGTTGCTAAGCGTTGTAGGGTCTCCAGTTATATGTAGCAGTTGCGCCAGCGCGGTGGGTAAAACCACACTCATCAGCGTGGAATCCATGCCATCAAAAATGCCGCCCAGCCAGCAGCCCGCAAACGCTATCCAGTGGTAGGTGCTCACGCCTTCAAACAGGGTGCGCAGGCTATTGGGCTTAAAATTAGCCGAATCTTGCAATGACATTACGGGCGAGTGTCCTATAGCGACTCGATTTGGTTAGGCCAGGGAAGCACAGGCCTTGTTTGTTTTTTCGGAGATGATTGTGCCCAAACCTAAGATTGAGTAGCCTTTTTAAATATTATAACAGTAGCTCCTTCGCGCTTAGTTTTGCAAAAAGCACGGGGCAGAAAGCATGGGCGCGGGAGCTTGTGAGCGGCAAGGCAGATAAAAATTACCGAGATTATAACGTAAATGAGTACAAATCTGACCAAAATTACAGGCGCGTCGTGCTGCGATTCGATACCACCGACCACCCCAGCAACAGTATATGCTTTAAGCTAGCCAGCGGGTTTTTAGAATGCAGTAGCCCCGCCATGGCGTTTGCCAGTCGTGCGGTCGAGTCTTTTTCGGGGGTTAAAGAGGCGGGATAAAACCAAGGCTGTTTTTTAGGGCGTGCAGTTTGATTAATCACCTGTATGCGGGTCAGGGCCAAAAGTCCGGCTTTACCGTGGCTTACGCCAGGGCCGCTGCGGCCCCAGCCCGTCCAGGGCAGGTGCGCCATGCCGTAATTGCTATGGGGCAGCGTGTTTAGGCTCACCATACCGCTTGTGATTTTTCCGGCCAGTGATTCGGCTTGCGCTAATGGCCCAAAAATACTGGCCGAAAGTCCCAGATTGTTTTGGTTGATTTCGTCAATGGCGGCTTGCGGCGTGCTGTATCGAATTACGGGCAGCACGGGGCCAAACACTTCCTCTTGTAATACGCGGGCTTGCGGCAGCATGTCGCATAAAATAGTGGCGGGGTAATAGTAGCCTGGGCCTTCAAGGGCGTAACCGCCTGCAAGCGCGACGGCGCCGTTATCCAGTGCGTCTTCTACTTGTGTAATGATTTTTCGTTGCGCGTCGCGGCTAATAAGGGGCATAAGCATTCGCGATTGATTCAGTTGATTTGCTTTGTCCGCAAGGCAAGCCGCGAGCGCGTCAGCGTCCGCCTCATGCACGTACAGGCGCTTAACCGCAGAACAGGTTTGACCGGCGTTGGTCATGCGTCCCCAAAAGGCATTGCTGGCAATGGCATCCAAGGCGTCTTGTGTTTCGCATGCGCCAGGCAGCACCACCATGGCGTCGTTGCCGCCCAGTTCTAGCCAGACCGGTTTGCCTTGCGGCCTGAGTGCGCGCTCAATGGCTCTACCCGTCGATTCGCTGCCGGTAAACAAGACGCCCTGCAACTCCGGATGATGAATTAACGCTTCGCCGGTTCGGGCATCGCCCAGCACAAGTTGTATAAGCTCGGTGTTGGCCTCGTTTTTAGTGGCTTCAAGCAGAGCGGTTTTAAACAGTTCTGCCAGCGCCAGTCCGGTTTCCGGGGCTAATTCGCTGGGTTTGTAAATCACGGCGTTGCCCGCCATCAGGCCGCTGGCAAGCCCGCTCACGCTGATTCCCAGCGGATAGTTCCACGGCGTTATTACGGCGATTGTGCCGTAGGCTCTGGGGTAAAGGACGGCAGATTGCCCTACCAAACGCTGTAAAACGCTTGTGGCTGGTTGCGGCTTAAGCCACTTGGGCGCGTGCTGGGCGCAGTAATTGAGCCAGGCAATGGCCGGTGTAATTTCGGCAAGCAAGGCTTCTGCGGTGGTTTTGCCGGTTTCAGCCGCGACGCATTCTGCAAGGGCGTGTCTTTGCGCGTAAAGCAGTTTAGCTGCGGTGCGCAGCACGAGGGCTCTTTGTTGGGGCGGGTTGGCTTGCCAGGCGGGCTGATGCCGGCTGGCGTGTTTTATGGCAGCGTCCACCTCGGGCCAGAGCGCAACGGCGTACTGCCCAACCAGCCCTTCGGTGGCAGGGTTTCTTTTTTCAAACACGTGGGGTGAGTCGATTGGCAGCTTTTCGCGTAAGTCGTTCGGCCGCTCGTCGGGGTATCGTGCTTGGGGCAAAGGTAAGGTCATAAGGCTAGTTTAACCCGCAACACATCAATTTTTGAAGCACCCCCGCCCGGTGCTGGCTCTGGAAAGATTGTGCTACAACTCAAAGGTTGTTTTTCCGCCGCCGTAAAGCCCAGCTAGAGTAACCCTTCGGCTTCCAGAACATCAACCAGCGGGCCCATGCGCGTATCGCTATCGAGTTCTTCGAGCATAATGGGCAGTTTGCGTCGCCAGTTCGGATGCTCGGTCACGGTGCCCGGCACGTTATTGGGCTCCAGGCAACCCAGAACGTCTTCCAGTTGTACGCATTTCAGCTTGCTGTGGGTGCGCATCAGGTAACGATACGTTGCAACCAGCAGCTCGTCGTCGTACCAGTATTCGTTACGCTCAATGGCTTGCAAACGCGATTCCGAAATTAGGCCTTGCTCGTTGAGGGCTTTAAGCAGGTTGTAGCGTTCTTTGCCCCGGTTAAAGCGTTGATCTTGTTCGGCCTGCTCGCTCGGGAACAAGTTCAACTCGCGGCGCTGATCAATATCAAAGCCCAGCCAGTAGCCTTTGAGCGTGGCCAAATCGTGGGTTCCCAGCGTGGCCAGCGTCAGGGGCCAATAAGTCGAGGGCGCTTTAAAGGTTTCGTCCTCGTTTTGTTCAAAATACAGCACCCGGTAGCCCAACATGCCCCAGCTGGCCATAGCGGTTTGCACTTCTTCGGGCACGGTGCCAAGGTCTTCGCCAATCACCATGCACTGGTTCCGGTGGCTTTCGAGCGCCAAAATGCCCAGTAAATCTTCAAACGGGTAGCGCACGTAAGCGCCATCGGCCGCCGAAAAATACTCGGGTACCCAGTACATCCGGTAAAGCCCCAGCACGTGGTCAAAGCGAAGCGCGCCGCTGTAGGCCATGTTGGCCTGCACCATGTTAATAAACGGCTGGTACGCCTGCTCGCGCAGTACGTGCGGGTTCATGGGCGGTAAGCCCCAGTTTTGGCCCTGCATGTTTAGCAGGTCTGGCGGCGCGCCCACGCTCATATTCAGCAAATACAGCGGCTGATTGTTCCAGACATCCGAGCCGCCACGGTCTGCGCCCACGGCAATATCGCCGTACAGGCCCACAGCCATGCCGTGCTCTTGGCCAATGCTGCGCACGTGGCTTAATTGGCGGTGCGCCAGCCATTGCGTGTACATCCAGAACACGCAGCGATTACGATGCGTTTGCGCAAAGGCCTGTACCTGAGGGCTATTGGGGTTTTTATATGCATCAGGCCAGCATACCCAGCCCCAACGGCTGCAATCTTCCTGATACTGAAACTCCTGCAGGGTTTCGTAGAGCGCGTACTGCTCAAGCTTTTCGCCTTTATTGCGCAAATAGGCCATAAACGCCTCGCCTCGGGGCGTAAGGGCGATATTTTGTTCGGGATTGTAGTGCGATTGAACAAAGCGCGCGTACAAGCGTTCGAGCCAGGTTTTTTTCAACGGCCAGACGCTTGCGTAATCAACAAGCGGCATGTAGCGCAGCGCTTTAAGCTGGAACTGAAACCCGGATGATTGCGCTTCGCTGCGCAGGGCGTCATCGTCCTGGAATTCTTCGACCGATTCGAGATCAATGTAAATCGGGTTTAAAAACAATCGGCTCGAAGGGCTGTAAGGGCTGGCTTGGCTTGGGTTGTGCTGGAACAGTGCATGGAGCGGATTGACGCCTACAAAACCGCCTTTTTTCTGGCCGATCCAGTGCATGAGTTGCGCCAAATCGCCAAAATCGCCAATGCCCCAGTTTTTCTGAGAATTCAGGCCGTAAAGCTGACTTGAAATTCCCCAGGCGCTGTTTTTTGCATCGCCAAGCGCTTCGCTGATCAACGGTTTGGGTAAGTAACAGGCATCCGGGGCGATAATCAGACGCGTCTGCGCTTGCTGGTTGTCCAGCATCAGGGTCAGGGTATGGTAGCCTAGCGGCAGGGCTTCGGGCAGCGTCAGCGCGTATTCCAGGTACGTATCAAAATGTGTCGCGGTTGGGGTTTGGCTCGCCAGAGAAAGCTCGATGCGTTGCAGTTCTTCGGTTTGGCCTTCAAGCTGGAGCTCAGCTTTTAATACCGAGTTTTTCGAGGCCTCGGGGGCAAACACGGGCAGCACAGGTGCTCCCTGGGATTGCCTGAACACCTTGACCGGCGCAGCCAGACTAAGGTAAGGGCGTTTAAAGGCATCCTGGCGTGCTTGCCATAACGATGATGCGTTAGTAAACGCGTCATCCGTGACGCTAAAACTTTTCAGGATTGCTTTGAGTGTCTCGTCTGAAGCCCAGTGCTGTTCGCCCCAAATATCAAAATAACTACAGGTGATACCGTAGGCGTCGGCCAGGTCGCGTAAGGCATCGGAGTATGCGACGGGTGCCTGGACGGAAGCTTCTGAGAGAGTCATCACGTTGTAAAAATCCTATTTTGGAGGGGTTCAAAAAACTCAGGCTAAAAACAATTTACGCCCATTAAAGCTCTTTCATACAATAAGGGCTCATGCGCGCCAAGCGCTTGCATGCATTTAGCATGCGCTTTGTTGCAACCTGCAATATTTAAATCGTGCGTGCAAGTCGCTTACAAGTAAGCTTTGGCCCAAGGCAAGCGTGCTGTGGCCTGTTTTTAAAGCAGGATTTTTTTTAATTGACTCAAAAAATTCGGCTTCGCGATTAGGGCTATGCGATAATTGATATGCGTAAGGCGCTATATTAGTTAAAAGGCTTGCTCTGCTTGACGAAAATTTGCCATACTGTGTCAGTTGCGGGCAGTTATTGGCAGTTATGGGATAATCGCCTTTTTTAAATCCGCAAATTACACAGTTTAGGTCGACATAAATCTGTATCCAGACGATGCTTTTAGATGTTTGAAATATGCCAACCTAAAGTGTATTTGCTGCGATGCGCCTTTTTTGCGCGCTCTGGTAAACCTTAGACGCTATTTTAGGAGTTCATCGTGTCGCCCTGGCCTGATAATCAACTGAACGAGCCTTTAGACGCTTCGCTTGCGACGGAGGCCTTTAAGGCGCGTGTTGCGTCGGGTTTAGCCGCCCACCCGGCACTGGCAGAAACGCCCCTGATGCCCGAAAGTCTGACGCTGAGCGTGGATGCCCTTAAAACGTTTGGCAAATGCCCAAAAAAATACGAGCTACAAACCCTAAAACGCATGCGTTGGCCCTCGGATACGCGCAATTTTACCGTGGGCCGTCAGGTCCACAAATGGCTCGATTATCAGGCATATCCTTCACTAAAATCTGATTTGCAGTCCTCTGGCCTGTTTAACACCCTTAGTCCCGACGCCAAACGCGGCGTATTGGCGCTGGCGCAGTATGCTCCGGCAACAAGTTGGCCAGTTTTGGCCAGCGAGTGGGGGTTTAACCTTAAGTTAACGCCCGACTTTGATGCCGCGCCTTCGCAGGCACCTGTTCAGGCGTTACAAGCGCAGGATTTGACTGCGATGGACTCGGTTTTTATTCGTGGACGCATCGACCGGCTTGCGTTAATGCCGCTTGCGGCGCGTAAGCTTCGCGAAGCAAGTCAGGACACGACGCAGAACGAGACACAGGGCGTTACGAATGGCGTTGCGATTATTGACTGGAAAACCGGCACCGCAATTCCTAAATCGCCCGAAACAGACTGGCAAACACTGGTTTATGCGCTGGCGGTGTATCAGGCGCGCGCCGCGCTGGGCTTGCCCGATCTGCGGCCCGAGGCGATTCGGTTTTTATACGTCGGGATTCCGGTTCGTGCGGGCGCGTACGCCGCGCCACTGCAAGAGGTTTGGGTCCATTTTGATACCCAGAAGCTCGCGCGGGCTCACGCGCTGGTTTGGGCGCAAGTCGAGCGTATTGTTGCGGCGACCCGCCTGCAACAGTTTGCCCTCCCCCAGCGTTGCCCCGATAAATGGTGCGCCCTGCGTCCGGTGTGCGGCATTGAGGCCCAAGAATTCAATGCGTCGGAACAAACCGCGCCCGAGCAACGCGACTAACGCCAGACAAACATGCCACCGGTGTTGACTGCGTATTTTGATTTTGCGTACACAAGTGTAGTAATCAGGCGTGCTTGTTTAATACAGCGTTCGGGTGCGGGGCAGTTTGGCGTGTTCCAATTCATTAGGCGGGGCTTTAAATTTTTACTGCTAAAAAGTGCTTAAAAAAGCGCTTTTTAGCTCTGTGCTAACCTGACTCATCGCCTGTAGGCCGCTCTGTTTTATGTGTGCCGCAAGCTTTTTAAACAAACCAGGTTTGTCGTGCATACTTGGCAAATCTGGTTAAATCGGCTTAAATTAGGCAATGCATCAAGGTGTTGCCAGCGCTTAAACGCGGTGCCTAACCGCGATGCGGTTCTCGTTGTTTTAATCAGTAGCCGCGCGAGTTAAATGGCCAGTTGGCTATAATTTAAAATTAGTGCTTGCGTGTTGTTTATGTTTGAAGATACTGGTTTTGCGAAACATATCGATTCTGGTTTTTTCTGCGAGTTATCAATCATTTTTTATTTACCCGTTATATCGAGGAGTCTTGACTCAAATGCGTTTATCGATCAAATCCCTGGCCCTGTTGGCATTACTCGCCGGTAGCACCGCTGTTTTAGCCGGTTGCCAACCCCAAGCCGCCGAAGAACCTGCGGCTGAAGAGCCGGCGATGGAAGAAACCATGCCCGCCGAAGAAGCTGCGCCTGCTGCTGCTGAAGAAGCCGCCGAAGAAGCCGCCGAAGCCGCTGGCGATGCCGCCGCTGCTGATGCTCACGCTGATGCCGCTGCTGACCACGCTGATGCTGCCGCCGAGCATGCTGATGCCGCTGCTGAAGAGGCCCACCACTAGTTTTTAGTGATGTCTTTAAAAATATCCCCCTATGGCGTAACGCCGCAGGGGGATGTTTTATTGACGACTGTAGACAGTCTAGCCACACAAGCTAGGTCTCGATTAAATGCCGTTTGGTTGTAGGCAGAAAAAAGTAGTTGGTTGCCTGGGTGGTTTCATCCACAAGGGTAAAGGCCTCTAGTTGGCCATGTGGGTTGATGACGCAGCACGTGTAGCGGAGTTCTTGCATAAATTCAATCACGGTATTGGGATGATAGCCGTAGGGTTTGGCCCATTTTCTGAGCAATTCCAGCTGAACAATGGGTTGGTACTGCTGTAGCGTTTTGCGCGCACCTTGCATCACCAGCCATTCGGCGCCTTCTACGTCGCATTTAATGTAATTAACGCGCGCCTCAAGCTCAGAGCCTGCCTCTGCCACCCAGAATTCCTCCAGCCACTGATCCAGCGTGCTGGCGGGGCAGGAGACTTCCTGGGCGTTTTCGCGTTCGGCCACGTTTTTCATTGAGGCGTTAACGCCGCAATCAGGCGCGATGTACATAGTAATACTTTCGGGCTCGCCGGGCGCGGTCAGGGCGCAGTTTTGCACCATAATGCGGCTGCCTTGCCCCAAGTTGTCCAAATTCAGCGCTATGTTTTCGGTCAGCAATGCGCGCGTGGCGGGCACAGGCTCGAAGGCGGCAATGCTCAGGTGTTCAAATTTATGGGCCAGGCCAATGCTGTACCAGCCCATATTGGCGCCAATATCCAGCACTGTATCGCCATCGTTAATCAGTTTATGCGCCATCGCAATTTCTGCGGGCTCGTAGCGGCCAAAATTCAGCACGTCTATGGGCATGGCGCGTTCATCGGTGGGGCTGCATTTAAACATAAGGCCCGTTGCCTGCTGAACAAACACAACGCCATCTGGCGTCAGGCGAATTTCTGCCAGCTCGCTGTTTTGCAGCAGGCCGGGGTAGGTAAATAAATGCTGGTGCAGGCTGTTGTGCATCTGATGCACGTAGTCGGCCTTGGTGAGCTGGTTTGCGCCATAGGCTTGTACCAGTTTTTGGGGTGCGTGTGTTGCTTTAGACGCGGTTTGCATGGCTGTAGGCATAAAAAATCTCCCGAAAAGATGCACCAAATTAAAGGCAATTAGCGCGAATACTGCTGACGACCTGCTTAAGGTCATCGTTAGCTTGTTTCGCCAAATTGATGAGTTTGATTAAACTTTCATCTTGCTGTTCAACGAACATGCGCTCTCCCATCCCGCCCGGGAGCCAACTCCATTGCCACTGCACAGATAAAGGTGTTAAGGGCTTGTTGCTGGTCATTATCTCGCGAATTCGATTGGAGAGTAGTTGCCGAGTACGGTTTGGCATAAAGAAATACACGCCGAGCCAAGTGTGCATATTCCAGGGCGTATGAATTGTGTTTAATGCCGTATTTAACAGTGCATATTCTCCCTTTATGACATTATTAACCTGTTGTTTAGATAGTATTGACCGTTCGGCAATTTCTGATAAACACGCGTGCTCTAAATCGCTCAGGCTTAGCAGCATTTTCGCCAGATTTCGCTTGGTCGCTATACTTACAGCAAGTTCGACCATCGAAGGCGATGATGCGAGCCAATCTGTTGCCTGCAGAATACGTTCCATGCCGGATCGAAATCGAGACACATTGTAATCCGTGAGCGCCTCTAGTTTAAGTTGAGCCATTTGAACAGTTAAAAGCCCAAAAACGCTCATTTTTACGTTGTCTCCGGCGCGCTCTGGCATATCGTATAAACCATACGGATACTCGTAGAGCTTAGGCAGGTTTGCCCACTGGATTTGTTCAAAAACGGTGAGTGCTTTGGCGTGTTTCCGGGCGATCTGCTTGATTTTAGTGCTGTCGCAATTTTGTTTGCAGCTTAAAAATCTTATTAGCGCCTTATAGTCTTCATTTTTGATTTCTACCGTCTGAGACACTGCCTCCAGCTGCTTCGAGGTTTCAGTTGGCACATACGGCTGTTGATAGGCGAGATCAAGTTGCAGGTCTGAATCTTGTACAACAATACGTTTATCGACTTCAGCGCAAATCAAACTTGCGCCTAAAAAAACAAGCGCACTGATAATCATGGCTGCGATCCAGACGAGGGGTACAAGCGCAACTATTTTAATTTTCTGGTTCATTGTTAAAACGCGATACTCCTTTCCAAAATCGAGATGGTTCGCTCGAATCCTGCTGCAAGGCTTGTCCACGGCTGCCAGCCAAGCGCTTGCAACTTGCCGACCTGGGGTACGTTGCGCGAGACCGGGCTGTTTAAATATTGCCCGCTGACTTGCTGCGGGGTTTTTTCGGTCAAGATTTCCAGATTTCGATCTGCAAACACCTGATGCGCCAGCGTTTGCGCCAATTGCAGAATGCTGGTTTCTACCGGTGCGCCAATGTTATACGGCGTGGCGGGCGTCCCTTTAAGCAGTACCGTCCACAGGCCAGCAACGGCATCGGCAATGTAGCAAAAGGCGCGCGTGGGGCTACCATCGCCACGAATTTGCAGCGGCTGGCGCGCCATGACGGCCGCAATAAAATCGGCAAACACTCGCCCGTCCGTCAGGTTAACGCCCGGCCCGTAGGTATGGAACGGCCGCACGATATAACACGGCAGCCCGAACTGTTGGTGCCAGCCCACGCACAGGGTTTCGCCTAGTCGTTTGCTTTCGCCGTAACAGGCCCGTACGCTGGCAGAATCTAGCGCGCCTAACTGGGTTTCATCCGTCGGGATTTGCTCGGGCCGAAGCTGGCCGTAAACCTCGCTAGAGCTTACAAACAAAAACTTTTCGCAGCCGTTGGCTTGCCCCCACTGTAATAATTGCGCAAGCCCAGCGCTGTTGGCCATGGCTGTGCCCACCGGATCGATGCCGTAATACGCCGGGCCCGCCTGGCTTGCGGCGTGGATAATGATTTGTGCGGGTTGCCCTGCGTCAAACGCTGCCAGCGTGGCAAAGTCGTGTGTTATCAGGGTAAGGTCTGGCCTGTTTTGCACCGGGTTAAACAGTGTGCTGGCGCGCTCAAGATTCCGAACATTCGCCAGCACGCTGCAATTTAGGCCCATGTTGTCGTTAAGCCAAAGCAGGCTGTAAATCAGGTAGCGCCCCCAAAGGCCGCTTGCGCCGGTAATTAAAATCGTTTTATTGGCCAGCGTTTGCCAGGGCAGCTGCTGCGCGGCAATGGTGCTTAAATCTGCCTGAACCAGAGGATGCTGCCAATCGTAGGCACTACTATCGCTGCTGAGCGAATCGTTTTGTTGAGAGGGCTGTGCTAGTAAGGAGCGCATAACGTTATACTTTCGAGTGGGTTGCTTTCAATCTGTTTGAGCGAGGCGAGTTATATCAGTGCGCCGCCGAATCCTTATAGGCGGCGCTTCTTAAAAAAAGCTCGTAGCCAAGCGAGTTTTGAAAGCGACGCCGGGGAATCCAGAGGGCCTCGGCGACAGGCCCTCTGGCGGGGTGTGGGCCGCGTAGGCCCACAAAAGTTTTAAGCGGGAGGCGAGCATGCTTCGACAGAAACTTGCATCTGATTCAGCATCATCGCCTGTTGCTCCAGGCTGTGGGCAATGCTGCGCTCAAGCTCTTCGATAAACCGGGTGTTGGTGTGCTGGATTTCCAGAAAACTGGGCGTCGGAATCCCCGGGCGATACATCGGGAAGGTTTTCATCAGGCTTAGTACAGCGCCGCTTTCTTTAGCGCCGCGATACATCAGGTCGCCATCGTTAAACCAGGGTTGGCTCATCCAGTGGCGCATCTGGGTGCGGGTCAGCGCAAAACACCCCGAGTATGGATTCTGGGCGCGTTCAAACTTCATGGCCATGCCCAGCGGATTCAGCGTTAAATCGGCGGGCGAGGCTAAGTCCTGATAATAATCGGCAATGCTCATGCCGGTTTGGCCATCAATATAAAGCTTGTTCACCGGGCCGCTCACCGAAAGCTCAACACGATTCGGGATCAGCACGGCTTGGCTAACGCCCTTATCGCGCGCGGTTTCGGTAAACCAGCGTAGTTTGTTAAAAAACAGTGGGTCGGTAATCAGTAAATCTTCTTCCAGGTAAGCAAACATGTCGTAGCTAACCTGTGCTTGCTCCATGGCTTGGGCCATCAGGCCGTGGCACACGTAGCCCAATTGCTCGGCTGGTTTTTCGGGCTCGGTGTGTAGCGTGTACATACTGCTTGGTATATAAAGCTGTTGGGTCACCGGGTTGTCAGGCGTGGTTACAACGGTAATTTCCAGGTGCCATAAATTGCGCTCAATCTCGGGATTGGCGCTGCCATCCAGTAGGCTAAGCGACCAATGTTCCTGGCCAAACAGCTGATGCAGGCGCGCAATATTAATCGAAAGCTGCTGGCGTCGTTCGTCAATGAGTTGCTCAAGCTGCTCGGCCGTCAGCGTCTCGTCGGCTTCCGGCGTTTCGGGGAGTTTCCAAAAGCAGGGAATAGTAATAAACAGTTTCATCGTGCGGCTCCTGAGGCCTGAGGCGATAGCGTCTAAAAAACCGCAAATCAGCCACTAAAGGTCGATAAACACTGGCATAAGAGATTGTTTTAAACCCACTGCGCCCTGACCTAATGTTGATTTGCTGTATGCAAAAAAATAAAAGAGAACGATGCTTATTACGACACTTTATGACTCATTCATTAATATTCTTTATTTTAAGGGATAGCTTGGCCGATTTTTGAGGCACCGCGCTAAATTCCACCAAATAACTTATTTTTAGGCGCTTATAAACGCGGGTCTCCTGCGCTTAAACGACACCTGACACAAGACTTACGGTGGGCGCTGTTGTTGCGGCCTTAAGGCTGACTTTTGGCTACGGGTGTTACGGTGTTTGAAGCGCGCGCGCCAAACTCGTGGAACTTCTCCTGTGCGGGTGCGACGATAACCCTATGACTCACCCTGCGATCAGCACGTCCGTGCAACCTTCGTCTGCAAAAGCTCGCATTCAATGGCTCGATGGCGCCCGCGGCCTGGCGGCGCTGGGCGTGATGCTGCTGCATTTTTACCACATTACCCTAGAGCACATGGCCCCGCTGTGGCTCAAGCACTCGGTGCCAGCCGCCGCCGCAGATACCCTGGGGCATACGCTCAGCTATATTAAACCGCTCATTTGGCATCCGTATATTCAATCGGTGCATCCGTGGATTTTAGGTCACTGGGATTTGGGCAAAATCGGGGTGCTGCTGTTTTTTTTAATTAGCGGCTACGTGATTCCACTCAGCTTGATGAAGCCCGCTGAGCACCCGATTAAAGCGTTTGCGCTGGGTCGATTTTTTAGGCTTTACCCCATGTACTGGGCCAGTTTGGCCCTGATTGGGCTTTTGTTCTTTTTGGGCTGGAACTCTGGGTTCCCGGCCGGGCAGTGGGCGGCTAACCTAACCTTGTTACACAAGTTTGTTGGTATTGCCGATATTAACGGCGTGGCCTGGACGTTGCAAATTGAGCTGATTTTTTATGCGCTTTGCGCCGTGATGGCAGCGTTTGGCCAGCTTAATAACCCGCGCTGGGTGCTTAGTTTATGGGCGATGAGCTTACTGGGCGGGCTGGCGTTTGCCGCGGCAAAAAACTACTTGGGCATCTACGCCCCAGTGATGTTACCCATGGGCCTGTGCTACATGTGGCTGGGCTTTTTAAGTCGGCGCCTGCTCGCCGGGTCGCATTATCCGGTTCAGGCCAAATCGGTTGTCTGGGGTTGTTTCGTGGGTACGCTGGTCCTCTCTGCGGCGGCCACCGCGTGGGGCTACGCCGATAAATTTGGGCAATACTACGCCTCTTATGTGGCTGCGCTCGCGCTTTACCTGTTGTTAAGCCGTTTTCCGGTTCGGCCCATGGCCTTCTGGAGCTGGCTGGGCAACATTAGCTACTCTGTGTACCTGATTCACGCGCAGATTGGCACCGTGTTTATGGGGCTGATTATCGCCATTCGTCCTGCGTGGTTCGCCGAGCATTGGCTCGCCCTGTTTGCCTTAATTGCGGTGGCCATGGCTTTAACCTTGGGCATTTCGAGCCTTACGTACCGCTGGATTGAGCAGCCTGCCGTTCAGCTGGGGCGCAGTCTTTCAGAGCGTCTGTTTCGAAAATCGCCCAAAATCGTCCAGGGGCTCTCTTCCTAAACGCACGATTAAAGCCAGGGAATCGAACCCTGCTTTTTGTGCGGTCAAGTTGTAAGCTCAAGCGTCTTGAAACCCAAAAAATCAGACGCATTATCCTGGGATGATGCGTCTGTGCCTAAGGGCATACAGCCAAAAAGCTTTAGGCTCAAGTTTGCCTTAAAGTTTTGCAACCAAAATCTGGGTAATGTCTGGGTCTTTAACGATGGCCTCTAGCGCCAAAAACGTAGTCGAGGCTTCAAACCAGTCATCAATAATCGTAAGTTGGCCTTGTAGCGGCTGCGTGTTGGCGCTTTGCAGGCTGTGTGCCAGGCGTTGCGCGCTGGCTGCGCTGGTGGTCATTACGCGCGCACGGATGGGCGTGGTTTCGTAGGTTTGTTGATTGCCTTTAACGCTTAAATAAACATTCCATCCGTAACGATTAAACCGCGCGGTGCAGTTTTCCATTTTATCGGTGTTAAACGGCGGCGGTGCGGGGGGCGCAGCGGGCGTTGCAGCTGCTGCAGGCGCGGCCGGTTTCTCAAGGGTTTTATCGACGGTTGGCGTATCGCTCATAGTAAACTGTTCCTTTTAAACCAGTTAAACCAGCTGAAAAAAGCGCAATCGGCTGAATAATTTTTTTAAGTATATCGCAAACCGGCTATCAAGATTGATCTTGGCGTTTAGGGATAGATTCGGCCGGACGGCTGTTATTAATTAAATCGGTAATGGTCAGTTTGATGGGTTGAACATCCTGAAGCGAGGGCCGTTCCCTCCTTCGCGCTCCCTCCCCGAACCAAACTGACCCACCACCATCAAATCGTGTGCCTTGCGGGTATCGGGTATATAGCTATGTGGCTTTAGTAGCCCGTAAGCGGGTTCTGGCTACTGTAGCGGCGCTTGCCACGGCGCCCTGACCGATTATTTACACGCCCCAGCAGGCTATTGGGGCTGAGTTTTGCGCCTACGGCGTAGCGCAGGCAATCGATGACATCCTCGTAAGGATGCTCCTGCATTGGGAGTTCTTGATTCGCGTTGCTATAGCGGTAGCCGCCTTCAAAGGCTTCGATCAGCTTGGGGCATTTTTCGGCGTCTACTTTTAGGCCTGGCTCTGGTAGGCCTGGATCTGGAGTATCTTCTGGGCCAAATACTGGGCCGTGATTTGCATCAGCGTTTTGGGCGTTCAAGTCGTTTACCGGCAAAATTTCTGGGGGCAGGGTTTCTGCCAGTTTCATCCGAATCAGCTCCAGCGTGGGTAAAATTCGTGTGGGCTGGTAAAACGGGTAAACGCCCAACGCGTTAAGAATTTCGATGCTGCTGGTATCGCTTTTGTCGCTTCGTTGCGCGCCTGCCGGGTCGCATACGTCTTCAAAGTCAAACCCGCTGTAGCGCGCCGCAGAAACCGAAAGTACCTGCCGCGCAAACGCCGATAGCAGCGTTTGCTGGCCAGTGAGTTCTTCCAGTATGAGCCACTGCTGATTATCTTTAATTTGTATAAACAAACAAGCAGGGCAATGGAACCCGAAATCCCAGGCACGAATGATGCGTTTGTTCGGTACCGGGCTCAGGGCACGGGCGCGATGCGATTCGTTAAAGCCTGCAAACACCCGGTTGCTTAAGCTAAGCGTGTACTGGATTTCCAGTTCTCGCGCGCGTTCTTCGGCGCTCATGCGGGTCTGTTGTTTTGCAATCCAGCCGGGGTTAAGCGCGCTGTTTTTACCGGGGTGCAGCTCCCAGTGCAGCCGAACAACCTGAATGGGCGAATCAAACCGCAGGCGGGCAAACGTGTTGTTTTTGCCGTAAGGGGTGCCTACCGCAATGCGGCAGGGCGTCGATTGCCCCACTGCGCTCCACGCGGCCTCGTCCATTGGCCAAAACGGAAACTCATCCATCAGCACCGCGCTGTAGCGCCCGCCGCGCCCAAACTGATCGTTACTGCTTTCTCCGGTCAGCGTGTTGCCGTTGGCTGGGTTAATTAGCCGCATATGGCTATCGTGCAGGCGCGGGGTAAAGCCTTCGGGCAGTAAAAATGTGGGTAACCAGTTCAAGGCAAACCGAAGTTTCCCAAACAGCGTCGAGATATCCCCTCGCCGATCGACCAAATCTTCTTTGCGCGAGCCTAAAAGCGCATGGAACCCTGGTTTAAACAGCCAGGCGTGTAAAAACATCAGCACAATTGTCCAGGTGACGCCCATGTCCCGACTTTTTTCGATGAGTACATCTTCTCCGTGCTGCATACTGCGCGATAACGTTTTGATGAGGTTGCTTTGAAACGCGTAAGGCACGTAGGGTTGATCGGCGGGTGTTTGTCGTGGGTCAAAGGAAAACGCAAACGCGCGTATAAAAAAGCCCACGTCGCGGCGTGCCAGCTGGCGGGCGAGGGTTTGTGCGTTGGCGCTGCCGTGCAGGGTACGCAACAGGGCCAGCCTGCCACCTAGTGCGTTAATAACCGTTTTGTTACAGTTTGTCATAAAGTTATCAAAGATTAGGATTGAAGGGCTTTTAAATGAATATTCTTGGTCGTCACCTTCAAAAGGAATTTACTAAAAATGAGTAGTCTAAGTTCTTCTGGTTTTAAACGTGTCGGTACATCTATTGTTCCTTTTCCATCAAATGACGCTGAATTTGTTCAAAAAAAAATGATGGAATACCCTTTGCAAAAAAAATTAGGAACAGCTTCTGTTACTTTGGATGTTGTTCCTTCCATGACAAAGCCAGGCGGCGCGGATATGTCTCGCATTCGAGTAACACAACAGGTGGACTCTGAAAGGGATTTAATGGGGCATCATACTTTAGTAGATATTGCTGGCCAGATTATGCAATTTTGTATGAAGGGTGGTTCTAAAACAGCCTAAAGGCTAAACCGGCAAGGTTGCCTAGCAGCCCCAGGCGTTGCTGGCGCAGTTGATTCTCTTGCGCCAGCTCGCCCTGCTGCACCCGAGCCAGTAAATTGGCCCGGTCTACCGCCAAATTACTGCTGCGTTGGCGCTCCTGCAAAATTGGCCCCAGACCCATTTGCCCGTAATCCGCGCTTTGCCCGCTCAAGCCGCTTAACACAGTCTGAAACGTCGTTAATCGGCCCAGTCGTTGCCGCTGCTGGCGCTCTAAATTCTGCGCCGCGTCGTCCAGGGCCTCGCCCCTCGCCAAATCGAGTTGATTCAGCCGGTTCTGGCCCAGTTGCGCCAGTAAATTGCTGCCAAACGTACTGCTTAAGCTGTTACCAAAGCGTCTGGATAAGTTTGATCGCGCGCGGCCTTCCAGCGCGTCGGCTTCTTGGTTAATTTCTCTGGCGCGCAGATTAAACAGATCATCAGCCTGTCGGCGCAACACATCGGGCGAGCTCTGTGCCTGCTGAATTTCCTGAAGCGTACTGTTAATCCCGGTTTTTGCGCTATCAATCAGGGCCTGGCTAAACGGCGTAAACACCTGACGGTTGCTCACCTTGTTGCCACGTGTTTCGGTAATAAACTGGTCGCCTAGCGGGTTGGTAAAGCTGCTGCGGGTAATCGCGGGCGGCGTCTTAATCTTAAGCACTTGTTTGTTGGGTTTTTTGCGTCCAAAAGGCATGGCTGTATACTCCAGTCGATGAATTCAATTTATATCGATGCTTCAAGTTCAACAGGGGCTGCTTCCTTAGCTTGCACGCGCGCCAGATACTCCGGTTTAAACAGCGCGTAACGCAGCGTATCTACCGGCTGCCCGTGCCGACGCGTTTCGGCTTTCAGCCGGGCCTCAAAGGTAAAGCCGTTGCGCAGGCAGTAGCCTAAAGCCCCGGGGTTATCTGCGTCAAAGGCGGCAATCAGCTTCTGGATATTCAGCGCTTCAAACGCGAACGCTAAAACCTGTGTGTTTAACGTGCTAATCGCGTGGGCGAGCAATGGGTTTTTTTTCAGACTCTGGTCGCTTACGCCGTGCAGTTCTGCCCGCCAATCCGGGGTTTCGTCGCTCAGGTACGCTGCCGCCAGAATTTGTAACGCTGGTGCCACCCCTGCGCGGTGCGCTGTTTTACTTTCGCCCTCTGGCAGGCAGAGCCAAACGTACGGAATACTGGTCTTAACCGTCTCTAAAAGCGCTTGCGCCCCCAGCCCAGCCGGATCGCTAAAATCATCGTGCAATATGGGCGCGTAAGGCGTCAGTAACTCAAGTAAAGCGGGTTGGTATTTCGCGATCATGTTTTTGTGGGTCAGCCTTATCACGCGAACGGCGCTGCTATTATTCGGCGTCAGGCGGTAAGTGTTTTTGCGTGTCATCAGGCGGGCTTTCCGTCTCAAACAGGGCCAGGGCCTCAGGGTCTCGAATCAATTGCCGTAACTCGTCTAAAATCTCGGCGTCGCTCATTTGTTTAATCGCGGTTTCGCGTTTTGCGGGTAGCCGCCTTAGGCGAGCTTTGGCGGGCTGTTTGGCTTCGGCTGCGGCGGTGCGTTTTAAAATTTGCTCCACCGCCCAAATGCGGTCTCGCAATGCGTCAGAATGCAGGGCGTCATCGATCACCATTAGCACCTGGCTAAGGCGTTTTTTTAGCGCCCCAAGCAATGCTTTTGCGCTCATAATTTGTTTGGGTATCCTTGATTTTGCTTCGTGGTTTTTGCTTCGTGTGCTGTGCGCGGTTGGCTTAACGGGTGCTTGGCGCACGCGAGTTTCTGGGGGCTTTTTTTTCAAGGGCTTCGATTTTTTTTAAGTAGCGGCCGTTGCTGGCTTTGCCGTGGCTTAGCCGCGCTGTGTACTCGCTCACAAACGCGCGATGCTCCAGAAACACGGGCCCATCGCGTTTAGACTTGCGCGGCTTGAGCAGCGGGCTTTCTCGCGAGGCTACGCGCGTGGCGCTTGGCCAAAGTAGCCAAGTGCCCAGTTGCCACCCCAGGGCGGGCGTTTTTTTAAAGATCCATTTAAATTTGCAGCGCTTACAGCGTTGCTTGTACAGCAGCATTAAGGGCAGCGCGGGCGGGCTGTGTTCTTTCGGTTCAGTAGGCGCGTATCGAATTTCGAGCGTTTTAAAATAACGCCCACTACAGTTGGGGCAGCAGTGGCTGCTTGTAGCGTCCGTGTGCGTTTCGGGCGTCATTGCGCGTTATTCCTCGCTATTTTTTAGTGTGTTAAGTTTTTCACCCAGCGCTTTTGCTTTTTTCGCCTTGCGCCAGTTGTCCTTATGCTAGGCGTAGATTTGTTACATGCATAGCGAATAAAATTTATGATTATTTCGTCCCCCCTTTTTTTGATACTGTCTTGATACCGTATGTTTTTTGCAGTGTTGTTTAAATTAAGCAGGAGCCCCGTGACCCCATGAGCCAGCAAACTGCCCGCCGTGGCAAACGCTTTGCCGATTTAGTCGCCGAAGCTAAACCGCAAATTCAGGAAGTTTCTAAAGAAACACTGCAAGCATGGCTGCAAACCGGTGTGCTGCCCGATGGTCGCCCGTTTACCGTGCTTGATGTCCGTGAGCCGGACGAAGTCGCCGGCGGGGTGATTGCTAAAGCCAACGGCGATCAAACCGTTGTGATTCCTCGCGGCCAGCTAGAATACGCCATCGATGACGTGCTGCCCGATCAGGATACGCCGATTGTTTGCTATTGCCGGGGCGGGAATCGCTCGGCACTGGCTGCTAAAACCCTGCAAGAGATGGGCTACCCCAACGTTTGGTCGCTTGCGGGCGGCTGGCGCAACTGGAGCGCATGACATTTTTTTCAAGGTATAGCGTCAATCGCCGCAGTTTAGTTTAAATGTGTGCTTAACGGTGCTTTAAAAGTCCCAGAAGCATGCCTGATGGGTGATTTTTACCCCTTTGTCTGCAAGCCTGGTTTACTGCCGCGTCGCACTGCCGATGATGCGTATAAAGCCGTAGCGTTTCTGAGCGATTTAGTAGAACACACGACCCTGAAGGGTTATTTTTGCAAGGGGTTGTTCTGGTCGTCATCACGCGTTGGTAGATACGCCGTCCGTTATTCGCTATCATGGGTTCATTGATGTACCAAGCTTTTTATCAAATAGCTCAGCCCGCTGCCGATATTCGCCTGCCGCACGCGCAGGACGCTGCACCTGTAACCGCGTATGCTTATGTTCGCGGCGTCAATGCCGCGCCGGTTTCGCGTCAAAAACCGCGTTTACGGCCCGCCCGCTGGTACGATGCTTCGCCCAGAATGACGCAGGCCATAGCGCTTTTAATGCTTTCGCCGCGCGGTCTGGCGCATCAGGCGGTCGCGCAGGTACTGCGTGATTTATACGGCGGCAAGGGCGTCACGCGTCACGAGGCGTCTCGTGGACGAGCTAAAGTGGGTTTCCAACGCTGCGATGATTTACTGCCCGAGTTATCGCTGCTGCTGAATACGCTTAAGCACGCGCCTGTTACGGTACAAGCGATTGCAGCCAACAAGCTGCTCTGGTATCTGTCGCATTACGCCGCGCAAGGGGCAGATGCCAATATGATTGCAGCGGGTGCCACGGATGACGCGGATGACGCGGATGACGCGCTTAGCCCGCTTAGCCCGGGCGCGCGACGCAAACTGTCTAAATAAAAAAGCCTTGGCGCTGTTGTTTGCTGCAATGTAGCTGGATTGAATGGCCTAGCGCGTTTCGTCAACTGCAAGCGCTCTGCGCCGCAGTTCGGTTTCAAGCAAAATGCGCGCGGCTTCCTGATCAATCAAGCCTTTGTGCCGAGATGTTTTGACGCCGCTGGCCTGTAAACTGCGTGTTGCTTGCACCGAGCTTAAACGCTCATCCAGGTAGGTCACCGGCAAGCCCGTAACTTGCGCAAGCTGCTCGGCAAACTGTTGCACGCGCTGGGCTTGCGCGCCTGCCTCGCCCGATAAACTGAGCGGCAGACCCACGAGCAACTCGGTTACGTCGTAACGCGCGCAAAGCTGTTTCAGCGTGTCCAGCGCCTCTTTAACCTGCGTGATCACCAGTGTCTCCAGGCCAAAAATCAACTGGGTGCCGGGCTCGTGCGTCGCCAGGCCAATCCGTTTTTGCCCAACATCTAGCGCCAATAAACACGTTGCACGCAGGTGCGGTTGCACGGCGCTTGTTGCACTTTCCAGGGCAGGGTTAAACGCATCTTCTGCTGGCGAGCTAGTCATGACCATGGTCATGCTCGGCGTCGGCGTTAGAAGCTTCAAGCTGGCTCAGCGTGGTTTCAATCATTCTGCACACAGCCGGAATCACGGTTTGTTGCAGATCGTCCGGGCAATCGTGTAATAGCTGCATCGCGGCGCGTAGTGTTTCGTCCACGTCGTACCAGCGTCTGCGTTGCGGCTCCACCTGCGATGAATTTTCGATAATGCCGCGAATATCGCCCGCCCGGCAGCCGGTTTCATCCTCGATTTGATGCTCAACCGTGATTTTAAGAATATTCAGCGCAATTTGCGCCTGATGCCGGTCTGATGCTTGCCGTAGCGACTGAATGGCGCGGCTGAGGGCCGGGTCGCGATCGTACCAACGTTGAAAAGTCATAATTAAACTTAAATGCTCTGTTAGTAGCTACTATAATGCGGGCTTGAGGCGGGTGCTTTGAATCAATTTGACATGACCCCCTGCAGTTTATGCCAGCAACTTATGCCCGTATCTAGGGTAGCATAAAGCGGCCCGAGTTCGGCTTTGCCAGGCGCAGCAATCGTCTTGTTGAGCGAATTTGCCGCGCGGTGTGTTGCAGCTTAAACGTTGACAAACGGCTGCCAAACCGATGACAATAGCGAGCAGTCCAAACAAGTGTGGCATAGTAGCTCAGTTGGCTAGAGCACGCGGTTCATACCCGCGGAGTCGCTGGTTCGAATCCAGCCTATGCCATTTTCTAAGATTTTTTTTTTGATTTTAAAAAAAGAATCTCTGGGTTTTACTCGGTCGAACGTAGGTTTGGCCGGCGTATAAAACCTTCAATCAGGGGTGTCCAGAACAATCTGTTTAAAACAGAGCCATGGCGTCTTAGTCACGGTTCGTACCCTCAAATGGGCGTATTGGGCATTATAAAGAATCGCGTTACGGCTGCATTTGGTATTTGTCGCCAGCGGTAATCTCCCCGCGAACAGTCTTGATAGCCAGTAGTGCCTAAAAAGACTGTAGTTTTTTAACACTGTAGCAGGTGCTTTTAAAATTTTTAAGGCTCTTATTGCACGTATGGTCCTTGTTCCAGAACAGTCGTGTTTTGAATCCTTTATGGTGATTTGTGGCCTGCGTGGGCTATAAGTAATACGGGCTTCAAGGTATTTAAAATCTTGGACAGGAAGCAAAAAAGCCAAGTTGATTAAACGTTAAACCGCAAAATCTTCAACGTTTCCGTTGCATAATTTTTTTTCAAAAAAAACCCCCCTTACTTTCGTAAGAGGGTCGAATCCTTTGACGATCCGAGGAGAGAGAGGAGAGAGAGTATGAAGTAAAACTTTAAAAAACTTGTGAATCAGAACCGGGTTTCAAGCCATCAATATCTCGCATTGCGTTACTGCAATAAGCACCAGCAAGCGGGAATAACGGCACGCGCCAGCAGTGCGATGCACTAAAGCTTTTAAAAAAACCACCTGTTCTGTTAACTTGATGTTTCAGAAGCCAGCATATCAACCCATAAGACCGAGGGTCAGAAAGCTTCCGGATAAATTAACGTTTAGACCACACCTTAATTCAGTTGAATGTTTCGTCGTAAAGAGTGTTACCGTTTTATTCGGCGACCCTTTGCAACCCCACATTGATATAAAAACAAGGTTCGTCGGATTTGGGAACCCCTTGTAAAGCATTATGAAGGTTCTGGATCATTTGGTAACATGCGCCGCAAAACTACCCCTTAAACTAGGGGCCAAGGCAAATTGGTTTTTAAAGTGCGCGCGCATTGCTAATCGCCCTTCAGCATCGTTGGTTAGCTTGATTGGGCTATAATAAAAGGCCTTAAGGGCTGCAAGCTCACAGAATTTCGTAAATTTTGGCAGGCTGTTATCAGGCTTTTGGGGGCTGCTTTGCCGGGATTGCCACCCGTTAAACGGTTTAGTGTATTGCGTTTAAATTGGCAGGAAAGACGGCGTGTTGAGCTATGGCACGGGGTTTGCAGGCATTACTAGAGGCGTTTCGCGAGGCGATGCGCAGCGCCGCCCTGGACGCGTTTATTGTGCCCACGGCCGATGCGCACCTGAGCGAGTACGTTGCTCCCAGCGAGCAGTATCGCCGCTGGTTAACCGGTTTCGATGGCTCGGCGGGCGATTTGCTAGTTACCCAGGACGCGGCCTGGCTGCTTGTGGATTCGCGCTACCACGAACAAGCCGAGGCGCAGGTGGATGCAAGTCTTTTTAAGGTGGTTAAACTCGGCTTGCCTAACGTGCCGGAGCTTCCGGGCTTAATCAAGCAGTTGGCGCAGCAAAAACCGGGCTTGCAAGTTGGCTATAACCCTAGGCAAATCAGTGCAAGGGCTTTTTTGGCTTTAAAAGCTGCGCTTAGTAGTGTGCAGTGGCAAGCGCTACCTCATTTTTTGCCCGAATTACGTCAATCGCTGGGCGAGGCGATGCCGTTTGAGGCGCAGCCCTGTTTTGTGCTTTCCGATGCTGTTTCGGGCCAATCGGTGCCTCAAAAGCTCGCGGCGGTGCGCGCGCTTATGGCTGCCGAATCGGCCACATGTTTGCCGCTGGTTAAACTCGATGAAATTGCCTGGCTCTTTAACCTGCGTGGCCAGGATGTCCCGCATAATCCGGTCGCCACGGCCTATGCGCTTATAACACCAGATCAGGCTTGGTACCTGGCGGCCACCCCTGAACTCCCCGAGACTGTATTGCAGCACCTGCGGGCGGCAAATGTGTCAACCGGCCCGCTCGATAGTTTTTGGCCGCTGCTTGCGCAGTTGGCCGCGCAAGCGGGCAGCAAGCCTTGGCTTGATGCTGCCAATATGAATCAGGCGGTTATTAGTGCCGTGGGCACGCCCAAAATGCACGTGAGCACTTTAAACCCGGTGGCGCAGCTTAAAGCGGTTAAAAACCCGGCCGAGTTAAACGGCATGCGCGCCGCTGGCCGATGCGCCAGCGTGGCAATTATTCGTTTGCTGGCCTGGCTTGCAGAACAAGGCCAAACCTCCGAGGCTTTGGCGAGTATTTCTGAAGCCGACGTGGCGCAGCAACTTGCGCAGTTTTACAAAAGCCATCCGGCGTGTACGGATTTAAGTTTCCCTTCTATTGTAGGCTTCGGGGCCAACGGGGCCATTGTGCATTACAGCCACCCCAGCCCCCAGGTTAAACTCGCGCCGGGGCAACTGCTCCTGATTGATTCTGGCGGCCAGTATTTAAGCGATGTCGCGCCCTGTTCGCCTGATGCGCCTGATGCGCAGCCGTTTATGGGCACTACAGATGCGACGCGCACCGTGCTAACCGGTGCGGCGTTTACGCAAGCAACGCCAGCACAACAGCAGCGTTATACCACGGTGCTTAAGGCGTTAATTGCGGGTTTTATGCAGGTGTTTCCGGTGGGCACGCACGGCGCGCAGATTGATGGCGTAATTCGTTCGCCGCTTTGGCAAGCCCGCCTGGATTATGGGCATGGCACGGGCCACGGCGTGGGCGCGTTTCTTAACGTTCACGAGGGGCCAAACGGGATACATAAACGGGCGCAAACCGCGCTCCAGCCAGGCATGGTTACCAGCATCGAGCCGGGCTATTACGCCTCGGGCTGGGGCGGCATTCGCCTCGAGAATCTTTCCGAAGTGGTTCCGTGCCCCGAAGACGCCGCCTGGCTCAAGTTTGAGCCCATCAACTGGGCACCGTTCGATCCGGCCCTAATCGATGCTAGCGCTCTAACCGGGCCCGAGCGTCGCTGGTTGTCCGCGTATCATCAGGCGATTTGGCAAAATACCTCGCCCGAGCTCAACGCGCAAGCGCAAGCCTGGCTGCGGACGCAGGTCGATTTTTTTGAGCAATTAGGCTAAAACTTAATTTTTCTGCGATCGTCTAGGTTGGCACGGGCGTGGTTCGTCATGCGGCAGCGTAAGGGCGCACACGTGCCTTGCTGTAATCCCTGCAAGAAGCGCCCAATGGTATTATTGGCAATATTTTCTGGGTCGTGTCCCTTGTGCGCGCGCTGTGTAAAATTGACCCACTGCCAAATTGTTTTTAAAGCTTGTATTAGCTGGCGTCAAACGCGTTAGGCACCCAAAGTACATTGGGCAAGGGGAGCCAGCTATGGATGAGTGCGGGTTGCCAGCTGGCGTATATCCAGCTCACCGCAATCACGTCAAAGCGCACGTCGTAGCCGGTGGGCAGCGGATGTTTGGCCAGGTAGCGTTCGGCCAGTTTAATCAGTTGCCGTTGCTTTGCGGGGGTTACGGCGGTTAACCCGTCAAACAGGCCTTGGTGTTGGGTTTTGGCCAGTCGCGTCTTGACCTCGATAAAAAGAAAAAGCCTCCTGAGGGGACA
>JAYKHY010000055.1:0-59207 GCA_035285025.1 Vampirovibrionales bacterium | reverse complement strand
GGGCGAAAGTAAAGCCCAAATTGCGTCCGTCATATCGTGACGTTCGTATGCAAAGCTCATAGTAAGTCTCCTCTCAAAACTTGCATGCATTATCACACAAACTATCTTGTGACGACACTATCTAGCTACATATAACAAGAACGCCTTCAAGCGACGGTCAGGGCTATCGTTTTACCCTGCAAACGATATTATTTAAAAACGAATATGCCACGACTGACAGCAGGAAGTCAGAAATGCTTACGTTTTCTGGCAAAAAACTGCCCTACTGTCAGTTAAGGGATAATCGCTTTTTTTAAATTCGTGTCGTTTGCAACAGCACCGGTTAACCGTGTTATAGTTAGCGTTATGCAATGTAGCGCGTGACGCACAAACACTAAATCATGCTAATCTTGCGCGTGCGCGCGAACACAAAAATACGAGCAATTATTGGGTTACTTGAGTTAAGGCGCTTTCGGATTTGTCCACACCTTTTTTTAATTCTGGTTTAAAAGTTATTCGCGGCTTGCTCGATGCTGATTACAATCCGGTTCGTTCGCAAGAAAAAAAGCTGACCCTAGACCGGTTGCTACCGTTTATCATCATGCACCTGGGTTGCCTTGGGGTTATAATCTATGGCTGGAGCCCCGTTGCGGTAGGCGTGGCTGTTGCGCTTTACTGGCTGCGGATGTTTTTAATTACCGGGTTTTTTCATCGGTATTTTTCGCATCGAACATTTGAAATGAACCGCTTTTGGCAGGCGTTTTTTGCAGCCGCAACGCTCATTACCGTTCAAAAAGGGCCGCTCTGGTGGGCTGCGCATCACCGGCACCATCACCGGCACTCCGATGATGAGCATGATATTCATTCGCCGTTGCAACGCGGCTTCTGGTGGTCTCACATCGGCTGGATTTGTTGCGATGCCAACATGCCAACGCGTTATGATTTAATACCGGACTTAAAAAAATTCCCCGAACTGGTCTGGATTAACCGGTTGGATTGGGCCGGCGCGCTTGCAACGATTATTACCCTGTGGGCCTTGGGCAGCTGGCTTAACGCGACGCAACCCGGCTTAAATACCTCGGCCGGCCAGATGATCGTCTGGGGCTTTTTCATCAGCGCGGTTGCGTGCTTCCACGCCACAAGCACCATCAACTCGTTGTCTCACGTTTGGGGCACACGCCCCTACGCCACCAAGGACACCAGCCGTAACAACCCTATTTTGGCGTTTTTGACCATGGGCGAGGGCTGGCATAATAATCATCATTTTTACCCCGGAACCGCCCGTCAAGGGTTTGTCTGGTGGCAGTGGGACCCCTGCTATTACGCGCTGACGGCGCTAAGCTGGTTCAAGATCGTTAAAAATTTGCGGCCTGTCCCCAACTGGGTCGTTCAACGCCGCAACACCATGCCCGCAGGGCTACCCACGGTTGTTTTACCGCGGGTTCCGGTCAGTCAACCTGCGTAACGCAACAGGAGCCCTTATACAAGTATGCACTCTGCTCTATCCGGTCAACAAGCGTTTACCCTGATCGCAGGCCCGTGCGTCATCGAAGACGACGGCGCAGTGAATCTGGAAACTGCGCGCACGCTCAAGGCACTGGTCGATCGACTGAATGAAACGCAAAAGCATCAGGGCTCCAAGGATTCGATTCGGTTCTATTTTAAAAGTTCTTACGATAAAGCCAACCGAACCAGTGCAGGCAATTACCGTGGCCCGGGTATTGCAGAGGGTTTGGCGATTCTGGCGCGCATTAAAGCCGAGCTTGGTGTTGAGATTTTAACCGATGTACATAGCCCAGAAGAAGCCGAGCAAGCCGCCGACGTAGCGGACATGCTGCAAATTCCGGCGTTTTTGTGCAGACAAACCGATTTACTACTGGCAGCCGGACAAACCGGCAAAGCGATCAATATTAAAAAAGGCCAGTTTTTAAGCCCGCAAGAAGTCCGCTACTGCGCCGATAAAGTACTGGGAACGGGTAACCACCAGGTTTTTATCACCGAGCGCGGCACCACGTTTGGCTATAACAACCTGGTGGTCGATATGCGCAGCATTCCGATTGTTCAGGCGATGGGCCTACCGATGATTCTGGATGCCACCCACAGCGTACAATTGCCTGGCGGCGGTGGCGGAAAATCCTCTGGGCAGCGCGAATACGCGCCCGTTTTAGCCAGAGCGGCAGTCGCGGCCGGGTGCAGCGGTCTGTTTACCGAAACGCACCCTAACCCGGAGCAAGCGCTTTCGGATGGGCCAAACATGATTTATTTGAGCGACATGGAAGGCTTGCTGCGCGATTTACTCGCCATTCGGCAAGCGCTTAGCCCTACGCCGGTTGCAGTTTAGCACGCAAACTTGCCGCCTGCTCGGCGTGCAACAAGCGCTGTTTAAGCGGCAGCCCCCAGGCAAATCCGCCCAGTTGCCCCGATTGTTGAATCACCCGGTGGCACGGCACAATAAGTGCAAGCGTGTTACGCCCTAGTGCCTGCCCCACGGCACGACTGGCAGTGGGGCGCCCGAGCCGCTTGGCCAGCGCGCCATAGGTTTGCGTTTGTCCGTAAGGGATTTGCATTGCCGTGCGCCAGACATCTTCCTGAAAAGGCGTGCCAACTAAACGATACGGCGGCACAGGCGCATTAAGCGGTTCCTGCAGCCAGCGCAAAAACTGCGCAGGAATACCACCGGGCGAAGGCGCGTTTATTGGGTGTGCTTTCAATGCTGTTGGGGGTTCTGGACAGAAAACCGCTTGTAGCAGGTGCGTGGGCGAGTACACAAGTTGTAAGTACCCGAAGGGCGAAAAAACTAATGCGGTTTCTGTCATCAGATCAGGCTCCCAATTCCATACGTTTCGTGTACCATTATAGAACCATCACGTAATCAATGCCGGTGTGGCGGAATGGTAGACGCACGCGACTCAAAATCGCGCGCAGCGATGCATGTCAGTTCGAGTCTGACCACCGGCATATTAAGTTAACGCTATAACATTTTAATTAAGGCGTACGTTTTTTAAATCTTTCACAAAAACAGCCGCGCTGGCCAGATAAAGCCTGCTTAAAGCGTCTAATCCAAACACTAAGTTGCTAGTATGATGACTTAAGTGTTTAACCTGAATATTCAAGGCGATTATGCCACGACTGACAGTATCGACTCTTCAATGCTTACTCAGCCTGACTAGACTTTGCACTACTGTCAGCTAAGAAATAATCGCTATCTTTAAACCCAATACACCGTTAATCTGATTCTGGAGGTATGAGCAATGACAACGATGGCCCCCCCGAAACCTTACGAGCCCACCCTGTACGATCTTCAGAACCTTGATGGCATCTCGGGCCCACAGCTTGATTTGCATTACAAACTGTATCAAGGCTATGTGACCAACACCAACACCTTAACCGATAATCTGCGCGACCTGATGGGTCAGGGC
Source organism: Vampirovibrionales bacterium (assembly GCA_035285025.1). GTDB lineage: Bacteria > Cyanobacteriota > Vampirovibrionia > Vampirovibrionales > JAJTHC01 > JAYKHY01. The sequence continues at coordinate 55,809 of JAYKHY010000055.1, read as the reverse complement.
AAAATCGGCACGCCCGTTTATAACGAGCAAAAACGCCGGTTGGGCTTTGAATTTGCCGGGATGCGCATGCACGAGTTTTACTTTGGTGCGATGACGCCCAACGGCGGCCAGCTTGATGCCAACACCAAGTTGGGCCAAGCCATTGCCGAAACCTACGGCAGCATTAAAACCTGGGAAGAAGATTTTAAAGCCACCGGCATGATGCGCGGGATTGGCTGGGCGATGCTGCTGCAAGACCCTGTGACCAAGCGGCTACAAAATTTTTGGATTACCGACCACGAAAACGGACACCCGCCGGCATTTAATCCGATTCTGGTGATGGACGTTTGGGAACACGCCTACATGAACGATTACGGCACAAATCGTAAAGATTACATTGAGGCGTATTTTAAAAATATTTGCTGGAAGACGGTCTCTAGCCGTTTACAGTAAACGTTTTAAGCCCAAGACTATTCAAGGGGTCGGTATCTTACCGGCCCTTTATACTATTTAAACGCGCACCTTCAAGATTACTTTTAAGATGCGCTACTAAATCGTTTTAATTTGCCTCTAAACAAGCCAACACACTTTTTGCACCAAGTCTGAGTTTAACGCTTGATTAAAGCCCTATTGTTCTAAACTTTGACCGCTTGCTATCGTCGCTAAAATTAAAATCGCTAATACGTTATTACGCTTAATTATTTTATCTGCTGGTTGTATAAGGATGCCCTAACGTGACCCAAGCCATGACGAAGCTCGCGCTTGCTAAAGATTTAACGGTGGATTTTCCGCGCAGCCCACGCGAAACGTTAGCCGGATTTGTACTTGCTGCGCGTATGCTTGATAAATGCCGCGCCGTGATTAGCGGCACAGCAGGCGAATACCACTTTAACTGCCCACTTGATAAAAAAATACTCGAATTTGCTGGAATTGATGCCGAAGCCTTTAAGGCGTTTGTTGCGACGGGCGCGAATGATGATCAGGTTGCGCAATGGATTCAAGCGAACGCTAAACAACAGGACCGCACAGAGATTGTCCGCTGGAATAATCAGCTGAGAGATACGCGCATTAACGATATGCCCATTGAATTACAGCTTTATATGGAAGATTACATTGCCGAGAATGTACCTAAGGGCAAAATTATTTACCATTGGTTTGATGTGTACGATGCCGAAGAGCAACGCATTTAATCCGAATTTATCCGGCTAATTCAGCGCTTAACGTCTTAAATATTACCGTAAGGGATTATGCAGCAGGCGTAAGCGCTGATTAGACTTACATTGATTCAATGCGTTTATAAGTGAATCTATCACTACGTTTAAATTCTTTTTAAACCAAACCTTTATTTTTACTGTATTAGGGAGCGTGGTGTACCATGGCTTTTGCAGATTTATTGCTTTTTCAAGTCGATCGAATTGAAGCGGATTTTGAGACTATTTTACGCGATCATCTAAACGACGCCGAAGCCTTGATGAAACATTCGATGCGTTTATTTGATGACCTGCAACGCTTTTTGGCGGCCGACAAATCTGTTGCAGATAAAGCCAGCGCAATGCCAGCGACCCAAGCTGATAACGCTGATTATGCACCTTTTGCAAACGCTTACGAGCAATTACAAGCTGCGCACGAAGATATTATTATGATTCACGTCAACGAGCCAGGGGGGCAATACGCGCGGCAGATAGAATTGATGCGACGGCATTTTAGCGCGTTTCGATCGCCGGCTTACCAGGCGTATTTGTGTGATTTGCAAACACGACTCAACGACGCGCAAGAAGCCGAGCTTCTGGAGGCAATGGGCGCGCTGCAACCTTCGGGTGCTGGCCAGGGTTAGCGCTATTTAAGTTCGATATTACGCACCTGAAATGCCCAACGTTTATTGTTGTTGGGATTATAGAGCTGTAACGCGTATTTATCAAAATTAGCAACGTCATCGAATCTGAACTCGAAGGACAACACGGCTTCGTAAGCGCCGGGTTCGCCCGCTTTGGCACCCTCGATTAACGCTGCTGCCTTGGGCGCGCCGCTGGTTTCGATAGGTTTAAGGGCCACAATGCTGCCGTGTTGATAGCCTTCGAGAACGCCGCGCGTACCCGCCGCAAAATCTGGTGTTGCGCCAGTTAACGAAGCCACAAAACGCACGCGCTGCTTACTAAGACCATCGTTAAGACCCGAAATAAGTCTGCGGGCAGTTTTACGTACCTGCTTAATGTCATCATCGGTAGGATGCTCGACGGGGATGTTGGATTTATACCCTTTAAGGGCCAGTTGCATAAAGGGCGTATAAATATTGAGTAAGCTACCGCGCTCGCCTTCTCGCCAGTTATTGCCGAGCAGGTTGCGGTAGCCTTGGCCCTGTTTTTGCACACCATAGGTCAGTGCCGCGTCGATGCTTGCGGGGTCGCCGACAACTTCGAGCGCCTGGGCTGTATGCGTGCAGAGTAACGCAGCAAAGAGCAACGCCAGGCGCGTGATTTGTATTTGTTTAAACCAGGGCATAAAGTTTAACCTCTGTTTGATTTTCGGCGATTGCGCGCCCGCCTACTTTAACATGATCAATATCGCCGTTGGCATTTAACGCCACCCGCGCCTGTATTTCGGAAGGCAAGTCCATCGCGTGGCCTTGCTCCAAAATAATCCCTTGCTGTGCCACATTAGGGCTCACAAGCTGTTGCTTGACCAAATAAGCCGCCAAGCCGCCATTGGCCACGCCGGTTGCCGATTCTTCGGGGATACCCAATGCGGGCAGAAAATTACGCCCTTGCGCAACATGGAGCCGGTTTTGAGTTTCTTGAGTAAACGGATAAATCCCCGCGACGTTGTGCTTTTTACTTAGCGCGAGTATTTTTTGTTGATCGGGTTGAATCGAATGCAGCGCTTTGAGCGATTTAAGCGGAACAAAAAGTTCTTTAACGCCTGTCGAAATACTTTGCGCAGGCAACGCGTCGTCAAGGTCGCTCGACGTTAATTGAAGCGCATCGGCAACCTCGGCGCGTTGTTGAGTGTTTAGGGGTTCGCCAAATTGGGGTTTGGCTTGGGTCATCCAAACGGTATTTTGCGCATCAATCTCCAGATCCAGTACGCCGGCCTTGGTCTGTTGCTGGTATTGGCCGGGTTTAATTTGTCCGGTTTGCGCCATGTGGCTAAACGTGCCAATCGTGGCGTGACCGCATAAATCTACTTCGTCGGTAGGGGTAAAAAACCGGACTTTAAAATCACCCGGCTTATGCGTATCGGGCGGAAGTACAAAAGCCGTTTCGGAATGGCCCATGGTTTTGGCTACGTGCTGATAATCTTGCGGCGAAAGCTCGGGCGAGGGCGCGACAACGCCAGCCTTATTGCCGCCTTCGCCTTTAGGCGTTACAAAGGCGCGCACGGTGTGTACCATTACCGACTGTGTCATCGCAGTATCCTTTACCGATAATCTGCTCCGGTTTAGCTGCAAATGTATTGCTTATGAATTAAACGGACGTTCTGTGCCCAAAATAACCGACACAAAACGTCTGACTCAAAACGATACTTGCAGTCGCATCCGCATCTAAACTAAACGCATGGTTCATTCAAGCGCCATTATCAGATGAAAACGCGAAAGGGTCAGGCGACTGAAGGAAATTTTAATAAATTCATCGTGATGAGCAGCTCGGCCAAGCGAACTGCGTTGAGCGCTGCGCCAATGCGCAAGTTATCGGCGACCACCCAAAAGTTCAACCCGGTTTCGGGATTTGAACTATCTCGGCGCAAGCGACCCACGTACACCGGGTCTTGACCGGCAGCCTGCTTGGGCGTGGGGTACTCGCGGCTCATCGCCGGGCTCACAACAACATCGGGCGTGTTTTTCAGGAGCGCTTCAGCCTGCTCGGGACTCAGGGCGCGCTCAAGATCAACGGTGACGCACTCGCTGTGGCCAATCATCACCGGCACGCGCACGGCGGTTGCCGTAATCGCCAACTCGGGCAACTCAAGAATTTTACGCGTCTCGACGATGAGCTTCCACTCTTCTTTGCTATACCCTTGGTAGACGTCGGGCTTTTCAAGCAGAACGTCTATCATCGGAATCAGGTTAAAGGCAATAGGGAACGTTTCACGATCCAGCGCGCCGGGGGATTCGTAGCCAATTTTTTCGACCGGGGTATCGGGTTGCGCCACCAGGGCTTCGGTTTGGCGCCAAAGGGCCTCCATGCCCTCTTTACCCGCGCCCGAAACACTCTGATAGGTGCTCACAATCACGCGCTTCAGCCCAGCCGCCTGGTGCAGCGCTTTAAGCACGGGCATCAGTTGCGCAGTAGAACAATTAGGGTTGGCAATAATACCCGCATGCGATTTAAGCGCTTCATCGTTAACGCCTGCAACAACCAACGGCACATCGGGCTGCATTCTGTAGTGGCTGGTGTTGTCGATTACCACGCAACCGCGCTTAACGGCTTCGGGCACGAGCGCTTCGCTCACGCTGCCACCAGCAGAGGCTAGCACAATATCGACGCCGTTAAAGGCATCGGGCTCGGCGAGCTGCACGGGCACGTCTTGCCCCATAAACCGGACGGTCTGGCCTTGCGAGCGTTCGCTAGCCAAAGGTTTAAGGGTAAACGTGCCAAAGCGTTGCGCGAATTGGCGTTGCTCCAGAATATGAATCAGGTGTTGGCCAACCAAGCCAGTTGCGCCGAGTACGGCAAGCGTTAAAGCAGACATAAAAAAGCAATGCAGGCGTTAAAAACCGACCTGCCTTAAGACAATAAACGGAAACCTTATCCCTGACGTTGCTTGTGCTTGGGGTTTTCGCAAATTACCATAATGCGACCAAAGCGACGAATCACTTTGCATTTATCGCAAATTTTCTTGACGGAAGGACGAACTTTCATGAGGTCATTTCTCCAATAATTTAAAAACTAAGCGTATGTTTCAGGTTTTTTTCGATTTTTAGGAAATTTTGTTCTATCAAAAAAGGGCTTGAGCGAGGTAGTTAAAAATAATCTCGCATTATCTAATTTAGTAAGTAAAAAAGGCATCTTTTTTTTGTCATTACTACGCAATTGAGCTTTTATTAAATTATTTACAATTGCAGCATCGAATGCAGGGCGATAAATGTCAGGCGGGGTCTGGGTTTTCGGGTTATATTTCAGAATAAACATGCCGCTGTCTATACCATCATTCCAAGAAGGGATAATCCCCTTTTTTGTGAAATTGGCGTAGTGATTACCCCCTTGATTGTCTACTCTGAATGAAATAATGCCGGGTTTTTCTTCACACTTGTAAATACCTGAAAACTTGGGCAGACCGGACGCACGCATGATACAACTAGCCTCCACGCATCCTGAACGTTATGCGGCCACGGGTCAAATCATACGGCGATAACTCAACACGAACCTTGTCTCCGGGAAGAATTTTAATAAAATTCTTGCGGATTTTGCCCGACACGTGCGCCAACACCTCGACGTTGTTTTCAAGCATGACCCGAAACATCGCGTTTGGCAGCGCTTCTTGAATCACGCCTTCGATTTCGATAACGTCTTTTTCTTTGGCCATGGGGCTTCAGGTGCTTAAACAATCAACAATTAACAGTAAATCACGGGCCGCATCTTTTCTTTATGGATAGGCTGCGGCGCAAAGGGTCAAAAGTTGCCCGCGCGTCGTTTAAGGGTAACGCAAAGGCGTTGCTTTGCAAACCCACGCCAAGCAACCGCTTAAAGCCCTAGAGCGTCTCCCTGTAACCAACAACAAGCAAACCTTAAAGTGCGGCAAGTGCCGTCAGACGCTCGGGGCCGTTCTCGGTAATGAGTACGGTATGCTCAAAATGGGCGCTCATGGTGTTATCCGCGGTAACCACAGTCCAGTTATCATCAAGCGTTTTAACCGCGCCGCTACCGAGCGTAAACATCGGTTCAATGGCAAGCGTCATGTTTGCTTTAAGCTCTGGGCCAGGGTTGCCGGTGCGGTAATTGTGGATGAATGGTTCTTCGTGGAGTTTATGGCCCACACTATGGCCGCCGTATTCCCGGACCAGGCCGTAACCATGGGCCACGCACACATCTTCGACCGCGCCCGAGACGTCTTCCAGGAATTTTCCGGGCCACATTTGCTCAATGGCAGCTTCGAGCGAGGCTTGCGTGTAATGTAACAAATTTTTAACATCCTCGGGCACGTCGCCAACCGCAAAGGTAACGGCCGCATCGGCAACCAGACCTTTGTACGTTGCGCCTACGTCTACCGTAAAAATATCGCCCGCGCTTAAAATCACATCAGCCTTGGGAATCCCGTGAACCACTTCGGTGTTCACCGACGCGCAAATCGTGGCCGGAAAATCATAATAGCCCTTAAACGTCGGCAGCGCGCCGCTTTTTCGAATATGCGCCTCGGCGAGTTGATCAAGCTCCAGGGTGCTGATCCCCGGCTTGAGGGCATCACGAATGATGGCGTGCACTTCGGCGACAATTCTTCCTGCAACACGCATCTGAGCGATATCGTGACGGGATTTAAGCGGGATTTTTACTTTGGTAGCTTCGGTCATAATCATCCTTAATCGTATTAAGCTTAGTAGCTAAGGCATGTTTTAAATTCTGTCAAAAATTCAGCATTGGACAGGTACATATTTAAAGTCTTCGTTTAAATATTTTCTAAGCTTGCGTCGGCAAGCAAGCGTTGGGTTTATCTACAGTATAATCTTAACTTAAGTTGTTTAAGTTTAACTGTTTTTTGCTCGGGCAAATTTTGGGTTAATCTGGGTTATTTTCGGTGTATTTTGAATCAGTCTAAAGCGTTATTCTGGCTTAAACAGCACATTACGGTCGCGTAAACCTGCTTATGAACACTCGCAAAGACACACCCTATGCAGACAAATCTTTTCTGGTAACCGGCGGCGCCGGATTTATCGGCTCGCACGTGGTGGATGCCTTGCTATTGCAAGGGGCAACGGTATACGCAATTGATGATTTTAATGATTATTACGACCCTGCCCTTAAAACGCTGAATCTTGCGGCTGCGCTAGAACACCCCCGGTTTAAGCTGTACAAAGCAGATATTAGGGATGCGCACGCCATGGCGGCGATATTCCAGGACATTGGCCCTAAACTCTCGGAGCAACACGGAGCTATTGTGCATTTAGCGGCACGGGCGGGTGTCAGGCCCTCGTTAAGCCAGCCGCAGTTATACCTTGAAACTAACGTGAACGCCACACTAACGCTTGCAGAACTGGCCCGCAATTATGGCATCCGGCGGTTTATTCTGGCCAGCTCTAGCTCGGTGTATGGCGAGCGCGGCCAGCAAACCACACAAAAACCGTTAGACGATTTTACGGGCTTTGAAGAAACCGACGATGTATCCAAGCCGATTTCGCCTTACGCTAGTTCTAAGGCTATGGCGGAATCGCTACTGCACACGTACGCACACCTGCACGGCCTTGAAACCGTTGCGCTACGCTTTTTTACGGTTTATGGCCCAAGGCAGCGCCCTGATTTGGCGATTCACAAATTTACGCGGCTCATTCATCAAGATCGGCCAATAGAGGTTTATGGCGATGGCTCGGCGCGGCGTGATTTTACTTACATCGACGATATTTTGCAGGGGATTCTTGCGGCCATCTCGTTTAGCGCGTTTACCACGGGCACGCCGTTCGAGGTGTTTAACCTGGGCGAGTCGCAAACGATTACAGTAGCGCGCCTGATTGAAACCATTGAGCTTGCCTTGGGTAAATCCGCCCAGATTAATTGGCAGCCCGCTGCACCGGGCGATGTAACGTTAACGTGCGCCAATATTAACAAGGCCAAAAAGCTCTTGGGTTACACGCCCAGCACGCCCATCCAGCTTGGGATCCCCAGGTTTACCGATTGGTTTTTGGCGTCTCAACAAACCCCCGCACTGGTGTAGTTAAACCGAACGCGTACTTAATACGCGCGCTGACCAGCTAAGCGGTGCTTGTTCTTAATCAAACCAAAGACTGATTGCTGGGCGCTGAAGGGCTTTGCGTTAGCGCTGCCTGAAGCTTGCGTTCAATCGCGTCAAAAACGGCCTGCGTTTGCGCCACGTTGTCTGAGTTTAAGCTCATGACTTCTGTGTTTTGCGAGTTTTGAAAAAGAGATTGCAAATTGAACGCAGCATTAGGCTCGCCCCCTAGAGCAGGAGTAAGACCAGAGGTAAGTCCAGAAGTAAGACTAGAGGCCGGCGTGGCGTTCTGATTAGCTTGTGCGCCCTGGTGCAGAGAAAACTTATACCGCATCGTCGGGCGAAGGGCGGGCGAATTAAACTGGTCCAGCGTCAACACCTCCGCGTGCTGCGGGTGATCGATTCGCTGGAGCGTTTTACGCCAGCCGTTAGCCAGCGGCTGAAGGCTAAATTGGTACCGTAGCCCGTTGTTAAGCCTGATTATCGCTTGCTGCAGCTTGCCCTGAAGGCCTTCTGCGCCTTTGGGCGATAACTGCGCGCTTGACGGCTCGATTTGGAACACGTCTGGCTGGAACGCGTCTGGCGTGGGCGCATGCGCCAGCGCGAACAACTGCTTAAGGGGCGCGGGCGTCATGTCCTGAGATAAATCAGGAAAATCTGGCACGTTTAGCATCGGCAGCAAAGGCGTGCCCAAATTTTTGGGCTGAGAAAACAACGCTGCGGCATAGTCATCGAACGCTTTAAACCCGTTTTTTTGCGTCAGTAACTGCTCAACGGTTTGAGCAATTTTTTCATCCGGGAAAAGATCTCGTTGGAGGGACGGCGCAAGCGTGCTTGCGGGAGACGTTTGCCCTAATGAATTATTATTGGAAGCGTGCGACGAAGATTTTGACGAGAGTTGGGGCAAGGCCTGCGAGGGTTCGGCTTTTTTTTGGCCAAAGCGCGCGCCTAAAACAGACGCAGGACGCAAGCGTGTTGTCTGGAAAAGATTCAGAGTCGTGAAGGTCATTGCGGGGTTAATTCCCAAAGGGGGTGTTTGGGTGCGTGCCGAACGCCTTTAAGGCAAGGATGCGTGCTGCTTATTTATCTTGATTACTGCATTACTGCACAAGCTGTCTTTGAATATATTCACTAGCGCTGTAACATTTTATCGCAACCCTAAGGCGGCGATCAAGGCATATCAGGCATATCAGGCATATCAGGCGTTTAAGGGCGAAAATGGCGCAATTAACCCTATTTTATAGCAATCGTGTTCTGCTGGCCGTAAGGCCAAACTTCACGATTATCGTTTAAGGCTAGGGCTGGCCGAGCGCCTGCTTGGCCAACATAATGGCTTGCAGCAACGGGCGCGTGCCATAAATGGCCGTGTTGGGCGTGGGATGATCGGGCGAGTTGGGCGGCAGCATACCGTATTTTTGAATTACGCGCTGCACCAAACGTTGTTTGGAGGGGTCTGTATCAAAAAACAGATTGGAATAAAGCGCGACGCCATCGGTAATTAAGCGCGATTGCGAGGCTGCAAACTGGTACGCCGGCTGCGTTGCCTGAAAATAACGATGCGCCAATACATTGAGCGCCAGGCAGTTGATTTCTTCCTGAATCGAGGCCTCGTTGTCGCCCCGGCGGCCAGCGTGGCCCGCCTCGTGGAACAATGCAGCGGCCAGACCGTACAGCGTTGCGGGCGTAACATCGCCCTGATATTTTTTATTCACGACGATGCGGTTTTCTTCGGCAATCCATTCGGCGTGGGCTTTGTCGTCGTCCAGCTCGGCAAACTCGACTTTAATCCCCTTCTGGATAATCGTGCGCAGGGCATCAGCCCCCGAAGGGTAAATGACATCGACGCCCATTTGCTTCAGGTAATTCACATCGGCGGGCAAGGGTTTAATCGTGCCAAGCAGTTTAAGCGCGGCTTGCAGCTCGGGATGCGGCGTGATTTGCGCGGGATTAACCGGGGTTACCGGGGCTTGCGGCGGGGTGAGCAAGCGTTGCTGCCACAGCAGTGACGCGTTACTGCTTGCGCCTTGCTGCGGCCCAGGATTTTGCGCGCTTAAGCCCAAGGCGTTTAACGGGCTAGCAGGCATACTCGACCACGCAGAAGGACTCACGGATGCCATGGCGAGAGATTGCAGCCGAACAGGCGATGCCAGCGGGGCATAGACAAGCTGCGAATAGGGCGAATATGGGACCGAAGCCATGTTCATTGTTTTTTGTTGTTTAATCCTGTTTTAACTATGGCCTTGCGCTTAAAATAGCGTAAATCTGGATTAAATTGCGACGCTATGGCCTTAAAAACACAGTCAGCGGGTGCGTTTAGACAGATTAAAGCCTATGTTTACCGCCGTTGGAAGGAAGAACTCCCGCCAACGCATGATGCATTGAATTACAGCTAGATTAAACCTGCTGAAGGTTTGTTTGTGCTATAACGCATTAAATTTAAACTTAACGTGCGCTAAAACGCGCACTGTACAGCGTCTTTTTTAGGCGGGTTTTGCCTCAAAGCCAGGGTGGCTAGGACATGCCCTCTGCTTAAAGGTTACGTCTGAAGGGTTTGATGACCCCGCCTGATGCGCCCTAAAGTCTTTGACCTTGCTTTTAAGTTACGCCCTGTTTTGTACTCGATGATTATACTGGCCCCGTTGTCATGACTCCTTCTACGCCTATGCCCGATGCTCTTGCCCAGCTTAACGTTTCGGTTTGTGCCCACGCGCTTGTTAAGCACAACCTGGCAAAACTCCGAGACAAAACCGCCTCGCCCGAAGCTTTTAGAGCAGCGCTTGCCCGGCTGGCCCAGATTTTACTGACAGAGGCCACGCAGAGCCTACCGCTAGAGCCCGTTTTGATTGAAACGCCGCTTCAGCCCATGCAAACCGAATGGCTTAGCCCCAAAACGCCCATTATGGTTGCGCCGATTCTGCGCGCCGGCCTGATGCTTTCTGGGAGCGCCCTAGAACTTATCCCCGAGGCCAAGGTGTATCACATTGGCCTTTACCGTAACGAAGCAACCCTTCAGCCCGTAACCTATTACAACAAGCTGCCGCAAGCGCACCAGATGGATTACGCGCGCGCGCAGGTGATGATTCTGGACCCCATGCTAGCTACTGGCGGTTCGGCCATTGCTGCAGCACAGATTTTTAGCGATCTGGGGGTGCCCGTGGCCAATATGCAACTGGTGTGCGTTATTGCGGCCCCAGAGGGGCTGGCTGCGCTGGGCCAGGCTATGCCCGGCATGCGGGTAACTACGGCCGCGATTGATGATTGCCTGAATGGCCAGGGGTATATTGTGCCGGGCTTGGGCGATGCAGGCGACCGCGCGTTTGGCACGTATTAGTCAATGCTTTTAAAACTAGACTGCAACAAATTTCACGCCAATAATGCTTTTAATTTGTTCACTATTTAAATTCACGGGTTTATCAAAGCTTTCCCAGACGCTTAACATGCGTCTATACATGGGCAAAGTTGCTTGGCAGTGACTATTCATCGGCATAGATTCATCGTACCGGCCACGGTCAGATAAAACATAATTCATGTAGCCATAATGCGAATCGTTGTTTGCATCAAAGCCTTCAAACTGAATTTCTTTGACACTAATATCTGTCTTATCTTCTAGACGGTCATAACTGTTATTCAAAGCACGAAACATATCTAAAATAGACCACACTTCTGTACATACGCTTATTGGAAGTTCTTCTGAAACGCTGCTATCAAGAAATTCTTCGATTTCTTTTGTGTAACCATTATCCAATGCCAGTAAAAACTCTTTGTTTGAATATTCAGACTCTAACGCCTCCAAAATGGCATATTGGTTTCTCAAAATAAGACGCTCTACACGCGTTAACTTTTCTGTCATGGCAAGCCTCGCTTCCGACCTACTAATAATTTTGTATAGTAAACATTTTTATTAAATTCACGCGCCGCTTTAATGAAAAAATAACAATTCTGGTTCTACTGGCATTTTTTGGATTCAATTAAAGAACATTTTTTCTAAAAAGGAGCTTTAGCAATGACCCTTCCGATTAAACTTGGCATTCTTGGCGCTGGCGGCCTGGGCAAATCCATGGCCCGTATGGCATTGGCCCGTGGCGGGTATCATCTGGTCGCCATGGCCGATAGCCACGGCTTTTGTGCTGATTTGACCGGACTGGATGCCGAGCAGATTCAGACGCTTAAAACTGTTGCAGACTACCCACAAGTTGGCCAACGCGTTAGCCAGGACCCTGTACTGGCCATGCTGAAAGCAGTGGGAAGCGACCTGGACGCGCTATTTATTGCGCTGCCCAACCTGCCTGTAACGTTTTATGCCGAAACCGTGACCCGCATTGCGCAAGAGACACCCTTTAGCGGCATTATGGTGGATGCGCTCAAGCGCACCAAAGCCGTGCAAGAACTGTTGCCGCTTGATGGCCTGTTGCGCAGCCGCCGCATTTTATACATTACCGGCGCAGGCGCCACACCCGGCTTTTTAACCACCATGGCCGCGGTCGCCGCGCAATCGTTTGTGCGGGTAAAAGCTGTAGATATTCGGTTTGGGGTGGGCGTCAGCAACTGGGAGTCGTATCGCGCCACGATTCGAGAAGACTTTTTACACCTGCCCGGCTTTGATGCCGCCCGTGTAGCCGCGATGAGCGACGCCGACATTGAAGCCGAACTTGAGGCCCGCAACGGCCTGATTGAACTGGAAAACATGGAACACGCCGATGATATTATTCTGGCGATGGCTGGCGTTTGCCCGCCCGAAGCCATTACCGTGGGCGGCGTGGTGGATACCCGCAACGCGCGTAAACCGGTTAGCACGCAAGTAACGGTAACCGGCGAAACGCTGGCCGGCATAACGTGCAGCCATGTGTTTACGGTGGCCGACGATGCCACGATGGCGGATAACGTGTGCGGCCCGGCCGTTGGATTTATGAACCGTGCCGTAGACTTGCACGCACGCGGATTTTACGGATTAAGTACTTCGGCAGAGTTGATGCCGAAAACCGGCCCCAGCCTGTGGGTGCAAAACGCCACGCAAAAACTGAGCGCCCCCGCCATGGCAATGGTTTAAATGAGTTTATATGCACAGAAAGGATCACTTATGAATATAAAAAATAGTACTTCAGAACTTAATATTTTCCAAAGATTAGCCCAGCGCCAATATCAGCCTGTAAGTTATGATCAAGCGAATAACTATAAGGTTACAGCTTATGCAGAGCTTAAAGGCTCTATACCTCCAGTAGATTTAGGCTTAGCCAATACTTTTCCTGATAAAGATCCCATGGGTAAAAAGCGTCATGGTTTAGAGCTACATGTAAATACCCGTAAGCAAGCCGCAATAGCTCGAGTGTGGTCAATTTTTAAGCGCGAAGATAAAACGGTGCCAGTTAAAGTTGAAGTTACTGGCGAAGCAACTGCTGGTGGCTAAACGCGCTTGCTTGCTTAACGCAAAACCGGCCTGCAGACGCTTTTACGCTGCGAGCCGGTTTTTTGTTACCACCAACAAAACGTTTAAACCCCTTGCCTTACCTGCCGTTTGGCTTGTTAATATTCAATCGCTAAAGCGGCTTAAGCCGTATGCGCAGTGGTTTTATCAAGTTGCTGCTGCGCGCTTTTTGCGTCACTCAAGGTGGTTAAAAGCTGCCAATGAGAATTATCATCGCTTGATGTGCTTGGAATCGCCGCCTGTAAGGCCTGAATGGCATTGGCCAGCTGGCCTCGGTTAACTTGACCCGATTTTGCCTTGGCCAATACAGATTCGGCCTGGTGCTTCGCAGCTGCCACGTTTTTATTGGCTTTAGCGTTACTTTTGCTCGCGCTACCAGACGAACTACCGGTGCTCGCGGTTTGGGCGTCTTCGGATTCGGTGGCTTTAGGCTGGCCTATGCTTGCAATGGTTTTAGAAACCGTGCCCAAAACCGAATTTTTAACGGACGAAAACCAGCGTTTAACCGGATTTTGAGCGGCTTTATCGCCATCGGGTTTTACGTTTGCGGCAGCTTTAGGTAACGTTGTACCCAAGTTCAGCTTGCCAGCAAACGCGTTGCTCGCCAGTACGCTAGCTTCTTTAAGGTCTTTTTTAATTTCATGTTTTACTGCTTTAACGTCGGCCAGAACCTCTTTTTTAACGTCTTGTGCCATTTCAGTCACGTGATGCTGCGCGTTCTCTACCGTGTCAGAGACAGTCTCAAACGCATTTTTGACGGTTTTAAGCGGGTTTTTAGCGACATCTTTGGCAAAGTCCTGGACATCATCCATTGCTTCAGAGGCTTTGTTCGAAATCCAGCCGATCGGGTCAAAGCCAGCATTGTGGCTTTCTTGTTTTGTGCCCATTGCGCTAAACGCATTGGTTGAACTTGCCGAAACGCTTTTGGTCCCCGAAGCTGCATTGCCATTAACAGATTTTATTAAGCTGGCTAGGGTTTTTGCGTTTACCGTGCCATTTAAATTTGTGCTCATATCACCACCACACTTAACTGGGTTTAATCTCTACAACAGGCCACTGAGCCTAAGACTCTTGAGGTTCGGTTTGCTTCAATTCGTCTTATTGCCCGCTCGGCCCAATCTAATCCAACCCACATGCGATTATCTGTTATAACCGCTTACGATTTGCTCTACATAAATATAAAAACAAACTAAAGAGATTTTGGAACCCTTGAATGCATTTTTTATTTAGAAAGCTTTAACATGTTGTAACAATATAAATCGAGCACTTATACACAAGCGTCATAAAACCGAATCGATTTTACTTATGATTAGCACCATAACCGACAGGCACGGCTAAAACGGTCGCCATCGCGTAATCACCATCGTGCGCGACACTAACCTGCCAATGAAGAACCCCTTGCGCCTGGGCCAACTGTTGCAACCGATGACTAAATTGCAGGGCGCGGTTCGCGTCGTAGCTGACCTCTTGCCAACGGAGCCCTTGCGTGTACCCCAGGCCGCAAACGCCCAAGCCTAGCGCCTTGGCAACGGCCTCTTTAACGGCAATGCGGCTGGCCATGCGTTCAATCTGCCGAGATTCTGGGAGCAAGGGCGACAGGCAGTATTCGCGCTCTGCGGTGGTAAACAAGCGTGCAAGCCATGGCGCGCCAAAGCGTTTGTAAGCACGCGCAACCCGCGGAATAAACACCAAATCGCAACCTAGCGCGGTGCCCGTTAGCTGAGCCGTTATATTACAGGGTGCCGATAACTGGGGTTCGGGGGGTGTTTCTGGCGAAGACATCATCTGTTAGGCATTATAGGGTAAAGGCTGCGCAGTTTGCGGATTAAGCGAATCACGCAAAGGCGTAACTGTAGCAGGCAATGTAACAGGCGATGCAGCAGGCGAGGCAAAAGGGTTAACGGCGCTGGCAGTGCTTGCAACCAAGGCAGGTTTGGCGGTGGCAGCGCCCGAAAGCACCGGGGTTGTGAGCGCGCTAAACTGAGCGGCGGCAGCATTAACTGGCGGCAACACCGACTGAAGTAGCGGGCCAGGGTTATTTAGGGCGGGTAAATTCGGTAAGGGTTTAGGCGTTTGGTGCCGCAGTCTACGATCGTGGATAACATCCTCGATGGCGTCAATCATTTTGCCTGAGCTGTTAAGGCTGAATTTTTCGAGCCAAAAACCGCTAATGGCCAAAGTCGGTATTGCGGCAATAACCGGCGGCAGCAGCGTGTACAATTGGCCAAGCTTAGCCAGCTCGTTTTTACCCGAAAGGTGCTTGAGCAAGGGTTTAAACAGCTTAAGGGCCGTGCTTTTCTCGTTGTAGGCAATTATTTTTGCGCCGCTGCTAAACCTGAACCCTACGGGATCAACCTTTGGCAAAGGCTTGCGGAGCACGGAGCTACCGAACTGTTTAGCGGTATCTTTAAACGCGGTAAACACGCTGTAATTGCTTTGTTCGGCAAATTTTAAACTCAGGGATTTTTTTAGGCTTTCTCGCACGCCCCACATAATGGACTTCAGCGGAAAGACAAAAGTCAGCACAAACCCGCCAAATTCCCGGATTAAGGTCTGTACGGTCTGGCGATTACGGTAGTCTTCTTGCGGGGTGCCTTTGGCCATTCTGGCAGAGCCCGCCGAGACCAGCGCTCGGAAGCAGCACAGCACAAAGTTGCCCAAGGTTAAAATATGCACGCGCATGTCGCCCGGTTCGAGCTGGCGTAACGTGTTATTACCGATGAGTTTAAGGTTTTGCGCCAGATTTTGCCCATGCGGCATCGTGTGAATGACGCGGCTAATCGTTTTTGCGGGCGTTTTTAGCGCTTGCAGCGAAGGTTTTACCGTCGTGAGTGCATTGGTCATTAACGCGGGCCCTCCGCAGAGGCGACGGCAGGTATAAGGGCTGCCGCAGGCGATAATCCTGGGGGCGAAGGAATATACCCGGCGGCGAGTAAACTTTGCGACGACCCGATGTTGGAGAACGACCCTATATTGGATAGCGAATTAATGGCCAGAGACGACGCCTTGCTCACCAAACCGGGAGGCACAGGCCATTTAAAGGGCTCTAAGACATCTTTAACGCGCTGGTTTTGTTGCGCTTGCTGTTGTTTTTCGACCTGCGAGGGATCAACCAGCCCCATACGCTTGTTGATGGCGGGCACGGCGTGACGCGCCACAACCCATTCGTTAATGAGCTGAGAAATCAACCCTCCAAAGAGCGCCGAGGCAATGGCGCCTGCTGCAAACATTTTGTAGCCACCCATTTTTAGGCGCACCGCGTAATGATTTAAAGGCTGTTCGATTTTTGCAAGCAGGGCTTTGCCTTGCGGGGTTAGATTCAGGTGATGCTCAACTTTGGCAAGCCCGTAACCCTTATAGAACAAACGCTCCATGAGCCCGTCCGGCTTCAGGCCGCCAAATCCTTTATCGATCGCTTGCGTCAGCAGGGCTTTTTCTGGAGATGAAAGCTGTTTTTGAGCATCAATAAACGCTTGCGGCGCGTTAGCGGGCTGGCGTTCAAAATGGCCGGCCATTAAATCTTGCCCTAGTTGCAGCGCAAGCATAAACATGCCGGTGCCAGCGATTTCGCCGCCCAGCACACGCTCCCAAAATTCGCTGCGCTTATCCCATTTGGATTTGGCCGGATCTGGATTCATCCAATCCTGATAACACCGCGCAAAGCCTACGGCCGCACGAACAATGGTTGCATTGGTAAGCAAAAACGGCAAATTTTTGAGCTTGAACGGGTTTAGCTTTGCCGTCATCGGAAAATGCTCGCAGTGCAGCACTTTTGACGCTAACGCGCCAAGCCCGTTGAGCCCAGACTGCCCGCCTAAGCCCTCTAAGACACCCGCTACGCCACCAAATTTAGGCGACTGCGGCGCATGCAAAACAGGCCCCTGCTTTTGAGCAGAGATCGGTAAAGCGAGATTAGATTTAGTTGTTTGTGCGCTTGTCCGCAAGCAGGTATCCCCGTTAATCAAGCGATTGACCCGTTCTGAGATGAAAAAAAGTGATTAATTTTACAAAAGGCGTATTTAAAAAAAAGAATCACTGTAGGCAATACGTGAGCGCTGATTGAGTAAATGCCCAAAAATCCCAAAAGCTTTGACTAACTGCTTAAATTAATAGTGTGCTTTTTGGAAGCAGGACTGAGCTGATAGATTGAACGGTAATTTTGGCCTGCTTACTTAAACCCACTGAAGCCAAAAAGTTGCGTGATTTGAAGTTTTAGGCTCTGCTGCGAGTTGATTTTTTTACATCTAGCGCCTCTGGCGCGAGCCCTAAATTTTTAGGCGACTCTCCAGTGACAGAGAGCACGGTAAAACAGCAAATTTATGTTCAAGCAGCTTTGCTCTTGTAAAGTTTGGCCTATTCATCGTGACTTGATTGCAAGTTATATCGTAAATCAACTTTAGGTCAGTATACTTTGATGCTCAGAATACAGTCAGGGCAAGCGTTTTACTAACCTAAAGCATATGATTTACTTTTTTTTAAATACTATAATTGCACTCATAAAGCCTTACGGCGATTTAACGATGACAACTCAAACTACTGACAAACCGATTATTAAACACTAAGTGCATGCGCGAAAACCCGCTAAAACGGCATCGCGTAAGGCTTTTAAAACACCCGTGCGTTAAAGGCTACAAGTCAGATGTCGGGATTATATCATAACTGTTACGATATGGATTATGTAGCGTCAAGACAGTCAAAAAGGCCCTCAAATACAAAGGCCTTCGAGCGCTTGGCTGACATCGTGGCATAATTGCGTAATCTCGTTATAACAAGTTAGCTTTTGAACTCGACGCTTAGCGCAGGCGTGATACATCGCGCCCTGAGGACAGAGCCAAAAGTTACGGAGCCCTTTTTCGTGTTGTACAGACCTGTTACTTTAATCGCTGCGGTAGCCACCATGGTGTTTTTTGCCGCCGCTACAAGCGCATGCATGCCCGAGACTACGCCAACCAATGGCACTGCGTCCCAGCACACCGAATCGTTCGCGCTGGAGCAATTTAAGCTAGACGCGTTTACGGTACTGTACCGGTTTAAGGTGACGCCCGGCGAAAACACGGTGATAAGGCCCGTTTTAACCCATCCCGAAAACGCGAGTGATGCAGGCCTAAAGACTCTGGCGCAGTGGGTTGCTGCAAATGCAACCAAACCCGAAGCCAACTCTGGCACCGCAAGAGCGGTTGCCGCAATTAACGCGGGCTATTTTGACCCTAACAACGGGCAAAGCGCTTCCTGGATTGAACTTGATAAAAAAACACTAGCAAATCCGACCCAAAACAGCCGCTTGACCGAAAACCGATCGCTTGCGCCATACCTGCCGCAAATTTTTGACCGTAGCGAGACTCAAACCCTCAGCTGCAACGCAACGCCAGGCCACCCCAACAATGTTGTAACGCAGCGTATTGCACGGCACAGCGCGCCTTTGCCAACGGGATGCGTGTTAGTACAGGCTTTAGGCGCCGGCCCTGCACTTTTGCCCGATGTAATGACTGCCGCGGCAGACGAAGCGTTTTATGCCCCCAAAAAAGGCCGTGACCCGCTCGGTATTTTAAAAAAAAATGCGCGTAGCGCGCTTGCAATAACGCCCGAAGGGCAAATCTGGTTTGTGATGGTGCAGCAAACCCAACCCAACGGCGGCTTAACGCTGCCCGAACTTGCAAACTGGCTTCGTGCGGAAGGGGCTTTGCAAGCGCTTGCGCTGGATGGTGGCAGCTCGAGTGCGCTATGGACCCCTGAAACGGGGATTAAACTGGGCCTGGTTAAATCCGATGGCACGCGGCCGCAACGTGCGCTGCACTCGTTACTGGTGGTATACGCGCAGCGCTAAACCCGCGAATTGCTTGCAAGCAAGCGCCATGTCTTTTCGATATAATACCAGGATGCTCGATACGAGATACGCTGCAAACACGATATAATTGAGTTTTTAAGCTATATCCAACATTAAATTGCATTTAAAAAAATTACAGCCAAGACACATTGATACAGCCTGGATAACTGGCTTACAGAAGCCCATTGAAGCGTTAAAACCCTATCTGACTTCAGCAATTAATTGCTGACTGCAAGCGCTTTAAATCATGAGATTTATCACGTTGGAAACACCGCATACAAATTTATAAAAGCGATACACACGGAGCTTAAAAATAATGCGCCTACTACCTGCTTTTCGGCTGAGCGTGGCTTACTCGCTGGCACTTGCGCCTTTACTTGCGGCCTGCCTGCTGCCTGCAGCAGCCTGGGCGAATTTGCCTTCGCAAAATCCGGTGAATAACACCTGGGGCGGGCGTAATTTAAGCGCCGAACGCGACGTGGAAGATCAGGACTATAGCGGCTACATTGAGCTGAGCGAGCAAGCTACGCAGCAAATCCAGAGCGGGCAACTGAGTCAGGCCATTGAAACCCTCCAGAAAGCGATCCCGATTGCGCCCAAAGTCAGCCTTGCGCCGCTGTATAACAACCTGGCTGCAGTCTACATGCGCCGCGGCAATTACTATTTAACAACAACCAAACAGCCACATTACGCGCTCGCCGATTTTGAAGAGGCGTATTACTTGCTCAATACCGCGTGGCCCGCAAGTATAGCGCGCTCGCCCCTGCACGAGAAAAATCGCCAGATTGCCCGCGAAAACATTTATGCGGCTTACCATGGATTAAACATTAGTAAAACCGATGCGCGCCAACTAATTGACATGGCCCAACAACAACGCGAAGCCAGTTTACTGCGGCCCGCCTCGGTAACGGTGAGCGATGCCATAGCCGCCAGCCTGCAAAGCGACACGCCCGAAAAAGCCGCCAGCTTGCAATTGGCGCTGGGCGATATTTACAACGTACTGAACCGGCCCGATTTAGCCGCAAAACAATACGAGCCCGCCGCCCAAAAACTGAATTCTGCCGAAGCGTATGCCAAGCTGGGCGTAGCACTGCACAAGGCAAGCCAGCACAACGCCGCCATTAAGGCGCTAGATAACGCGCTTGCCATCGATCCGCAAAACCCGATTGCGCTTGGCATTCTGGAGGCCATTTGGGCCGAAGATATTCGCAATAATCCTGCGAGCGTGCTGGGCCGCGCAAACCTGGCAGGCGTGCTGCAAAAACGAAAATCCTACGATGCGGCGCTACAGTTATACAGCGAGGCCGAACGGCTTTCTCGGCAACCGGGCAGTAACGTGAGCCTAGAAACGCAAAAACTGATCCGTCTGAACCTGGGGACGCTTTACCAGGCCATGAACCAGCCAGCAAAAGCGCTTGAGGCGTATAACAGTATTCTGGCCATGGATCCGGGCAATACACAGGCGCTGTACTACCGTGCTTCGCTCTATAAAGATGCTGCACAAAATGATCCGCGCCGCATGCAAGAGGCCCTGAGCGCGTATAACAGCATTCTGGCTAAAAACCCGAACGATGAAGCAACCCATGCCGATGTGCTTTCGTTGCTGGCTTCGGGGCTCAATAGCCCAGACCCCCGCCAGTCTGACGCGGCACGCGCACAGATTGATGATTACGCCCGGCGCTTCCCGACTAATCCGGGCGTGCAGTTACACGTTGCCGAAGCTTTGCATAAGCATGCTGGCACGGATTTGGCAAAACTCGATACCGCCATGGCGGCCTACGACCGGGCGCTGGTCATGCTGCCCGCAGCCTCGGGCAACACCGAAGTTCGTGAGCAGCGCGCGGCGGTGCTGGCCAATCAGGCGGTTATCTGGCAAACCCGGGGTAATACGCAAGCGGCTCGCAAACTTTTAACCGAAGCCAAAGCGCTGGATGCCCAGAATCCGGTGATATCCGACTTGATGGGTCAGCTTCAGGGCTCCGAGCTGGATGGCTACATTGCCAGCGGCGCGCAAGCCCAACAAGGCAGTAACTGGACCGATGCCATTAGTGCCTACGATAAAGCCCTGCAACTTGATCCCTCGCGCCAGGATGTGAGACGTTCGCTCGCTGGCGTGCTTCAGCAACGGAATCAATCGGGCGATGCGCAGCGGGCCGCAAAAGAATACCAAACCCTGATTACGCAACTGTCCCCGGAGAGTCGTGATTCGGCGGACGCGGCAGCCCTGCAGTATGCTTTAGGGACGGCTTACCAACAGGCGGGCGATAGTAGCAAAGCCCGACTTGCCTACGAAAAAGCCAACACGCCCGAGGCGATAGCCGCGCTAGAAACCCTGCGCAACTCGCAGTCGCAGCAAATGATCTCGGATGCGTTGGCCGCATACCAGGCCAAACAGTACGCCAAGGCGAAAACGCTTGCCGACCAAGCGATTGCAAGCGACGCAAGTAATGCCATGGCGTTTTACACCCGGGGCCTGGTTGCAGAAGCGCTCAAGCAGCCGGTAATGGCGATTTCTGATTATCAGAAGGCCACGCAGCTCGACCCGGATTATCTGGATGCCTATTACGCGTTGGGCGTTGCGCTAGACACGAAAGGCGACGCCGCAGGTGCTCGAGGCGCATTTGAGCGTTACATGCAATTGCATGGGCAAACACAGGCGCAAGAATCTGGGGTGTCTGAGTATGTGCGCGAACGCCTAAAAACGCTTTAAGCGTTCAGTTGCAAGTTCCTACAAATAATGTATTTTTAAGCCCAGTGTAATCGTAAGCCCGCAAACAGAGGATGCCGAGCGGTACGCGTAACGATACGCTAGCAATATTCTTGCGCTTGAATGTGTTAACCTGCGCGGAATTGAGCTAAAGAGGCGTCTGCCGGTGGATCTTACGTCCATCATTGGAATTATTCTGGGCATTGCGGCCGTTGTTGGCGGCCAGGTGCTCGAAGGCGGCAGCTTGGCTGCGATTGTTCAGCCGACGGCCTTTATTATTGTTATGGGCGGCACGATTGGCGCGGTAGCCCTGGCTTTTCCGATGAGCGATTGCATGAACGCCCTTAAAGCCCTGCCGGGCGCGTTTGGCGCGGATAAAGAAACGCCGGAAATGTTCATTGACAAGCTGGTGGAACTAGCCAATAAAGCTCGAAAAGAAGGCTTGCTGGCGCTGCAAAACGATATCAAGAGCATCGAGCATCCGTTCCTGAAAAAGGGACTTGAACTGATGACCGATGGCACGGACCCGGCTTTGCTACGGGACTTGCTGGAAACTGAACTCAGCTTTTTTGAAGATACCATAGGCCAGAACTGCAAATTTTACGAGACTGCGGGCGGGTTTACACCCACCGTCGGGATTTTGGGCGCCGTGCTGGGGTTAATCCACGTTATGGAGAACCTGAGCGACCCATCGAAGCTGGGCTCGGGGATTGCCGTTGCGTTTGTGGCCACGGTGTACGGCGTGGGCTTTGCCAACCTGATTTTTATTCCGTTAGGGAGCAAGATTAAATTTAAAGGCAAGTTTGCCATCCATGCGCGTCACATGATGATTGAAGGCATTATGGCAATTCAGGCGGGCGAAAGTCCCAGCTTTATCCGGCAAAAGCTGGCCGTATTCTGCCACGGCGATCATCACGAGGCTGAAGAAGGGAAATAACGCGTATGACACCCAAGCTGACTGCTGAGCAATTGCTGCAAGATGAGCTGTTACCGAATGAGCAAATTTTATGGCAAGGCCAGCCCGATCCTTCGGTATGGTTTACATCAAGTGATTATTTTTTAGTTCCTTTGACCATTTTTTGGTCATTTGGAGCGATTGGTATACCTGGTTTTGCGCTCTCAAAAAATTTTTTATTTCTAGATCATCCAGAAGGATGGCCGATCAGTGGGTTTATGTTAATTCCCATGCTGCTGTTTCCGTTGATAGGCATTTATTTAACTATAGGGCGCTTTTTCTTAAAAGCTAACCGAAAAAAACACACCTACTATGCCGTAACCAACAAACGCGTAATTGCAATAGTTACGAAAAGTAGCGGCAAAAAAAATATTACCCAAAACTTTATCAATACAATACCGGCAATTAATAAGGTTTCAGGATTTAAAAAAACACATAGCATTTTTATTGGTATTTTGCCTGCTTTTAGCGGCGTTTATCTTAACACTGGTCTTGATTCTTTCGCTATGGCTGGTATTCAAGGCAGTGTTATTTTTTTTGATTTACAAGACGCTGAACCAGTCTATCAGCTCATCAATCGTTTAAGAGCAGAAGCCCACTCTTAGAGGGATCATGGGTCGTCACAAAAAACACCCCGAACACGAAAACCTGGAACGTTGGCTAGTTAGCTATGCCGACTTTATTACGCTGCTCTTTGCAACCTTTACCGCGCTTTATGCCATCTCGACTGCGGACCTTGCCAAACTGCAACAGTTTAAAGCCGTCGCCGAGGGTATTCAGCAAGCATTTGTGCAACAAAGCCTGATGAACGGCATACAAACCGTCTTGCAAGGCAAATCGCCGCCAAACCGTAACCCGGATGCCGCCATGAAAGATCCGCGCGGCATGGGCGACGGCGTCATGGGCGACTTCCAGAGTCTGACTTACAAAGAGGGCAATATTGAGGGCAAACCGCAAGCGGACGAAGAAAAAGCGGACGCGCAAACCCTGGATGAACTTCGCAAGGACATTGCCTTGCTTAACCAGGCCATAGAGCAAGCCTTAGGCCAAGGCAACCAAGATAGCCAGGGAGAGCAAGGCAGCACGCAGGATGCAAACGCCCCCGACCCGATTAGCCTGATTACTAACGAGCGCGGCACAACCGTGCGCATCGAGAGTAAACTGCTGTTTGCGCCCGGATCGGCGCAATTGTTACCGGCCTCGCGCAAGGCTTTGGCCCAAATTGCCGATAAACTGCAGAAGCTGGTGCATCAAAACCGCGTCCACGTCGAAGGGCATACCGATAGCCAAGCCATTAGCAGCGCCCTGTACCCCTCCAACTGGGAACTCTCCACAGCCCGCGCCAGCGCGGTGGTTCGGTTTTTAGTAAACGAGCAGTTTCCGCCTGCGCAAATGGCCGCCGTAGGCTATGCCGCAAGCCGGCCTGTCGCCACCAACGCAACGCCCGTGGGCCGTAGCCAAAACCGACGCATCGAAATTGCGCTGCTGGAAGGCGACCCGCTGCACGAAGCACCTAGCGCGAACAATCCGGTTATCGTCAATAAACCGCAAGTGATTTTACGATCGGGTACCGCGATTAAGAGCGAGGAAGCGCCGGGCAAAACGCCGCTAAAAATTCCGGTTGCCAAAGCACCCACCAAAAAGCCAGCATCAGGTCACGCGCCTGCAGGGCATACAGCGCCCGCGCCCGCCGCAGAGGATCAATTGCTGTTTAAGGCAGATGATTTGAGCTAATGCCCTTAAAAAGGGTCCGTATCAGTTCATCTTACTCGTGATACTCGATGCCCGCGAAGACGGGTATCCATCTTAAGACAGTTGCCTTGCCTGGATTCCGGCCTTCGCCAGAATGACGTTTTTTCACTTGTCATCTTTCTAAAATAGGTCAGGAAAATATAGATCTTGACGGTATTTTTTTGAGGTCAAGACGGCTTAACTTAAGGTTGATTAGCAATCTACCCCGCGCTTTGCTCAATAAGTGGTTGCCAGCTTGTCCAAACGGCCTCGGGCAAGAGTGTTTCCAGACATTCGGCATTAATGACTTGGCTGTACGGCCCTAAGGGCTGCCATTTTTGCGCGGGCGTTTTGGCGTTTTGCTGGCTAAACAGCGTGAGCGTGGGTTTACCCAGGGCCGCGTTTAAATGCGGCGTGCCAGAATCCACGCCAATTAGTCCATCAAGTTGATCGAGACAGGCAAGCGTATGCCGCAACGAGGTTTGACCCGCCCAGTTAAAGCATCGCATCTGCTCGGCCTCGGTGAGCCCTGCAAACATGGCCTGATTTGCCTCGAAATCGCTTGTCGCACCAAAGGCATGCAGCCGCAGGTGCGGGTAAGCACTGAGCGCCTGTTGGATTAAGGCCTGCCAGTGCGCTTGCGGCCATTTTTTAGCGGCGTTAGAACTTTGACAATGCACCGCCCAATTAACCCCGGCGGGCACGGGCGCAAGCAGTTGCACCGCAAATGCACGCTCTTGCGGGGTAAGCCACTGCGAAAACGCCGGATCGGCCTGAGGCTCGGATGCGGGCACTGCAACGCCCAATGCTCGAACAATATCAAGGTAACAATCGGCCTCGTGCGCGGATTTACGGTAGGGCGTAGAATGCGACAGGAGCAGACGGCGCCCTTCGGTGTTAAAGCTTGCCCGGATGGGGATGCCGGCTAAAAAGGGCAGCATCGCCGAGGAAAACGACCGCTTGAGAATCACGGCGGCATCGTAGCGAGACTGACGCAAATGCAGTGCGTGCTGCAAAAAACTTTTTTCGGGGGTACCCGCAGGCGGTCGCTCGTAGCGATGTTCGGCGGGGGCGTTAAACGGAATCAAGGCGTTGATGTATGGGCAGTTGGCCAACACCTGTCCCGAGACCGGGCCGCAGAGAACGTCGAGTTGGGCTTGCGGGAAGGCGGCTTTAAGCACCCGTAGGGCGGGCAAGCTTAAAATCGTGTCGCCAATAAACCGATACCGTAACACCAGAATGCGTTGCAAGGGCTTACGCACGCACCGGCTCCCTCAATTTAATCTGGCGACTATTGCGAAACTGATTAATGAGCACTATTTTGCCCCGCTTAAAAAGGGAGTCCGCATCCAAGCTGTTCGTTTTAAGATAACTGCTGTTTAAGTTCATCTTGGCACGCTCACGCCGAAAACTACAACGCGACACCGTTACGCTTTGGCTTGCCCTGTTTGACAAGCCGCCGCCTCGATCAGGGCTGCAACGGCGGGGACGCTGCGCTCAAGCAAATCGTTAGTCACTACAGCATCGAATTTTGCCTGCTGCGCCATCTCCCATTGCGCGCGCGCTAAACGCCCGGCAATGTCGGTTTCGCAATTCTGGCCACGCGTTTTAAGGCGTTCCAGCAACACCTCTAAACTGGGTGGCGCTAAAAAAATCAAAAACGCGTCGTCCGCAAAAAGCTGTTTTAACGCCAGCGCGCCCTCTGCGTCAATTTCAAGCAGCATCGTTTGTCCTGCCGCCAGCGCCGCATCAATTTGCGCCCTTGGCGTGCCATAGAGCGCGCCGTTGTACTCGACGGATTCGAGTAGTTCGCCCGCATCCCGCTTGGCAATAAAGGCCTCTCGCGTCACGAAAAAATATTCGCGGCCGTCCTGTTCGCCCTCGCGCATGGCGCGCGTGGTTAAGCTCACCGGATGCACCAGCCAGGGCATGCGCGCGCGCAGCAATTTGCACACGGTGCCTTTACCAACCCCAGACGGGCCCGAGAGAATAATCAGTTTTTTTACAGCCGGCATCATAGTCAACTCAAACGCTCGTAAGCGATGACGATTTAAAGACTATTATGACGCAAAGCGATTGATTGAACACTGACTCGTCTGTTAAACCGTTTTTGAAAACTGTTTTTCGGCCGCCACGTTTTCGGCAGGCAAGTAGGCATCAAACGCCATGGCTACGTTGCGGGCCAGCACACGGCCCAGCGGCGTTAAGGTCAAAACACGGTCGCCTGCCTCAATTAGCCCGTCCTGCATGGGTTGCTTGAGCGCTTGCAGGCTTTTTGCAAAATAGGTCTCGAACCCGCCGGCGTGTAGCACCGGCAAAAACGTGTTTTCGATCGATTCAAACGCCAAACGGCCTTGACACAATAACGCCTGAATCACCGCACGTCGTACGTGGTCATCGGGCGTCAGGTAAACACCGCGAAATACGGGCGGTGTAAGTTTTTCGGTAAGGGCCTCGTAATAGGTAGCTAACTTACGATGATTTTGGGCATAGCCCACACCAAAATCACTAATCGCGCTGACGCCAAAGCCTAATAAATGACTGCTCTGCGTGTTGCGCACCGTGTAACCCATAAAATTACGATGCAACTGCCCTTTTTCGAGCGCCTTGGCCAGTTCATCCTGCGGTTTGGCAAAATGATCCATGCCAATGTAGACATACCCTGCCTGACTGAGCGCCTCAAGGGCGTCAGTAAAAATTTCAATTTTAGTCTCCGAATTCGGGATTGCAGCTTCAGGCATTTGCGCCTGGTGCGGCGCCATCCAGGGCACGTGCGCGTAATGATACAGCGCAATGCGGTCGGGATTTAAATCAATGACGGTTTTAACGGTTTCGGCAAAGCTACCAGCCGTTTGGTGCGGCAAGCCATAAATCAAGTCCAGATTCACGCCGCCGTAGCCCAGGTCTCGCGCCGATTGAATCAGCGTGCTGGTTTGTGCAAGGCTTTGCACTCGGTGAATCGTCTCTTGCACCAGCGGGTCAAAATCCTGCACGCCCAGGCTGATGCGATTGAAGCCCTGCTTGCGAAGCACAGCCAACTGTTCGGCGCTCGTTACGCGCGGGTCTACTTCGAGCGCGATTTCGGCCGACGGTAAAATCGAAAATCGATCGGCCAAAAACTGCGCCAGTGCATCGAGTTGATGCGGCGTAAGATACGTAGGCGTCCCGCCGCCCCAATGGATTTGTTCGACGGGCCGTGAAAGATCCAGTAAAGGCAATGTCGCATCGATTTCGGTAAATAACGCGTCCAGGTACTTTTGCGACTGCTCGCGCTTTTGCGTAATTACCACATTGCAGCCACAAAACAGACAGCGCTGCTCGCAAAACGGCAAATGAACGTACAAGGCCAGCGGCGGCTTATCTTCAGAGGTACCAGAACGGATCACCGGGGCATTAGAGTCCGCAAGCACGTGGTGCCAACGTTCTAAATCCGAGCGCTCGGGCCAGTTTTGCCAAACGGGAACCGTGGGGTAGCTGGTATAACGCGGCCCACTGGTGGCGTAGCTGGGCAATAACGCTTTTAAACGATGATACATAGGGCCTATTATAGCGTTAAAGTAAAACGGCATCTTGCAGCAAATTAACGCGTTAAAAAATGCATTATGATTTACGCTTTTAAATAACATCGTCAGCTTGGTGTGTTTAAACTCGCAAAGCAAGCCCGTTTCCGGGTTCGCGTTGCCCCCCCCCCCTTAAGACAAACCGAGCCGTTACTAAAAAGCATACAATGTGTATTATTAAAAATATAAATTATTAAAAGCGATTACGCCACGACTATAAGCACGGACTCTGAAATGCTTACACTGTCTGACAAAAATTGCCCTAAAGTCAGTTACAGAATTATCGCCATATTTAAATTTAAGCGCTCTTGCGCTTATCCGGTTGGGCCGTGCGGTATAAGATGATCCGCATTTTTAAAACGCTCAAAATTCTGGATAAAATGTTCGGTCAGCACTGCGGCCTGTGCATCGTAGGCATCCGGGTCGGCCCACAGCCCGCGCGGGTCGAGCCATTTAGGGTCTACACCAGGCACGCTCAACGGAATGTTCAGGTTTAACCCTGGCAAGTGCTTCAGCGCCGCGTGCGCCAGTTGACCACTCACTGCTGCGCGAACGATGGCCCGTGTTACGGGAATGCTAAAGCGCGTGCCGCCCTGATTATAGGAACCGCCTTGCCAGCCGGTATTAATCAGGTACACCTGCACACCGTGGCGCGCTATACGATCGGCTAATAGCTGGGCGTAAACCGTGGCTGGGCGCGGCATAAACGGCGCGCCAAAACAGGCCGAAAATACCGTTTGCGGCGATTTGACCCCCCGCTCGGTGCCGGCCAGTTTACTGGTGTAACCGCTCATAAAATGGTATTGCGCCTGCTCTGGCGTCAGCTTGGCAATGGCGGGCAGTACGCCAAAAGCATCGGCGGTTAAGAAGATAATTGTATCCGGGTGTGCTGCCATGCCGCCGGGCACAATATGCGCGATAAAATCAATGGGATAACCAGCTCGGCCGTTTTCGGTCTGAGAATCGTCGTCAAACTCCACTTCGCGCGTCAGCGGGTCCAAGGTCACGTTCTCTAGGAGTGTGCCGAAACGAATCGCCTGAAAAATATCAGGTTCGGTTTTTGGATTTAGCCGGATTGTTTTGGCGTAGCAGCCGCCTTCAAAGTTAAAAATACCTTCTGCGCTCCAGCCGTGTTCATCATCACCGAGTAAATCGCGCTCCGGATCGGCGGAGAGCGTTGTTTTGCCCGTGCCCGACAAACCAAAAAAGAGCGCGCTTTTGCCGGTCTTGCTCACGTTTGCAGCGCAGTGCATGGGGAGTACATCTTGAGAGGGCATTAAAAAATTCATGGCGCTAAACACGCTTTTTTTAATTTCGCCCGAATAGCTAGTGCCCGCAATCAGCACCATTCGCCGCTCAAAATCCAGCAGAATTGCGGCCTCGGAGTTTACGCCATCTTCGGACGAATTCAGCTTAAGACCGGGCGCCGCAATAACGGTAAAATCGGGTTTAAAGCGTTGTAACTCATCGGTGGTTGGACGCAAAAACAGTTGGTGCACAAACAGGCTCTGGCTGGCCAATTCGTTGATGAATCTGACGTTAAGTCTGTGCTTAGAATCTGCGCCCGAAAAACCATCAAACACATACACGTTGCGTGCCTGTAAGTAGGCCATAATTTTGTTAAAAACGGTCTCAAACACTGCAGAGGCAATTGGCGCATTCACGCTACCCCAGTCCACGCAGTCGTGCACCCGCTCAGAATCATCTACTATAAACCGATCTTTGGGCGAGCGGCCGCTGTATTGCCCAGTATTGACGACTAGTGCGCCTGTACTGGCTAAAACGCCTTCGCCATTGCGCAGCGCGTGCTCGATTAGCTCTGCAACAGACAGCTGATACTGCAATTGTTCTAGCGGCAAATCCAGCCCTGTTAAAACCGGTTTGTCAGCACATGCACGCGCCCCTGATGGCTTAGGCAACGTTTTTGAGACAGACATTTATAGATCCTCACAAACAACCAATGACTTTGCGATTAAGCATAAAAGCTGCTTTTAAAAGTTGGCGCGCGCTAGCAACAGGTTTTTTTAATCACGTGCGAATTTAGTTATCTAGCGTTGAGCGCGTACGCATTCCAATAATTCGCGCCCATCATCAATCTTTATAAAAAACCGAAGTTTGAAATAAGGGCTGCTATCAATCTGAGCTTTAGGCATTTAAAACGTTAAATTTATACGCTTATCAGGATCTACAGTTTAGCATTACAAATTTTGTTACATTTGTATTTGTTGAAAAGTTCAATAATTGAACATATTGCCTATTTCGGTAGCTTGCCAAGTTGCAGTTTAGGAATTAGCATGAGGCAAAGCTTTTTGTTGTTAAAACACTAAGCCAAATCGACTTGTTTTAAGTAGACTTTCAACATTTAATACAAATGTCGAGATTTAACCGGATTTTTCAAGACTCAGCTAAAGTTAAAACAAAAACAAACCTAATTAAACAACTTAAGGAACCTGCTACAACAGACGCGCGTCAGAAAATTCAGGCTGTAGATCAAGCGTTCAACCTAGACGGGTTATTCGCAGTTTGATATTGATGCACAAGCGTTTTAAGCAACTTGTATTTTAAAAAGGCTGATTCAGGGCATGATGGCACTTACTCGATTTATTAAACCCAAATCAACCGAAGCGCCAGATTCGGCGCGACTTAACGCGCAACAGGTGTCCTGCCTGATTCTATCGGGCGGTGGCGGCTCCAGGCTCTGGCCGGTCTCGACCCCGCAGACGCCTAAACAGTTTTTACCCCTTAATCCCGCCATGCCGCTAGAACCATTACTGGTTTCTGCGGCGCGGCGCGTCCAGGCGTTACACCCTCAGGCGGATTCGTCATTTAAAAACCAAACGTTTTTCTTGACCGGGCATGCAATGGCGCCCCAAGTGGTGGCCTCGTTAATGGCGCACCAGCTTGATGCGTTGGCGCCGCATTTAATTACAGAGCCCAAAGCCCGTAATACGGCCGCGGCGATTGCACTGGCGCTTGCGTATCTAAATCAGCACCACCCTACCGAAACGCCACAGCAAGATATTCTGGTTTTCTTGCCCGCCGATCACGCGATTACAGATGAATCTGCTTTTCGTCACGCGTTAGATGTGGCCATTGACGCTGCCGTGCAACACCAAAGCATTATTACGCTGGGCATTTTACCCGATGCACCCGAGACCGGCTATGGTTATATTCAGATTAATGAGCCGGTTACGGTTAAAACGCTAGCGCGTACCGAAGCGGTGGCCGTAAAACGCTTTGTAGAAAAACCCACGCAATCGGTGGCCGAGGGTTACGTGGCGGGCGGCGATTACCTATGGAACGCGGGGATATTTATTGTGAGCCGGCAAACCTTGCTCGAAGCGTTTATTGCCCATTGTACGCCGCTGGGCAACTTGCTTTGCCAACCTGAGCCCCACACTGCCATGTTGGATGCGTTTGAGACGCTCGATAATATCTCGTTTGATTACGCAGTGATGGAACAAGCCGAAGACGTAATGGTGGTGCCGGTAAGCTGCGGCTGGAGCGACCTTGGCAGCTGGGATGCGCTGGCCGATTTAGCCGCCACAAGCGTAAACACGCATGCTGAAGCGCAAGGCGAGCTTATGGACGGAAACCAGCGCCTTGGCCCGATGGCCACCGCAGACGATGCGCCTGCCGTTATTTTTGAATCGACGCAGCGCGTAACTGTGTATCAGGATGATGCACCCGTCAGTACCGGTATGGCTTCGGTCAACGGCAAGCCCATGGTACTCGTGGGCCTTAAAGATTGCCTGGTTGTGGACTCGCCACATGGGCTATTGATCATGCAGCGCGGCACATCGCAACATGTTAAGCAAGCGCTCACGCGCTTAAAGGCCCTGCAGGCCGTGCCTGTTAGCGCGCCCGCATCAGCTCATAAATCCAGTGCTTCCTCTGGTACAACCAAGGTTCTCGTCTAATGTTATCTTCTCACGCAAGCCCAATTATGTCAGACGCTTCCCAAGCCCGCACCGCAGCCGCCGAAAACGCTGCGCATTTGGCAGCCACTACGGCGATGTTTTGCACTTATGATATTCGTGCTGTGGTTAATGAAACTACGTTTAACCGCAATACTCTGAAGCGATTAGGCCTTGCGTTTGCTAACTGGCTTAAAGCGCAACCCGAGACAACCCCTTTAGAGCGCCCGTTACGCGTGGCAATTGGTTATGACGCGCGGCTACAATCGCCCGAGTTTTACGAGGCATTTATACAGGGTTTAAATTGCTCGGGCATTAGTGCCGTAAAACTTGGCCTGGTACCCACCACGTTGGTTTACTTTGCCGAAGTTGCGACAACGGACGCCGATCTTAAAGCGCAGCTTTTGAAAGCTAGCATTGAGACGCCGGACGCAGTGGATGCCTCGGTGACGGTGACCGCAAGCCATAACCCGAAAGAATATAACGGCCTTAAATTTACGTTTAAAGGCAACTCGCTCAGCGCCGCACAAATTCTCGAGATCAAACATGCGTATCTTGAAACCCCGCTGCCGCAAGCGACGGCGGGGACGTCGCTAGAGTCTGAGTTTACCCAGTATTCCCAGTTTTCTCAAAACAGCGCCGAGACATCTGATTCGGTTTCCAATCTGGATTGGGACCCACGTAAAGCATACACCGCCTGGGCAAGCCACGTTTTTACGACCGAGCCTAGCGCATTAACACTGATTGTTGATTCGGGCAATGGCGCAGCGGGCGTGATTGCGCCCGAGCTATTCAAGGCGATGGGGTACAACGTTGTTAGCTTATACGAAACTCCGGATGGCAACTTCCCGAATCATCATCCGGATCCGTGCGCGGCAGAAAATCTCAAGGATCTTCAGGCAGCAGTAATCAAGCACCAGGCAGATTTAGGCATTGCGTTTGATGGCGATGGCGATCGTATGGGCATTGTGGACAACGCAGGCGAGATTATTCCGGGCGACCGCCTGATGATGCTGCTTGCGCAAGAAATTTTAGCTCGCCCCGAAGTGCAACAGCTTGCCGAAAAACCTGCCATTGTCTCGGAAGTTAAATGCTCGCAGCATTTGTTTAATGCGATTGACGCGATGGGTGGCCGAGCGATTATGTCGCCTACCGGGCACGCCATCATGAAGCATTCGATGCTGGATGCCGACGCAATTTTAGGCGGCGAATTAAGCGGACATATTTTTTACCGGCTCGGCCATTGGGGCTTTGATGACGGCATGTACGCGGCGCTTTGCCTGCTAAGACTGCTGAAAGATCAAAAGCAACAAAATCCAGAAATGTCGGTGCATCGGTTATTGCAGGCGTTTCCGGCGTCTGCGCTCTCTCAGGAGCACCGCGTCAAACTCGAAAAAGCCAAGCACGCGCAAGCCGTTAACGCGTTAAAAGCCATTGCGCAAACCGCTTACGACGCTCAGGAACTCTGCGGCGGACTTCTCGTCTTGTCTCTTAATACAGTTGATGGGATACGCGCAAATCTGGCCGGAGGCTTTTGGCTGGTACGTGCCAGTAATACCGAGCCCTGCCTGACACTTCGCTGCGAGGCCCCTGACGCGTCATCGTTAAAGCAGCTAGAATCCTGGATGCTGCAAACCGTTCACGATTTAATTCGCACACTTTAACGCAAGCTATTTTTCGTTTTACGCATCACGCAAACGTTACAGGTTGTATTACGGCTAAACCCTAAATCGTTCTTTTCGTTTTTAGATAGACAGAGTTATTGACAGGCTTATCCTAGTGTCCAATTTTCGTTTTTGCTGATAGATAAGAGAACTTAACGTATGAGTCAACAACAAACTTTTCAGCAGGCCCCCGCTAAATTACGTGTTATCGATGCCGCCACTCGGCCCGGTGCGGAGACGACCTCTGCCAAGTTGATTGCTTACTGGCTCGAAAAACGCATGGCCACCCGCGAGCTTGCGCCCGCGATTAACCGCCAAAGCCCGTT
Organism: Vampirovibrionales bacterium; assembly: GCA_035285025.1. GTDB lineage: Bacteria > Cyanobacteriota > Vampirovibrionia > Vampirovibrionales > JAJTHC01 > JAYKHY01. Next base: position 21,852 of record JAYKHY010000055.1, on the reverse strand, counting down.
TGCGTTGGCCTATGTGGTCAGCCCGCTGCAAAAACGCGTGCAATGGCGTATTAAGCGCATGTTCGATATTGCGTTTACCAGCGTCGGCTTATTGGGAATCTCGCCCGCGCTGTTTTTGGTGGCGTTGGCCATTAAACTCGAAGGCCTCTTGAGCGGCACGGACGGCCCACTGTTTTTTAAGCAAGAGCGCGTTGGGCTCCACGGTAAACGGTTCCACGTGTATAAATTCCGCTCGATGCACACCGATGCCGAAGCGCGCCTGGCCGATTTGCTGGCCAAAAACCAGACCAACGCCGGCATGTTTAAAATGGAAGACGATCCCCGAATCACGCGCGTCGGCAAGTTTATTCGCAAGTATAGCCTGGATGAGTTTCCGCAACTATTTAACGTACTGCTTGGCCACATGAGCCTAGTCGGCCCGCGTCCGCCCATCCCGCGCGAACTTAAAGCTTACGACCGGTGGCACCATGTGCGCTTTGCAACCCTGCCCGGCATGACGGGCGCTTGGCAAGTTAGCGGCCGCTCGAGCATCACCGATTTTGATCGGGTGGTTGCGCTGGATTTTGAATACATCTCGGATTGGAGTTTAATGCAGGATATTAAAATTCTGTTTAAAACTATACCTGTCGTGCTGTTTGGTAAAGGCAGCTAACGCGCATTAATACCCTATACAGCGTTATCTGCCTTTATCCAACTGGCTTACATCGCAATAATTCGTAGGTGAACCCGCTAAACTGCGCCATAATAGTAAATCAACTTTAGATTTGGATGCTTTAACTTTAAGACTACAGTCAGGGCCAACGTTTTCCTAATCCAGAGTGTATGATTTACTTTTTTAAATAATGGTCCAGCATGTTTTTAGATGAAGCGCATATCGAGATTATCGCGGGCGATGGCGGCAACGGTGCCATTGCATGGCGGCGCGAAAAATACGAACCCAACGGCGGCCCAGCCGGCGGCGATGGCGGCAAAGGCGGTAGCATTATTGCCGAATCCAGCACGCACATGCAAACCCTGCTGGATTTTAAATACAAAACCCAATTTATGGCGCAACCTGGCGAAAACGGAGCCACCAAAAACCGTACAGGCCACGGCGGACAGGATTATATTTTAAAAGTTCCGGTAGGCACCGTGATAACGGATGCGGATACCGGCGTTTTGCTTGCCGATTTATCGATAGCAGGGCAGCGGGTTTTACTGGCCGAGGGCGGGCGCGGCGGCCGGGGCAACACACGGTTTGCCACTGCGCGGCACCAGGCCCCCCATTACGCCGAACCGGGCGAACCGGGTGTGCAGCGTAATTTAAATCTTTCTTTAAAGCTTATCGCCGATGTGGGCTTGGTGGGCATGCCAAACGCGGGCAAATCAACGCTGCTTAGCGTTGTTTCTGCGGCGCGGCCTAAAATTGCAGATTATCCGTTTACGACACTTGTCCCTAATCTGGGCGTCGTTTCGCTCGAAAACGCGGGTGATACGGCGTTTCGGTTTGTGATGGCGGATATTCCGGGGTTAATCGAGGGCGCATCAGAAGGCAAGGGATTGGGCCACCAGTTCTTGAAACACATTGAACGTTGCGGCTTACTGCTACATTTGGTTGCGCTTGATAATCTTTGCGAGACGCCCGAAGCGGCCGCAGACGAAGCTTACGCGCGCTACGAGCAAATTTTACACGAACTTTCGGCGTACAGTAAAACGCTCGCGCAAAAACCGCAATGGCTGGTGCTAACTAAAACCGACACGCTTACACCCGAGCAAGTGTCGGCCCAAAAAGCAGCAATCAAGCAGCGCGTGCAATCCAAGCAGCCGGCCTTACCGATTTTTTGCATTTCTGCGGCAACGCACGCGGGCCTTGAGCCTTTGCTTAAAGCCGTTGCGGATGAAATCCGGCAGCATCAATCCTTGCGCTTGCCTGAGGATACGCCCATAGACACGACGCCCAACGCGGATCTGATTGAGCCGGTCGCCGCTAAGAAGCACCTTGCCGTTGCCCCTGGTGCAAAACTGAAAGATGAACTTGGCTTTGAGGTTGAAACGCAACGCGCGGGCGTTTACCGGATTACAGGACCAAAAGTTCGGCGCTGGCTTGCGGTAACGCCCGTCAATAACCCTTCTTCGGTGCGGCATTTAATGGATGTGCTTAAGGCAATGGGCGTGCAAGAAGCGCTCAAAGCCGCGGGCGCGCAACCCGGAGATGAAGTTTGGATAGAAGATCAGGCTTTTGATTATGACCCGGTTGTGGACGCCTAAATTTCCGCAGATTTTGCTTTCGGTATTCCAGCGGCCGCAGCACCCGCCTGAATGGGTACTGCGCCACGCCGAAGTGCTTGCCGGCGTGCTGGATGGCGCGATTCCGATACCGTTAGTAGGCCGACGCATTGGGCTTGATCCGGTAATTGGCCTGTTAACGCCCTGGGGCGACACGGTATTTTTAGGATTTGCGGCTTACTGGCTATTTTTAGGCTGGAAGGCGCGGCTTCCAGCCCTCAAGTTACTGCAGATGCTATCGCACGTGTTGGTAGATTGGGCGCTGGGGTTGATTCCTGGCCTGGGCGATGTGGGCGACTTTTTATGGCAATCGCACCGACTCAATTTAAACCTACTCAAAACGCATTACGCCGAGGCCCGCACGACAGGCCCACGCCATCGCGCGACCGCTGACCCGCTCGATGATGCCAACTCACAAGAGGGTATCGTGATAGACGTTGCCGCCCGCCGTATTGATTAGTCATTAGAGCGTATTAGGCTATCTTTGAATCCGATTTGGAACCATTAATCAGCCAAGGTCACGATTGAGTCAAAAAAAAGGCCACTGATTACAACGCTCCGTGTTAACTCGCTCAGTTTTTTTAGTCCTCGTTATGCTGCCCAAAGTTCACCGACTTAAATCTCCCGGACGCTTTAAAGCCTGCCTTAAAGGAATGCGCTGCTTGCAAACGCCATGGTTTACAGGCTACGCTTTGCCTCGACGCGAAGGCGAAGCTGAGCGCGCGTTTAAAATCGGGTTTGTGATTAGCAAAAAAGTAAACAAGCGCGCCGTTGTACGCAACAAGCTGAAGCGACAACTAAGGCACGCGTGCCGGATGTTAATTACGCCAATGCCCTTTACCAAGCCAGACCCAAGTGTAGCGCGCACACCCGAAAGCATTGGATTACAACGGTTCCATACACTGGTGATTGTAGTAAAACCAGCACTGGTGCTAAACGCGCAGCAACAGCTCAAGGCACACAAAAGCGGGCAAGCCGGCGAATTTAAAGTATGGCCCGGTTACGCAACGGTAATGGCACGCTTACGCGCGTTTTTTTACGGGAGTTAAACGCCAAAGTCCGGACGCAATTACGCATTAACCAGAAGATCTGGTTTGCCTAATCAACTTTCTGGAACATGTAGCCAATGCCGCGCGCGGTCAAAATTAGCTCGGGGTTGCTAATGTCGTTTTCGAGCTTGGCGCGCAGGCGGCTGATGTGAACATCCACGACGCGCGTATCAATTCGATGATCCGGCGGATACGACCAAACATGCTGCAAAATATCGGCGCGGGTAAACGGCTGACCCGAGCTGCCGACAAGCAGCTCAAGCAGGCTAAATTCCATGCCCGTCAGGCGAATACGCTCGTTTTTACGAAACACCTGACGCTTGTTAAAGTCAATTTTAATAGCGCCCAGCGTAATCACGTTGTTGGTTTCTTTCGGCATAGCGGCAGGCGTCGAGGCTTTTGCCACGGCGGTTCTGCGCAAAATCGCCTTAACGCGCGCTTCAAGTTCTTTTGGGCTAAACGGCTTAACCACGTAGTCATCCGCGCCCACTTCAAGGCCGTTAACGCGCTCGTTAACATCGCCCAGTGCCGTTAAAATAATAATCGGCGTATCGGCGGTTTTGCGGATTTCCTTGGTCACGCCAAAGCCGTCTAGCTTGGGCATCATAATGTCTAAAATCAGCAAATCCGGCTGGAATTTTGCGTAGATCTGCAAAGCTTCTTCGCCATCGCCGGCAACCGCAGTCTCGTACCCCAGCATTTTAAAGCGGGTTTCCATAATCCGGCGAATGCTCGCTTCGTCGTCTACGATCAGAATTTTTTCGCGGTGGTTACCGTTTTTTTCGGCGGCTTTAGCAGCAGATACGTCAGACACGGGCAAAATCTCTCACTGGCGGGGCAGTTTAATAATGCATACAAGGTTTACCCCAGGCCCACGACACGGATGCAACGACGGGCTGTAAAGATTGTAAACCATGCATTACGGCTTATTATACCCCAGGCACCGCAAAGCGCATGTCCTGCGTCTGAATGAACTGCACCAGAGGCTGAGACGCATAATTTAGCGCAATCGAATAAACCCTAGGCAATCGCGGGCGTACCCACCACGTTTTTATCCAGGTAGCGCTCTACGCTCATTTCTACCAATTTGTTAAAGTGTGGCGCCGAGGGCAATACACCAAATTCTTTCTCTAGCATGGTGCTTACCTGCGAAACAAGCGCTTCGTGCTGCTCTGGGCTCCAGGCAGCCTCGAACGTAGCCACAGATTGGCCCACGCGTGGCGCAATGACCTGGCCCAAGGCTGCGGTCTTGGCTTGCTGGGCAAAATGGCCCAGTACCTGATTCGGATCGAGCGGTGTGCGTGTGGGCGCGGCCTGAGGCGTATCAGACACAGCCGAATCGGCAGACGATTTCTTAGCGTTTTGTTTACTGGCATCCGGGTTAATGTTGCCGGTGTTTAAAGGGCTGCTGTAGCCATTGTTCACTTTGCCAAAATCTGTCATAAATCAATCCTGCTCCCTCTGTTACAGTGCTTGGGCCGTTATTGACGACGAAACCTCTATAAAAAAGTTTAAAATTGTTGCTTTAGCAATTTTTTAAGTTAAACCACCAATGCGCCGTATTGAGTTTGCGCAGATGTAAACTTTATCGGCTAAAGCGTTTAAAAATTGAGCCTGTTCTTGGGTTTTGAATGCTTTTTAAGGTTATCAAGGTTATCTAAGTTTAATTTTGGCATTCAAAACGCTTGGGGTGTTAAACGGGAATTGCTGTTTATGCGAGATGAATCGTTTTTTTAATGACGATTGCCTACTCTGTAAGTTTACGCAACTCGGTGGCGTTGTCATGGGGGCTATTTATGGATGTAAACCACTATAGTTACATACCCCCATATTTAATTTGCCCAAAATGCATTATAACAAATCGCTGTTCTAAAAAAGAATTCTTACCATTAAACGGGGTTATGCCAAAATTTACAATACTACTGTAAATAGTTGCATATTTAATCGTTATGGGCCGCATTGATACTGCCAATTAGGGCTTGGGCAGGCTTTAAATGCGTTGTTCGCTCATGTTTGCACTACAGATAATGACAAGGTAATTTCTTGATTAAGAGATGCCCAACCCGCTCGAATTTACAGGTATAGTACTGTTACCTGTTAATCAAATTAGGAATAGCCTATATTAAGCGCCAGAAGCCTAAAAAAATGTAAACAAACTAAACACAAGCCTAACACTTGATTTATAATTTTACAGTACTTTAAATAACTCAATGAGCCTGGAGACCTTAACCCCATTATGTTTATGATGCACCCCGGCTATTCGGACCCCATTTATATGGTTGTAATGCTGATTGGGGCCGGATTATCGTTTTTGCCGCAATTATGGGTAGAAGGCACTTACAAGCAGTACGCTAAAGTGCCCGCGGCCTCTGGAATGACGGGGTTACAAGTCGCTCAGCGCATTTTGGCGCAAGAGGGCATCCGCGATGTTGCTGTTGAAATGACGCCCGGCAGATTGAGCGATCACTACGATCCGTCGATAAAAGTTATACGGCTTTCGCCAGATAACTACCACGGCAACTCGATTGCGGGCATCACAATTTCCGCCCACGAGGTTGGGCACGCGATTCAGCACGCGGTGGGGTATTACCCGGTGGTTATGCGTAGCCAGTTAGCGCCGTTATTTGGCCTTGGTAGCCAGCTTGGACCGCTATTGTTTTTTGCAGCGTTATTTTTGGGGTACACCAGCGCAGCCATACCGCAATGGAGCATTTACCTGGCCGTTGCCGGTGTGGCGCTGTTCAGCCTTAGCGTAGTCTTCCACATTGTAACGCTGCCGGTCGAAATTAACGCCAGCCGCAGAGCCATGGCCATTTTAAGCAATGGCGGCATGCTGCAACAATCCGAGCTGCCGGCAGCAAAAAAAATCCTGACCGCGGCCGCGTTCACCTACGTTGCCGTTGCGCTGCACTCGTTAATTCAGCTGGCCTATTATGTTTTTCGGTTGATGGGCCTTACGCAGCGCAGCCGAGACTAGCCTGAACTAGAGTAGCGAAACGCCAGGGACAAACCGGCCCAACCACGAGCCTGCAAATAGCAGAATAAACGTTGCTGCGATTAAGGCTGGCCCAAGGGGCAAATAGGTATATGTTTCGGTTTTGCGCACTTGCACCAGAAACACGCCCACAGCCACCAGGCTTGCGGCCATACACATTGCGGTAAGCGCCAATTGTTCTGGCAGGCGGCTAATAGGGATGAGTAAAGGTAGCAAAGCCAAGCCCAACGCAGCGGCACCAGAGCCTAGCAGCGCGTATCGCTTTTGCTGAAGCCATTGCGTAAGCATTAAAGGCAGTGCAGCAATGCTTTGCACAATAAATCCGGCGATAATCGCGGCTAAAGTAAATCGCCAACCAAAGTATGCGCCCACGCCCATCATTAACAACGTATCGCCATGGCCAAAACCGTCTGTGCCCATCAGTTTGCGGCTCAGCCAGATCATGCCCTCGAAAACCGCGACAGCCACAAGAATCCCTAACAGCGCATCTAGCCAGCCATACCCAGGGTAGGTTAAGCCGGTTTCGTGGAGCGGATTCAGGGCCGCAAACGCCAAGCCCGCGGGTAGCAGCGGCAGCGTATTGGCGTGAAAAATCAGACTTTCTCGCCAATCGGTGATTAAAATGGCTACCAGGTTTGCAAATAAAAACGCAAGCAGAACAATCGGCAAGCTGACGCCCCAACGCCAGACGGTATAGGCCAATAGTGCGCCGGTAAGCAGCTCTATAATCGGGTATTGCGGGCTAATAGGCGCTTTGCAGCCTTTGCATTTGCCCATGAGCACCAGGTAGCTAATGACCGGAATATTTTCGACCCAGCCAAGGGGTTTATTACAACTGGTGCAATGGGAGGCCGGAAAAACCACCGATTCATCTTTAAGTTGACGAAGGCCCACGACGTTTAAAAAACTACCCAACATCAGGCCAAAAATGGCCGCAAGCAGGGTAATTGTCGCGTTATGCTCGGGCAACCAGCTTTGGGTTAATAATTCAGAGAGAGGCATAAAGTTTAAAGGGCTTCTCATTCCCGTCATTCCGGCAAAAACCGGAATCCAGGCCAACAGGTTGTCTAAAAATACGTTATGGATTCAATCAGTAGTAGCAACTTCCGTCCTGCATGCTCGCCTTTGCAGCCGTGACGAGTTGGAGATTATTTTGATATTACGCAGGACAAACGCGATGTTAACACCTACACTTGAATGTTTTTAAAGCGGCATTAAGGGCCTAAAACTGCTCGGCCAATAACTGGAGCGCTTTTTTGAGCCGGCGGCTGACCTGCATCTGAGAAATCCCCAGCGCGTCAGCGATTTCGGTTTGCGTTTTATCCTCAAAAAACGTTTGCTGGATGACCACCCGCAATTCCGGCTTGAGGCTATCCAGCGCCTTGTCTAACATCAGCCGGTTCTCGTGATTTAAGCTTGTTTCGCCCTGTCTGTCATCCACCAGGCGTTCGATGTAGACCGATTCCTCGCCCTGTTGCCCGATCTGGAACTGATCCAGCGAGATAATCTGCTTACGACCGTCCATCGCCTTGGCCTCGAGCACCTCGGTAACCGGGCACTCCAGCTCGCTAGCGATTTCCAGATCCGTTGGCGTGCGTCCGTAATGGCGCGTCAACCGCTCAATAATCTGGTTCATACGGTAATACAGTTCATAAATCTGGCGCGGCGGCTTAATCATGCCCATCTGGTCGCGCAAATAATGGCGAATCTCGCCGTTGATAAAATACGTGGCGTAGGTTTTAAAGCGAGTCCCCGCCAACGGGTTAAATTTATCCAGCGCCTTGAGCAACCCGATGGTGCCCACCTGAATTAAATCTTCGACCGGGTCATCGGCGCGGCGAGCCAGGCTTTTGGCCAAACGCTTTACGTAAGGCAGGCACAACTGCACCACCTGATGCCGAAGCTTGTTGCGCTTGGCATCGGCCCGCTTAAGGCTTAAATACTCCAGCACCAAGGCATCCAGCGTTGCCTCTGGCAATACCCCCTGGCGTTCAACGGCTTGCACCGCCTGAAGCTTCTCGGCGGGAGACGGTTTTTGAGGCTCTGTTTTAGCTGAGCGAGCTGACGAAATAACCCTAGACATACCTTGCTTATCGGCATGACGCGCCAAAGGTTTAAAAAGCGCGTTTTACAATGCTCTATCCATATCTTTAAAGACTAACCGCAATACCTAAGCGCCTTGGGCAACAGCGCTCAATGGCATCACAAAAATAGAGGCCGCATAGTCGCTTTCTTTCAGAGGGCCTCGGCGTTTATAGCCCGTTCAAGCAGGTCAAAACGTCTAAAGCACCCATGGCAGCCAGCGGACGCATTACAAATTCGCGCTGATATGCACGTGGATGGGGTAAAACCAGCTTTGGTGGCTGAACAACACGGATTGAGACGCCGTTTTGAAGCACCGCAATCAAATCCAAGTCAATCACCCTGGGGCCTGGCCCACTTGCAGCGGTTTGCCGAAGCCGCCCCATGGCCTGCTCAATGTCCAAACAGGCGTCTAGCAACGCGTCCGGGGAGAGCTGGGTTTTGAGCTGTGCCACGGTATTTAAATAAAAGCCCTGAGTCAGCAGACAGTCTTGGGGCTCGGTCTCAAGGCTTAGCGGGCTTTGCGTTACACTCAAAATGCCCTCGGTTTGGCTCATGCGGGCAATGGCGCAACGAATATTCGCGAGCCTATGGCCCAAATTACTCCCCAGCGCAATATATGCAAGTGTATCCGTCATCGCAAACACCCCTTAATCGTATGGCTTACAAGGCTGTATTTTTTTGTAGTTCTGGCAAAAAGTTTTTAGGGCCTTTATTATCAGCTATCGCTTACACATATTGACCGCCCACAGCCAAGCTTTATTGCCGAACGCTTGAACCGAGAACATTGAACAAAAGCTCCGGTGAGCAGTTTACCAGCTGCGTTTACCCTTCCACCTGAGGTTCCTTGATACCGGTTTGCGCCTGATGACTTAAATACGAATCGTAAAGCTCGTTCGCGCGGTTAAACCAGCCGTTGAGCGTGTTAGGACCCGTTAGGGCATCTAGCTTATCATCTGGCTGCGCCATAACAGGCACGTCTGTCGATTGCGCATCGAGCGCGGCCATGGCTTGCTCGGTTAAGGCGCGCCAGGCTTGCAACACCTGCCGAACGTTGGGGGCGTTTTCTTGCATGATTTGACCCCACATGGCATACGGACTGGCCGCAAGCCTTAAGTGGCCGGCAATCCCCGTTCCCTGAAACTGCAACAGCTCATGCGGCTCAAACGGCTCCGAAAACTGCCCGGAGATGCCCTCGAGCAGATTGGCCAGCAGCGTTGAGTATAACTGCGGAAAATGGCTAATCATCGCCATCGCCTGGTCGTGTTTTTGGGGGCTCATGCGCAGAATCCTTGAAGCACCCAAGGTGTTAATAAAAGCTTCAAGTGCGTCTTGCACAGGTGCAGGGGTAGCCTCGTGCGGGCACAATAGCCAGGGTTTGCCTTCAAACAGGGTGCTTTGTGCCCAGTCTAATCCGGAACGCTCACGCCCGGCCAGCGGATGGCCACCGATAAACACGCACGGCAAAATCGACTGCCCCAGCTCGCAAATCTGGCGCTTGCAACTGCCAATATCGGTAATTACAAGGCCCTCATAAGGCAACGCGCAGATTGGGCTTTCAGACGATGTTGATGATGCGGGCGTTGTATGCGCACAATTCAAGGTTGCATCGGTCGTGGTTTGGGTCAGCTCGGCGGCAAGTTGCTCAAGCACCAGCCGGCTTTGCGCCAAATGGCAGGCAATCAATACCAAATGCGAGGCGCGGTTTTCTGGCGCTAAAACGCCGCTTTTAAGCGCTTGGGCCAAATCATCAGTTACCGTGTTAAACACGGGTTGATTAAAGATTTTGGCGTGATTCGTTTTCAGCGTCTGCGCTATTGCGCGCGCTTGCGGGTCGGGATCAATGGCGTGAATCTGCAGAGTTGGCATGGCTGCACGCGCCGCCATAGCAACCGAACCGCCTATAAGTCCCGTGCCAATGATCGTTAATTGCTCAAAAGGAGTATTCACGCTGCGTATTCTGGCACAAGTGCGGCTTAATCGCATCCTCCAGGCATTTAGGGCAGCGCGTCTATCGTGCCTAACGGAGCCCAGTTAGCCCAGTAAACAAAATTTCCGTAACGAGCCCAGAAAAATACTAGAAAAACACGAACAACACTTTTTGGGCGTTAATGGTCGCTTGCCCCCAAACATAATGGATATGGCCACTGATTGCGCACTTTTTTAGCGTGCAGCGCGTTAGACTAAGCATATAAATGTCAACATTGCGCATTGCTTGCTTGACTTACTAGCCGCAATTACGTTTAATTGGAAAAAGTTTACTTGTCTTTTTTTAAACTGGCGCTTTTCCAGATTTTTCCTGGTTATATATGAAACGCATTGCAACCGCTGCTGCTATTGCTCACCCTGCCCAGGCAGGTGCGTTTAGTGCTGAGGTAAACATTGCGCTGAATAAGCCACGGACCGAAATGATGTGCATGATGATGCCCCAAATGATGTCGATGCAAATGCCGACATCCGCTGGAACGCTTCGTCCCGATAAACTGCACGCCGCTTAAAAAATCCGACACGACCCGCAGTTTTAACCGACCGGCCTCCAGCACACCCGCAGGAGGCCGGTTTTTTACCGCTTTTGTCATATAAAAGCCCATACGGCGCACAAAAACCGCTTTAGCATCGTTACTCCCCCAACAGGCATAAGCCCTTACCCAGATAGAGCCCGCGTATGTCATCTAACGCAATTAGCAGTCCAGCCAGGCAGCAGCCTACGCCAAGCTTGCCGAATATTGCCCCAAAAGGGCCGCTGAGTGCTGCAACAATGCCTGCAGACGTGCGCTATAGCGGCCAAACCCGATCGGCAGCGCCCCGTTTTGGCAACTTGGGCCCAGACGCTTGGAGTAATCTGGCGTACGATACTGCCGCGATTTTAGGGCCTAAAGTTCTGGTATCTGCGCATTCTCGCGGTAAAAAACAGGTTAGCGAAGATATTGGCCTGGAAGCCATTGAAGATGCCGCGTTTTATTTAAGTGCCCCGGTCGTGGGGCATTACGCGCTAGCCCCTGTGTTTAAAAAGCTGGCCGCCACCTCAGAACCGCTCACCAAAATCGGGACGCCGCTGCGGCAATTGGCGCAAACATCCGCGCCTATTGGTAAATCGTTGCTAGGGGCTAAACTGGGCACACTGGCCGCAACGCTTGCAGTCGCCGTGGGCGCAGAATATCTGGTGTATTTTGCCAAAAACCTGATTAGCGTGGGCCTCTACAACACCAAAAACTTCGAGGCCGTGGCTGGACTCGAAAAAAGCAAATCCGAAGTAGAAGCCAAGCACGATCCGGTGTTAAAAGCGCGCACGCGGCTCAAGCAGGTTTCTGCCGTTACGGCGGCAGCCGTCGCAGGAGCCGCTACCCTGCCCGCGCTCGTCAAGCGCGGCATCATCCCGGAAAAAATCGCGAAAAACATTTTGCACCACATTGATTTTTCGGCCAGTGGCAAGCAGGTTTTTCAGCTGAGCAAACCGTTTTTTGCCGCCATGATGGCCTCGGGCTACGTCGCAGGACTCGATTCTGCCCGCAGTAATCTGGAGCGCTGGGAGAACGGCCTTAGAATCGCGGGCGTGATTGGCTTTTTGCTGGCCGGCCGCGAACTTGCCGGCAACGCCATTGCTGGCGCGCTTGAGCAGACCACCGTATTGGCCAACGGGACAAAGCAAAAGCTGGGCAGCTTAGTTAAACTTACCGACCCCAAGCTTTTCCAGAAAGAATCCGTGCTGAATTTTAGCAAGGTGCGCCCGTTTGAAGCCGTTAAAGCCGAAGTAAAAGCGTTAAGCCATTTAAGCCCTGCCACCCAAAAAGCGATTATCAGCCGAGCCCAATACCTTGAATTTACCCCGACCATCCTGGCGGTTCTGGTCAGCGGCGTAACCCTAACCGCGCTTAGTTATGCGCAAACCCGCTGGCGCTATAACCGCCTTGTCAAAGCCAATCAAGTTGCTAAAACACCTCAGCAGGCGGTAACGACCAAGTTTACCACCCCAAGCGCTTTACCTACTGCACCCTTAAGCAACTTGAATTCGCGCAACGCCTTTGCTAGCAGTTTTGCGCCCACGGCCACGCCGTCTTACGCGCCCACGCTTTTGGCGAATATTCCGCTTACCGGCTTTAAGCCAACCCCAGCGTATTCTACCCAGCCGCCTTCGGCTTTTGCTTATACCCAGCCAGGCAACAGCTTGCAAAGCAATCTTCCGCAAGCATTAGGGCACACAGCCAGCAGCCCTCAAACACAGAATCCGTTTAAACCTGCGGCATTAGGCCTTTAACAGTTAAGCGTTTACTTTAAGCTTTAAAGCAATGCGTAAGCGATTATACAGGTCAACTTTTTAATTTGGCGGCCTAAGGGCGATGTTTCAAACTCGTCATACCCGCGCAGGCAAGCATCCACCCTACAGACATAGCGTGCCCTTGCCTGGATTCCGGCTATCGTCGAAATGACGTTTTTTGTTAACTTGTTCTCTGAAACCTGCAAGGGTCACTGACTCATTCTTTAATGCAGACCCTTGTCGCAAAATCGCAAAAAATTAGCAACTTAAAAATTTAGACTTTGAAACCTGAGAGATTGTGCTATAGTTGTATCTGTTTAACACACTGCACTTAATGCACGTGTGAGATAGATGTGTGTCCGGCGTGCCAACCCTATAATTAATCGTCTCAAGCGATGCTCCAAACCAGAATCCCATCTCATCATTAAGTCGCTTGAACGCCTTGATGGCACGCCTTTTTATCTTTCTTTATACTGGCTGTATTCTGGATGCTTGAGCGCTTACCCCTTGAGCACTTACGCAAGTTAGATAAAATTCGTTTTTATTTTTTTGTTGCTCTGCTCTGGCTAAGTTGTTTTTATTCCCACGCTGGCTTTGACGGTTGTTACTTAGTATTTCATCAACGCGATTGCTGTAGCAAATTAAGTTTGACGCTGGACGCGACAAGATTTAAATGATAGTCAAATGTAAGTTTTTAAAAAGATTTTAAACTGATTTTATACAAATTAGACTAACTTATGAGAGACCGAGGCCTTATTTTGAATTCTAAAAAACTCCTGCAAGCCCTGGCGCTACTGGCGCTGACAAGTGCAACCTTGACTCCCTTAGCGTGGGCATACAACCCCCAAGCCGATGCTCGCTTTGATGCAGGCATGAAAGCCTACCAATCTGGTCAGCTATCGCAGGCGCTTTTATCGTTTCAAGATGCGGTCCAGATTGATCCATCCAACATGAACGCCTGGTACAACCTGGGCAGCGTGCAGTATCAGCTTCGCGCGTTCCCGTCTGCGGCAGATGCCTTTACCCGCGTGCTACAGGCCCGCCCGGATGATGTGCAAGCCCGCTACATGTTAGGCCTAAGCCAGGGGCAATTAGCGCGTTATAACGATGCCATTGCCACGTTGTCTCAAATTCCTGCAACGGCTCCCATCTATGCCCAGGCACAAGCCGAAGTAAGGCAGTACCAGGCAAAAGCCTCTGATTTTAATCCGCTCGCTTCGGCCTCGAGCGTAAACCGGGATTACCCGCAATCGCGCCCCACGAACATGCCGCAAAAAACCACGCAGCAGGTCGCCTCGCGGTGGACGCCCTTTAACCGGGGCACGCCCGCCCGGCCGGCATCGACTTCAGCCTCATCGGTTGCGGCGACGCCGACAATAACCGAAGTTAAATCGGTTAAAGTCCCCGTTGAAACAATCATTAAAGGCCTTTACGGCCCTACCGGCATGGCGGTTGCCCCCGATGGCACGTTGTTTGTTGCTAACTATTCAAAAAATCGGATTGATAAAATCCTGCCCAACGGCCAGCGTTCTGTGCTGATTGAAGGCAAGGGGCTTTCGGGCCCGGTGGGGTTAATCCGGCACCCGTTAACTGGCGACCTGATTGTAGCGAATTATCTGGGCAATAACCTGATGCGGCTTACGCCCAGCGGTCAACTTTCGGAGCTGGCGGCAGGCCTTAAAAAGCCGTATTACCTGACGCTGGATTCCGGCGCGATGGCAGTTTTTGTCAGCGAGCAGGGCTCTAATACCGTTAGTAAAGTTATGCTGCCGCGTTAAAGCACTTTAGCTTCAGAAAGGTTTCAGGCTTATGCAAGTTCTGCCCAGACAAAATTTTGTAACCCCGCACCATGCATATACCCTGAAGCACAAACGGCACACGCTATCGGCCAAAACAATCGAAAACCCCCAGCATCCTATCTACACTTCAAATCAACACAAAGCGAACCGCCTTGAAGCAAATCATTAAAGCGATTCAAGAACAACTTGCTTTACCCCCCCGATAAGCACCCTGTTTTTATTAGATTTTTAGTCTAGTTATTGAGCATTTGTATCACGTATGCGATTTTCTGATTTTGAGAGAGGTTCATCTGTGACATTCCCTGCTACTTGTCGTCTGGTTCGCCGCGTGTCTTTGCCCAGCATATACGCCACCCTTACACTTGCATCGGCAACTTGCTTGGCTTTATCGCTCACGCTTGCGCAACCTGCATACGCCGAAGCGGCGCTGGGCTCTGCGGCGCAGTTACCCGCCGCGCAAACGCTTACAACTTATACCAATTTGCTGCAAAACGTCTCTATTGCGCAAGAGGGTCTGCCCGAGCGCTTCGAGACGGCTGAAGCCGCGCAATCGTGTCTTAACAGCCAACAAAACTGGCTTGGCCGCTTGGCCGTAATTCGGTTAGCGCTGCGCACCCTGGACCCCGAAGCGCAAAAGGCGTTCATCGAGGCCTTAAAGCTGGTGCACCAGGATGCTAAAACCGACATGTTGAGCGCAATAAACTTTGGATTGGCGGATTTTATCGCTAACGATAACAAGGCGAACTTGTACTTCTTCAGGAAGGCGACTGAATCTCCCGAATACGAAAACGACGCGGTACTTAACCTGATTTACGCCATGGCGCAGGTACATGTGGACGCAAACCTTGAAAAAGCGCCCGAAAACGAAATGACCTTGCGCAAACTGGATGTTATTTTACGCCTGCGCGAAGCCGTTAGCCAAGACGCCGCAAAGCACACCGAAGGCTTTTGGCCGGTGTTTCAGCAGGTTCGCACCCGGCTGTTGCAAAATCCGCTGTATGCGCAAGACTTAAGCGACGATTTCAGCGTGCGTTATGTGCCGATTGGCCAAAGCCCGTTTTCGATGCCGCCGCAAAACGCCACATTGCCTTGTTTGAGCAATTGCGACGAGAAACCTCAGGTTACGCCGCAACCACCCACGACTGAGCCGACAGCCTCTGCGGCGCTGCTTGCAATAACCGATGACACAGCTCCCATGCAGGCCACAGGCCCGGCATTACCCCCCGCAAACGCGATTGCCCTGAATCAGCCCGGTACGCCCGTTGCTGTTTCTACGCGTCCGTTGCCGCTGGGCATGGGTAAGGCGCATCAGGTTCGTTTTTACATGCCTGCAACCGGCACCTCCACCGCATTGCTCGATGGTGTAGTTTACGACGAGACGAATCAGCCGTTGGCCTTGCTCCCGCGTGTTAAATCGGCTAACGTGGTCGAAGACATTGACGGCGATGGACGCTTTGAGATTGTGATTCGGCAATACGAGCAAAACCCTGGCCGGCCCATTTTAGTGTACCGCTTTACGCCCGAAGACCAACGGTATCACCTAGACACCCACATTGAACGCCTGTTTGAATAGCGCTTAGCCCCGAATAACACTCGAGATAGAATCACTATCAAAAAAAAATGGGCATTATCCCTGCGCGTTCACACCAGGGAACACTCGTCGTGCCAGCGAATGGCTGATGCCTAGCGATTTGATTAAATTAAGAGGCCGAGTCACTCTCGCGAGGACGCGCAGTGGGTCAGTTAACCTTGGGACAGCAGCGCATAAACGGTAACGGCCTTCGCTATAAAATACTGGCTAGACAAATTAAACTACTCGCTTACGTGCCTAGCCATGTAGTCTTAAAAAATTAGCATTGTTATGCCTGCGGCAGGTTTGGCGTGGCGCCAATGCCGTTAAAGCTCAGGTTAACCTTGGTGCTGGTGTTAGTCGCGTTAATCAGGTTACCAAACGAGATTACAATTGCGCCAACGGCAGCCCCCATCCAGAGGCCCCTAAAATTGAGTAATCGCTGACGAATCGCCTGGCTTCCCTTACGCATCACCATGCGCTGGGCGCTGCTAGGCACCGTTGGGTGCACGTGGCTTAAATCTTCAATCAGCTGCGGCAAATGCAGTTTGCCGTAAGATTTTGGCAGGACGTTGCTGAGCGGGCCCTGGTGGTCAAACACCTCGCGGGCCATTAGTTTGCCTTTTTCCCAAACAGGCTCGAATTTTTGCGCAAGTTGCCACTTACCATTCTCACGCACGTAATGCTCGTGCAGCATTAACTCGGTACCTTTATTTGCGCGTTTAAATACCTGCCGGGTGTGCGCCGGGCTAAACGCCTCGATTTCAGTTTCGTTCGGCGAGACCCGAACCAGCTTTGAGACGGACTCGCCGTTTTCTTTAAACATCCGAATCATATACCGCTCCGGCGGGGCATCGCTGGGCTTACCCCCCAACCCGGGCAATGGAAGCCCTGAAGCAGGATATTCGATTTCGGCGTGAGGCCTAAAATTTTCGGTAAGTTCGGCTAAAAGGCCTTTTTTAGGGGTGCGGTAAATCTTGCTGACGTGTCGACCGTTGGTCTCGTATCGGTAGCAATGTCCGTCGTTAGGGCCCCAGGTCTGGTAAACGTATTGCTCAGAGTCTTTTTTAGGGGGCATCCCAGCCATTTCTCGCAGGACGCCAATCAAGCCGGTATTGCCAAACGCGGCGTTATGCCCCAAAGAAATAATCGAACCCAAGACTGCCCCAACCGCGCCCGATTTAAAATAATCGACGTCTTCGACCTGTTTATTGGGGTCTACACTGTTTTTCGAGCTTGCTTGCGGGGCCACGACGGCAGCGGACTGGGGCTGATTGGCTTTAGGTGTTACTGAAGCGACCGCCTGCGCCGGCGATTGAACCGGAGCCTGAACCTGAACAGGTTGCTGCGCTTGAAGCAGGGCAACAGGGGGCGCAGCCAGAGCGCTAAGCACTGGCGCGGGGACTACTGCCGAGGAGATCCAGGGCAATGCGACCTGAGGCTGCGCTGCGGGCAAAAACCGGGGTAAAGGCCCACGTAACGATGCGTTATAAGGCGGTAACGGCGGCTGTAGCGGCACGTAAGCAGATTGAGGAGGAATGGGCAGCATCTAGGGGTCTCAAGCGCATTCAGACACAGAGAATCACTTAACACCTTTTTAATGCGGCTCAAAGCGCTAAAGTGCTAGCAGCGCACCAATTGTATCGGTTTAATACAATAACTTTTGTTCTGCCTTACCGGCGCGCCCTGAATTGCTGGCGTTTAACCGTTAAAACATCGGGCAGGCTTTTAATCGCGCTCATGACACGGTCCAGATGCGCCAAATCAAAAACATCAATGCTGATTTCGATAACGGCGGTATGATCGGGATCGATGCGCTTGATTTTGGCATCGGAGAGGTTGGTTTTGGTGTTCACCACCTCATTAAGAATATCTTTGAGCACGCCGATGCGATCGATGGCGATAATTTCCAGAATGACCGCAAACGCACTGCTGCACTCAAACGGCTGAGAATTATCCCAGTTCACCATCATCATGCGGCCCGGGTTGGCGTTGGCCGTGTTCGGGCAATCTTCCCGGTGAATAATAACGCCACGGTGTCGACTGACAATGCCCACAATGGGCTCGCCCAGCACCGGGTTGCAGCATTTGGCCAGCGCGTACAACATGCCTTTAAGGCCCTCGATGGCGCTGCCCGATTTTTTAGCTTGCTGCGGGCTGGGGCTTTTTTGCGCGGAATGCTGCTGCAACTGCGAGTGCAAGCGGCGCAGGAGCGGCTCGTGCTTTTCGGTAGTTTGCTCACGCTTAAGGCGATTCAACACGCGTGGCAGGTTGATTTCGCCATAGCCTAGGGCCAGGTATAAATCATCCAGGGTTTGGTAGTTCAGTTCTTGCGCTATTTTTTCGAGCTTGCCGGATTTAACCGCCTGATCAAAGCCGTTGCGGGTCAACTCGGCCTCGAGCAGCGTTTTGCCCTGCACTTGATGTTCTTCTCGGTAATGCTTTTTAAACCATTGCCGGATTCTGGATTTTGCGGTCTGGGTTTGTGCCAGGTTTATCCAATCCAGTCGCGGCTGACCCTTTTTATTGGTCATCACTTCGATGATTTCGCCGTTACGCAGCTCGTAGCTTAAGTTGACCGGTTTGCCATTCACCAGTGCGCCGGCGCAAGTATGCCCCACCTCGGTGTGAATCCGGTACGCAAAATCGATGGGCGTAGCACCGCGCGGTAAGCTGACCACACGGCCACGCGGCGTGAACACAAATACTTCGTCCTGGAATAAATCCAGCTTAACGCTATCGACGTATTGGCGCGCGCTGTCGGCATCGCCTTCCAGTTCAAGCATTTGCTTGAGCCACGAGAATTGCCGCTCGGATTCGCTATTAGCCACCACCGAGTTGCCCGATTCTTTATAACGCCAGTGGGCAGCCACGCCGTACTCTGCCAGTCGGTGCATGTCCTGCGTGCGGATTTGTACCTCGAGCGGGCGGCCTTTGGGGCCAATAACAGTAGTGTGCAACGACTGATAAAAATTGCTTTTGGGAATCGCGATATAGTCTTTAAACTGCCCCGGCACGGGCGTGTACGCGTGGTGAATAATCCCCAGGGCCTCATAGCATTCTTTTTCGGAATTGACAATGATTCTCAGCGCGCTGATGTCAAACACGTCTTCCAGGCTTTTTTGCTGACGCCGCATTTTGCTGTAAATGCTGTACAGGTTTTTGACCCGCCCGTATATTTTGGCCTGCGTGCCGCCCGCCATCAACTGTTCGCCCACGCGCTGGCTCACCTGATCAATAACCGCCTCGCGCTCTTGCCGGGTGGCTTCGATCTGCGATTTGATCTGGATATACGCCTCGGGGTCCAGGTATTTAAGGGATAGATCCTGCAATTCGGCCCGAATATTCCCCATCCCCAGTCGGTTTGCCAGTGGCGCAAAAATTTCGAGAGTTTCTTTGGCAATGCGCAGTTGTTTTTCGGGCTTTAAATGGTGCAAAGTGCGCATATTATGCAGGCGGTCGGCCAGCTTAAGCAAAATAATCCGGATATCATCGGCCATGGCTAAAAACATGCGCCGGAAGTTCTCGGATTCGGCATCTTGCGCGCTATCAAACTTAAATTTACCCAGCTTCGTCACGCCTTCAACCAGTTTAAGCACGTCTTCGCCAAACTGGGTTTTAATTTCGGCGGGCGTACCGTCGGTGTCTTCAAGCACATCGTGCAAAATCGCGGCCACCACCGTGGGCGTATCGGCCGGAATTTTTGCCAGAATGGTTGCAACCGTAACCGGGTGCGTAATGTAGTTTTCGCCGTTGCGGCGGCGCTGGTGTGCGTGTTTTTTACGGCCGTAGTCAAACGCAAGTTCCAGCAGTTCAAGATCTGCAGGCTGGCGGTTTTGCGTTTTAATCAGCGCCGCCAACTCATCAAACAGAATATCTTCTTTAAGGCGGCCGTTTTCCAGCGTTACGTCATCGCTCGCATCGCCCGCAGCCCCGCCCGCAAGGCCCTGCAAATCACCCATCGCCATGCGCTGGCGCGCCACATCGGGGTTGTTTTCGGTGGTCGGCACAGGCGCTGGCATCGACGCGTTGCCCGCGTGTGCCGCAGCGGCATCTGGCGAAGGTTCGGGAGGGGTAAATGAGCCCATATAACGCTCTATACTTGTAAAAAACGCAACTCAACTAAAAAACAAAACGCGACAACTAAAGCTCAACGATTTAGATTTTAAAAACCAAGCTTTAAAACGCAGATTCTGGCTCTAGATTTACAATGCCATTGCGCCCTGCCTAACGTTAATGGTGTTATAACAACCAAATCACAATCCATACCCGTTAAACATACTTGGCGTTAAACAAAACTAGCAAAAAAGCTGCAACGGCCACACCCCACCCTAGCATCAACTTAAATTATAGCCCTATTTTATCGCCAAAGCGACACGGCACCCTATAAAAAGCCTACTGGTAGGGTACGCCTTTGAATCTATTTAAATTGTAGCAGATATATACCCAACACGGCAAAATCTTGTACTCAAGGAGCTTCTGTAAACGCATAGGCCACCCCTGCCTGCGAGCAATATAACCTGCCGATGGGTTAATAGCCTTTTTAGGCGAGTATTTTAGGCGATTTAAGCCCTAAAACGCTTGCGATTAGTTTTTTTTAAAGTTGTTCTGCACGATGTTCTTCTTTGATATGAACTTATCGATATGGGCTTAACGATCGGTCCCATGGCTTTTTGTGTACAATCAAACAATCGGGGCTAACGCCCTGCCAGAAGATGTTTTATTGTGTATTCACGTTTTTAGCCACGCTGTACAGCTTGATGAGGATTTTAACCATGGCGGTTGTTGCGGTCACGGGTGCAAAAGGATTAGTTGGCACGGCGCTGCGTAAACAGCTCGAGCAATCTGGCCATAAAGTCATTCGCATTACCCGAAGCACCAGATTACCCGAAGATCCTGCCCTGATTGCCTGGAACGTTCAGACCGGCGAGCTGCAGGGCAAAGCGCTTCAGGACGTTGAGGCCATTATTCATCTGGCGGGCGAAAACATTGCCGCTGGCCGCTGGAACGACGAACTGATGGCTAAAATCCGCGATAGTCGGGTTCCTGCAACCCAAAAACTGGCCGAATTTGTGGCAGAAAATGCGCCGAACGTTAAAACGTTCCTGTGCGCATCGGCCATTGGCTACTACGGCGACCGTGAAGACGAACTGTTGACCGAAGCCAGCGCCCCCGGCCTGACGAGTAGCCCCGGCTTTGACAAAGGCTTTATGAGCGCCGTGTGTCAGGCGTGGGAAGCAGCGCTTACCCCACTCTCCGAGAAGAACGTTCGTGTGGCCAAAATGCGCTTTGGCATTGTGCTTAGCAAACGTGGCGGAGCGCTCGCC
The DNA here is from genome assembly GCA_035285025.1 of Vampirovibrionales bacterium. Lineage (GTDB taxonomy): Bacteria > Cyanobacteriota > Vampirovibrionia > Vampirovibrionales > JAJTHC01 > JAYKHY01. The sequence continues at coordinate 510 of JAYKHY010000055.1, read as the reverse complement.
AAAATGTTGCCGCCGTTTTTACTGGGCATGGGCGGTCCGCTGGCCTCGGGTAAGCAATACATGAGCTGGATTGGCCTTGAAGACCTTGCTCGGGCGATTGTGCACGTATTGCACACCGATAGCCTGCACGGGCAAATTAACATGGTATCGCCCAACCCGGTGCGCAACAGCGAATTTACCAAGGCGCTAGGCAAAGCGTTGTTTAGACCGACGTTTGCACCGGTTCCCGCTATGGGGATGCGGATACTGTTTGGCAAAATGGCCGATGAAGTTTTGATGGCCAGCGCGCGCGTGCTGCCGCTAAGGCTGCAAGAAACCGGCTTTGAGTTTACAACGCCACAAATTGGCCCAGCTTTAAAACAGGCTCTAAAGTAAGCACCAGAAGTCATTTTTACGGACGCACTTAAACCAATTTACAGGGTTTAATCAGGTATGGTTTTGTCTTACTTAACAATAAGGTTCTTTGTATAGTGCTAACAATTTTGGGGGGGCCCCCCCGGGGGGGGGGGG
>JAYKHY010000054.1:0-9037 GCA_035285025.1 Vampirovibrionales bacterium | reverse complement strand
AAATAATAATGGCAAACAGATGCGCCATGAATACCATGCATGCGGGCGTCATGGAGCATGTCTGGCCCATATCGTATCTTGAATGTAACCGATATGATGACAATTTAGACGTGCAATAAGGCGCTTGTATCCCTCAAGTGGCATACCCATAAGGATAATAGCCTTTAGAGGAGGTATCGCCTAAAGTGTTAAAAAAAGTTAACAGACGCGTTTTTTGAAAATTTGTTTTCAAAAAACGCGTCTGCTTAGCGGCTAACCTCTAAAGACAACGCGCGTCGGATTACGCGGTATCGTCAAGGCAAGTGTGCTGCTCAAATAAAGAACTTGAGCTTCAACCTTTCATCGCGTTAATCACCTGATTGTAATTTAGCCAACTTACGAAAGGTTAATTAACGGATTTTGTCAAACCGGTGGGCGAGTCGACCTGGAGGGTGTTCGACCGCGACCTCGATGCGCTGTAACTGCAGCGAGAGTTTTTGATGCCGCGCGTTGAGTTGCCGAAAAGATTCTTTTGCGCCGGTAACGGCGCGAGCCCAGCCAATCAAGGCCAGCCCCAAGCGTAGCAAGGGGTTTTTATCCAGAAACAATAGCCTTACCGCACTTTGGTAAAGCATCGAAACTGGAACTGCAGTCGTAGAGGTGTTGTGATGAGAGGGCATAGTTTTTATATCGGCAGGGGCACTAAATGCTCAAGGCCATTTAAACCCGATGCTTTACTTTAAAGATGCTGCCTAAGGGTTAAATATTCTCTAGCGCTTTTTTCTGGCCGTCGTAGCTTTCTTTTACCATTTTTTTCAGGACGTCCTGCTGGGCGTCCATCATTTTGACGACGGTTTCTAGGTTTTTGACTTTGTTGCTTAAAATTGTGTCTGCGTTAACCAGTACGCGGTTGGCCGCATGTTGGAATGAGTTAATCACGGCGCCTGCGGCCCCATTCATCACACTCCCTGCGGCTGCACCGGCAAGCCCAAACGGCCCAAAGAACGGTGCAAGGGTCGTCATTAAGCCGCCAATACCACTGACCACGCCTGCTGCGGGTAAAACCCAGTTACGGCCGTAGCCTGCGCCTGCGGCAAGCCCTGCTGCAGAGCCGCCTAAATTGGCCGCTGTACTACCAGCCGTCCCGATGCCCGCAGCCCCGCCTGCGATGACACCGCCTGCTAGTCCGTTCTCGCCCAGGTCAAACCCGGACTCAAACGGGACACCACTGCTGCCGGTTAAGCTTGCGGCCCCGCCTGCAATGCTGCCAATGCCGTCAAAGCCGCCAACATTAGGCGCATCAAAGCCGGTTTGGTTGCCAATGCCGCGCGCAAGCAGTAACGAGAGCCCTGCCGCGCCGCCGGTAATGCCTGCCACCTGCGAAAACGGGGCAAGCCCAAAGGCCGCCTGCCCACCCGGAACAATGCCTGTGCCGCCGCCAACGGGCGCGACGTATGAAGTCCCTGGAATCGTGATGGCCTGGCTGCCCAGGGTTGGCGTAATGCTGGGGCCGCCAAACATTTTAGACATGTTCATTAAAAACGAGGCGAATTTGCCCAGGCCGCTGCCGCCCATTGTGGGGCCAGAGACGGTTAAATCTCTCAAGCGGTCGTAGGTTTCAAACATTTCGGCTTTGGCGTTGCCGCTCATTTTGCCGTAGTTGTTTAAAATAACAATTTCTGAGTCGTTCTTGTAGCTCATAGGGCGTTATTCGGGCTCCTTAAGCGAAGGTTTTAAACGTAAGTTCAATGTTTTTATCAATGACCTTCTTGACAGAGTCGAGTTCGGTCTGGACGGCTTCCTGCTGGGTGTCTACCCGGCGCAGCTGCAGTTCTAGCGCTTTATCCAGGCTTTGCAGCGCGTTAATTCTGAGCTGAATTTCGATTGCTTCGTTCGAATCGGGCTCGAGGTTGGTTGCAATGTTGAATAAATCGTTGGTAACGTTTGCCAGTTGCAACCGGGATTGGTTAATCTGCTGGCCGGTCAGCTCCAAATCGTTTTTGCGGGCGGTAAGCAATAAATACCGCGATTGACTTGCTGCAAGACCCATAGACCAGACTGGTTACCTCGGAGGGAGTGTATTTAAGGGATTTTTTTGACGTAACAAACTAGCGCCAGACGTGCCCTGAATTGACGTATCGGCCAAAACGGGTATAACTACTGGCGAAGTTGTATGGGGTTCGCTCGCAGGAGCGAGTTTCCTTGTCTCTCACCTTCCAGATGAATTGTGTGGTTGCTTCTTAAAAATAAACGTACTCAGATTTGTGTCAGCGGCTTTGTTAAAAGTGCGTTTTTTAAGCAAATTGTCAATAAAAATTTACAATATAGTCTGTTTTGACATGCTGATCCGCTTTCTCTCGTTGTAAGTCAGAAGGGAGGCCTCTGTTTTTAGGCTTCCCTCAAGCCTCCCTTAAGCCTCTCGTATCTCTCTCAAGCTTTTTTCCTGTCGTAAATTGCCCATAGCGCCTTTTTTTGGTTCCTTAAGTCATCGCTTGATTGAGCAGGCAGGATAGGGACGAAGCCTGAGCTTGGCTCAAGGTGGATAATCCGTTCTCGGCAAAGATATGTGTGCCTGAGGGCACTGTTCAGCGCTCAAAGCAAAACCTCGGAAAGCAAGTATGCCATGTGCCCAAGGTTTAAGCCGAGAAATATTCTAAAAGTTCAGGGTGGGTCGTTTAATATCTGGGCCTGTTGTAGCCGCCGCCCCCGCCGGAACGACTGTAGCCACCGCCGTAATCACCGTTGCCACTACCAAAGCTTCTAGGCTTGGCACGATTGGGATCCTGATAATCAATCGAAAGCGATTTACCTTCGAGCATGGTGCCATTCAGCGATTGCATCACGCGTTGGGCGTCATCCGCTGAGGCCATCTCGACAAAGGCAAAGCCTTTGGGCGCACCTGTATCGCGGTCCGTGGGGATTTTAACCGAGAGCACCGAGGCCGTCTGGGCAAACAAAGTTTCCAGCGTGGCTTCGCTGACGCTATAGGCCACCTGACGAACAAACAGTTTGCTGTTTGGGCCACTGCTTGCGCTTTCAAAGCCTGATCGCCCGTACCCACCGCCTGCGGGTCGGTTTTCGTCCTGATAATCCACCACCAAATCGCGCCCATGGAGCAGGGTACCGTTGCACTGACGTATTGCCTGTTCGGCCTCTTGTGCAGAGCCCATTTCGACAAACGCAAAGCCACGGGGCTTACTGTCTTCTCGGCGCAGGGGGATTTTGGCCGACACCACGTTGCCACAGCGGCCAAACAAATCGTAAAGATCGTCTTCGGTGGCTGACCAGCTCAGGTTACGGACAAACAGTTTGGCATTCATGGTAAATAGAGGGCCTTTCGTAGCAGAGAGAGATAGACAGGAGACAAAACGGGGTTAATGTGAATCATTTACCGAGGGCTTGGGCTTGGCAGTGTTTGAAACTTGTTGGGCCGCCGAAACCACTTTCTTGAAGGCGTCAAGGACTTCAGGCAACTCGGGTCGTTCCACGATCAGCCCGCAGTAGGCGACGTCGGCCAGTTTAAAGGCCCACAGCACACCGCCACCCGTGCCGCTATGAAAAATCGTGAACCCCTCGCCGTCAAAGTCCAGCACCCGGCCCCGCAAGGCGTCTCCACAAAAACGGGTTTCCACAATCACTTCGGCGCCCGTGTCCAGCGCGTTTTTGAGCAGTTTGTCAAACATAGGGCGTCCTTATTTAAAAAACATCTTAAAAACAGCAGGCTTTACAGAACAGGGCTCAGCCTATATGCTTTATTCTACACTAATGCAATAATATTGCAATAGAAGATATCAAATCTCATACCTTAGACGCACTGGAGATTATTGAGCATGAGCAATCAAATCGTAACCCATCGCCCGAACAAGTTACCTGTCACGGTTTTATCCGGTTTTTTGGGCGCGGGCAAAACCACGTTACTCAATCACATTTTAAACAGCGACCATGGCCTTAAAATTGCGGTGATTGTTAACGACATGAGCGAAATAAACGTGGATGCCAAGCTGGTGCGCACCGAAGAAAAGCTGGTTGAAATGAGCAACGGCTGCATTTGTTGCACATTGCGAGAAGATTTGCTGGTTGAAATTACAAAACTCGCCTCAGAAGGCCGGTTTGATTACCTGGTGATTGAATCAACGGGTATTTCGGAGCCCATGCCCGTGGCCGAAACGTTCACGTTCACGGACGAAACGGGCAAAAGCCTGTCTGACGTCGCACGGTTGGATACCATGGTCACCGTTGTGGATGCCCTGAATTTTATGCAGGATTATCAGGAAGGGCTTGATCTTAAAGAGAAAAACCTGGCGCTGAACGAGGACGATGACCGCGCGATTGTGGATTTATTGATCGATCAGGTGGAATTCTGCGATGTAATCGTCCTGAATAAAACCGACCTGCTACCAGCAGGTGACTTGGCCGAACTGGCAGCCATTTTAAATCGCCTGAATCCAGAAGCGAAGATCCTTAATGCGCAGTTTGGTGTTATAGATTTGCGCGAAATTCTGGACACGGGCCGGTTTGATTTTGAGCGCGCCGCTCAGGCACCGGGCTGGCTCAAAGTGCTACGGGGAGAGTCTGTTTCTGAAAGCGAAGAATACGGCATTGGCCATTTTGTGTATCAGGCGCGGCGGCCGTTTCACCCGGTTAAATTTCGGGATTTTCTGGATGAGGGCTGGGAGGGCGTCCTGCGCTCCAAGGGGCTTTTTTGGCTCGCCACGCGAATGGATTACGCGATGGTGTGGTCGCAGGCGGGCGGGGCGTGCCGGATAGAGCCGGGGCCCGTGTTTTGGGCCGCTGCGCCAGAATCCGAGTGGCCGCAGGAGCCGGAACTGCGTCAGGAGATTCTGGCGGACTGGCAAAGCCCTTGGGGCGACCGCAAGCAGGAGCTGGTGTTTATTGGGCAAGATATGGACGAAGCCTGGCTGCGGGCGCGTCTGGAGGCGTGCCTGCTCAGCGAGGCCGAGTTGGCCGATGACACCTGCGCTTGGATGCAGCTCGATGATCCGTTCCCCGAAGCCCGTGTGCCCGAGGGCGTTACAACAGAAGCTGTACTCGTTAACGCGTAGCAACCGGAGACAGCACAGCCTGCGCAATAGCATAGCCCATTTCGGCAGTGCCCACGAGTTTGAGCCCCGGCTCGCCGTCGTTCATAATGTCGTAGGTGCGCAACCCGTCGGCTAGCACCTGGGCAATGGCCTGCTCAATGGCGTTGGCGGCCTCGGGCAGGTTAAAGCTATGGCGCAGCATCAGCGCGGCAGAGACAATCGTGGCAATCGGGTTGACTTTATTCAGGCCCGCGTACTTGGGCGCAGACCCGTGAGACGGTTCGTACAAAAACGGCTTACTGCCGTCGCCAAGGCTGGCGCTGGCTAACATGCCCAGGCTGCCGGTCAGCATGCTCGCTTCGTCGGACAAGATATCGCCAAACGTGTTTTCGGTCAGCATCACGTCAAACTGTTTGGGGCTGCGAATCAGCTGCATCGCAGCGTTATCGACGTACATATGGCTGAGCGAAACGTCCGGGTAGTGCTGTTCGCCAATTTCGGTAACGACTTGCCGCCAGAGCTGACTGGTTTTAAGGACGTTGGCTTTATCAACCGAGCAGAGCTGCTTTTTGCGGCCTTGCGCGGCCTTGAACGCCACGTGCGCGATGCGCTCGATTTCGGGGCGGGTGTATTCCATGGTGTCGAATCCCCGCTCAACGCCTTGCGCGTTCAGCTCAATACCCCGGGGCTGTCCAAAGTATAAGCCGCCGGTGAGTTCGCGGACGACCAGCAAATCAATGCCGTCAATGACCTCGGGTTTAAGTGTGCTGGTGTGCGTCAGCGCTTTATAGCCCGAAACCGGTCGCAGGTTGGCATATACGCCCAACGCCTGACGTACTTGTAACAGGCCCTGCTCGGGGCGTAATTTGGGGTCAATATCGTCGTACTTGTAGTCGCCCACGGCGCCCAGAAAAACGGCGTCGGCCTTGAGGGCTTTATCGCGGGTATCGTCCGGCAAAGGCACGCCCGAGGCTGCAATGCCTGCGCCGCCGATGGGGGCTTCGTCGTACGTGAAGGTCAGTTTAAAGCGCTCTGCGATGGCGTTGAGGACCTTGACGGCCTGGGCGGTGATTTCGGGGCCAATCCCGTCGCCGGGGAGTAAAAGAATGTGGTGAGCCATATTAGAAAGCCTTATTAAATTCGTGAGGTTTATATTTATTACAAAAATAGCGCACAAAAACGCTTTAAATTGTTTTTAAATAATTAAGATTTTATTTTTTGTGGGCGCAATCTTAAACATTGAAACTGGTTGGGGTGACCAATATGGTAGCAAATAATTTAAATGGTACGCCAAACACACTCTTGCAAAACGATCCGCTGATTCAAAAACTTCGCGCAGAGGGCCGAAAAAAAAGACTTGAATTTAAACCCATCAAAATTAATGGCCCTACCTCAGAAGCGAAATGGGTTCAAAGCAATCTGGAGCAGATTCGGTTTCATCCGGTCGTTGGTAAGATGGTTGATACCATTATTGATCATGGATACCAAATCAATATTGTAGCCAATGATAACAAAAATGGTATTGCAGGTTATGTTGAGTCTGATAAAAATACGCTTAACCTTGCTCAAGGGCAAAAGGGTAGCCTAGGCGTTTTATTGCACGAATTATTTCATGCGTGGAGCGATGCAGATGAAGAGAGACGGGTTTTACAACAACGTGGGTTCAACGCACCAAAACCTGGCTCATTAGCTGCAAAAAAAATATCTCTGCCGAATAGTCAAGAAGAAGAAGCCATGGCTGAAGCTTTTTCCCAAGAAGTTCGTCTGGAAATGGAAAATTTTCGGTATCAAACTAATTATGCAAGTGCTCAGTACGAGCAGGGTTTACATTTAGAAGAACTGGCTAGCAAAGCCAAACTGTCTTTAATGCCAAAGAGCAGTGAAGAGATACAAAAAATTGACTCTATAAATGCTCAGGCAAAAGCGCTTAAAGATTCTGCCATAGAGAAGCTTAAGCCTGATGCTTATCCCGTTTCTGCAAAGAGATTACATAATCCAGAAAAAATTCGGCAAGGTATTAAAGACTATGATGGTTACACTGTAGGCATTATCCAAGGTGAAAAACCGGGTATAACTACATCTTATGAGCGCTTTAACAGGGCTTTCCCAAACTGGGAAAATGGGCGTTTAAAGCATGTTAATGGCTTGGATATAGCGCCTAGCCAGGATACATTAAAACGACACAAAATTGCCAAAAACATTGCTAATAGAGTCAATGTGGTTGCAAAGGTTGGATCGGCTGTTACAGGATCTACAGCCTCTGTTCTGGCGTTTCGTTACTTGCCTGGTCCGCTAAAGCACTTACCTGCGATGTTATATTGCGCGGCGACTATCCATAAGACGTTAAAAAAAGAGGGTGGTGCGGACGTGTTTGAGTTGATGGCGAAGCCAGCAAAGCAAATTTCGGATTTTTGGTATCAAAAACAAACTGGACAAAATACTGAAAACCCCATGTTTGACGTTAAACGAACAGAAGCATGCCTTGGTTTAGGTGCTTCTATTGGTATTGCCGTTGGTCTAACCAGTGCAGTGGGTCTTTTGGGCAAAATCGCCAGCGTATTCAAAAAGCCTTAGCTGTGCTAGCTGCCTTTGAGCAACCCTCGGGCAATCACCATGCGCTGGATTTCGCTGGTGCCTTCGCCAATCTCGCACAGTTTGGCGTCGCGGAAGTACCGCTCCACCGGAAAATCCTTGGTGTAACCATATCCGCCGTGGATTTGCACCGCATTGGTGGCCGCCCGCATCGCGGCTTCGGACGCGTAGAGCTTGGCCATGCTGGCGGCTTGGCCAAATGCGGCACCCGCCATACGCAACCTTGCTGCGTGATACACCAGATGCCGGGCAGCCGCGATTTCGGTGGCCATATCGGCCAGCATAAACTGGATGGCCTGAAATTCTGCGATAGGCTTGCCAAACTGCTGACGCTCTTTTGAATACTTGAGACTGGCATCCAGGCAAGCCTGCGCAATGCCCAACGCCAGCGCGCCAATCGAGATTCGGCCGCTATCGAGGGTTTGCATAAAATACTTAAACCCTTGCCCCTCGTCGCCCAGCAAGTTTTGCGCCGGGATCCGCGCGTTGTCAAAATTCAGCGTGCCCCAATCCGAGCCGCGCATGCCCAGTTTTTCGTCTTTGCTGCCCAAACTGAATCCTGGGGTATCGCGCTCAAACACAAACGCGCTAATGCCGCGCGTGGTTTTAAGGTCCGATTCGGCTTGACTGGTACGCGCTGTGGCCACGTAAATCTGGGCTACGTTGGCATTAGTGATAAAAATTTTGCTGCCGTTCAGCACGTAATGATCGCCATCTCTGCTGGCAACGGTTTGCGTACCGCCCGCATCGCTGCCGGCGTTAGGTTCGGTTAGGCCGTACGCGCCAATGGCCTCGCCGCTGGCCAAACGGGGTAAATACGCCTGTTTTTGAGCTTCGTTGCCAAACAAGGTAATGGGTAAACACACTAACGAGGTATGCGCGGCCAATCCGAGTGCTGTCGAGGCGCAAACGCGTGCGAGCGCTTCAATCGCCAGGCAGTAACTCAGGTAATCGGCCCCGCCGCCGCCGTATTGCTCCGGAATCACTAGCCCTAGCAGACCCATATCGGCCATTTCGGCAAACGTTTCGGTCGGGAACCGTTGCTCGGCGTCGATGCTTTTGGCGCGCTCGGCCACGGGCCCGGCGGCGTAATCGGCCACCATGTCCTGAATCATTTTTTGGGCTTCTGAGAGGCCCCAGGGGTTCTCGGCGGAAAGGTCAAGTGTGTAAGTCATAACTTTATTATGACGGGTATGATTCGTCCTGTCATTCTTTAAATATACGACTCACGCGCTACCAAAATAATGCAAAGCGATGGTAAGCCGGACTTTTTTTGATGGCGTTGCGTGTTAAACGATTTGGCATTGCTAAGCAAATGAGAGTTTTTGAAATAGCAAGGCCAAACTCAGTTTGAGCATTTCAAGGGATTTTGAATAGCAAAAGCTCTTTCGCTTGCACCGTGCTAAATAGTGTCGTATTTGAGC
>JAYKHY010000053.1:0-8198 GCA_035285025.1 Vampirovibrionales bacterium | reverse complement strand
AAGCGAGGGCCGTTCCCTCCCTCGCGCTCCCTCCCCGAGCCAAACTGACCCACTATCCTGGATTGTCTGCACTGGCGTTTTGAGTGACTCTTTGCCAGAATAGTATCGATTTTATTATCCGCTGAATGGCCTCTTTAAAATTTTAAAAAGCACTGCATTTAACTCATTGGACGGCACCCTTTACTTATGAAAATTGACGAGCAAACCGTACGGAGCGTGGCCAAGTTGGCTAGCCTAGAGATTACCGAGGCCGAAGTGGCCAAGTTTTCGCAAGAGCTTAGCGCGATTCTGGATTATGTAGACTTGCTGAATCAGGCTGATTTTAGCCCGATTGAAGGGTATGACCGCGCGCAAGATGCCGTGGTGATTGCTGGCACCGATACCCTGCGCGAAGACGCTGCGTTAACGCCTTACAGCCGTGAACAATTGTTGGCCAACCGCGCAACGATGACCGATGGCTTTGAGGGTATTGAAGACGGGGCGTTTGTGGTGCCCCGCATTTTGGAGAATTAAAAGATGGATCCGCTTCTTGAACGCTCGCTGTTCCGGCCGTTATTTACGCGAAGGGAACGAGAAAGTAAATTTGGCCAGCACTATATAGAGCTATTAAAGTTACGTAAGGCTGCAAATCAGGCTCAAATGCAAAAAAAGGTAGTTCAATCGTATCAATCGGCTCCTCGACTTATAAAATTCTTGAGAAAACTCACTGGGCAAGGTCGTACAACGTATTCTAAATCAGTGCAAGATTACTTAATTAAAACTTTTGCTACCGAGGCTTCTGGCTACCGTTTAACAGCAAAACTTCTTTTACAGACATTACGCGAATTAAAAGCAAGATAATTCTATGACCCATACTAAATTTGTTTTTGTAACCGGCGGCGTCGTTAGCTCGCTGGGTAAGGGCATCGTAGCGGCATCGCTTGGCCGGTTGCTCAAGGCCCGCGGGTATACCGCCACCGTGCTTAAATTCGACCCGTATATTAACGTCGATCCGGGGACGATGAACCCCTACCAGCATGGCGAGGTGTTTGTGACTGACGATGGCGCTGAAACCGACTTGGATTTGGGTCATTACGAGCGCTTTATGGACACCAATCTAAGCCGCCTGAATAACGTGACGGCGGGCCGGATTTACCAAAGCGTGATTGCCAAAGAACGCAAGGGCGATTACCTGGGCGCGACGGTGCAGGTGATTCCGCACGTGACGGATGAGATTAAGGCGCGCATTACCGAAGCGGCGCACGCCACGGCACCGGACGTGATGATTTGCGAAGTGGGCGGCACGGTAGGCGACATCGAGGGCCTGCCGTTTTTAGAGGCCATTCGTCAGTTTAGGTACGATGTAGGCTTTAAAAATACGTGCATGGTGCACGTGACGCTGTTGCCGTATCTCAAGACTTCTGGAGAGCTCAAAACCAAACCCTCGCAACATAGCGTGAACACCCTGCGCAGCATCGGGATTCAGCCCGATGTGCTGGTGTGCCGTACCGAGCAGCCCGTCTCGAAAAACGAGGCGTTAAAACTCGCGCAATTTACCAACGTCGATCCCGAGGCGGTGATTCAGTGCCGTGATCAGGCGATTTTGTACGAGGTGCCGCTCGCGCTTGAGTCTGAAGGGCTTGCGATTCGGGTACTCGAGAAGCTGGGCATGCACGATGTTGCCCAGAAAGCACCAGAATTAACGAACTGGCAAGCGCTGGTTGATGGCTTAAAGCGCCCGGCGAAAACCTTGCGCGTGGCGATTGCCGGAAAATACACCGAGCTTTCGGATGCCTATTTGTCGGTGATTGAGGCTTTAAAGCACGGCGCTGCGCAGCACGGTGCCGAGGTTAAAATTGCCTGGATTGACACAGAGCACTGCAAAAATGAGCAGGCAACCGAGCAAGAACTAGCCGGCGTTTGCGGGTTGGTGATTCCGGGTGGGTTCGGTTACCGCGGCGTCGAGGGTAAAATACAGGCCATTAAATATGCGCGCGAGAAAAAACTGCCGTTTTTAGGGCTATGCATGGGCTTGCAATGCGCCACGATTGAGTACGCACGCCACGTGGCGGGGCTTCCGTTGGCCAATAGCACCGAATTTGAAGAAGAGACCCTCCACCCCGTCATTGCGCTTATGGATAGCCAGCGCAAGCTCACCCATAAGGGTGGGACGATGCGTTTGGGGCTATACCCGTGTCATCTGTCTGGGGGCAGCCTTGCGCAGCAGGCTTACGGGGCCGATGTGGTGATGGAGCGCCACCGGCACAGGTTTGAATTTAACAACGACTACCGCGAGGCGCTGGTTCAGAGTGGGCTGGTGATTTCGGGCATGTCGCCAGACCGGCAACTGGTTGAGATCGTAGAGCTGCCTCAGGCGGTTCATCCGTGGTTTTTGGCCACGCAATTCCACCCGGAATTTAAATCCCGCCCAGACCGCGCCCACCCGTTATTCGCCTCGTTTATGGCGGCGGCGAGCGCAAACGCAGATCTGGCGCTTACCAGCACGACAGCAGTGGTGTCCTAGCGATTTTTTTGATTAGACGCCTTTAAGTGGGTCAAACCAATTGCCCGAAGGCATCAAGGCGTCATTGATGAGCTTATCTGGCATTGCGTTTGTGTTTTTAAGCGTATCCCGAATGTCATCATCGATGCCGGCGCTGCTTGCCCGTGTATTTTGCGCTGTTTGTGTAGCTTGTGCGGTTTGCGCATCAAGATCAATAAAGGCATCATCGTCGCTATTTGGCGCAGTGGTGTCTGTCGGGCTTGCAACCCCTTCCGAGGTTGCGCTCAGGGCGGCCTCAACTTCGGCCAAGGTTGATTGTAGCCGGCTTAAGGTGCTGACTGCTGCTGGTTCTTCGTTAGACGCATTCTCGGGTTTGCTTGGTTCTAACGCCAGGGCCTCGGCGGCTTCTTTTGACGCGCTTTGGGTCAGCATGTCGTAAAAGCTTTCTTGCCCTTTATCTAAAAACTGGTAATTATTGGCAAGATTAAACAGATCATCGCTGTTGCGATTCTCGCTAAGATAGTTGGGTGGGGTATGGGTTAGTAAGGCATCTAATTCCGCGTTCTCTTGGCTGGCCCACGGCATGGGCTGCGCGTTAATGGCCTCCAGCTTTGCAGTGGCGGCTTCCAGCGTATTTTCTAATGATTTAGCCGTCTCATTATGCTTTACCTGCGTAGTGTCTAGGTTCATTGCTTCAGTCAAGGACTCAGGCTGCGTTTCGGGGGCCTGATTGTCCAACGCTGTTGCGTCAGCTTGCATCACCGCAGTGTTTTCGTAATTTTCGGTGTCTTGCGCCTGAAAAAGGTCTGCTTGCGGGCTATCTGCAAATTCAGGCAGTTCCGAAAAACTGTTGAGCGCGGCAGTGGTGTCTTGAGCGCCTATTTTTTGGTCTTGCCAATCGGCATCCGAGGCGTAAAACCTTTCTTCAAAGGGATTGCTGCTGTTTTGATTCCCAACCGTAAGCTCCAGCGTTGCGTCTTCCTTGTTGGTTAGGCCAAACGTTGGGTAATCGTCCTGTTGCGTGGAGCGATCCAGGAACAGGTCATCGCCAGAAAGGCCGTTGAGGCTGCTGTTCCATTCGTCTGCGGATTGCCACTGCGAGGAGGCTTCGGGTTGCAATGCATTGGCACTGGCGTAAGCGCCAGCGGCGGGGATGGGTTTAATGAGCGAAATCGGGTAATGAATCTGACCTTGTTTGGCCAGTTTTTTAGTGCTGGCTTGCTTTTTGGGAAAAAACTTACTGAACAGTGACATAATCGTGGGCCATGTGTTTAAGTAAAGCCTTGCACCATGCCTACATGGCCAGATGGCCAGATGAGATGAGCCGTGAGCAGGGATGCTTAATCAGGCATCGGATGGATGGGTAAAAACTTCAACCGAATCGATGAGGCCGGGCTATGGCATAATAAACAAATTACGCCGCTGCAGATTTTGCCATGCTGCTCTTTTTAAGGCGTAATACAAGTTTGGCGATAGTTAGGGTGTCATCATGATTTCCAATGTGGTGGTTGTGCATAATCCGCTTGCCGATGCGCAAGGGCAGGCGCTTAAAGAGACGCAAGCCTTGCTGAGCCAACATGGCGTAAGTTTTGAGGTTGTAACGACGCATCCCGAGGCGTGTCCGCGCTGGCCCGCCCATTTGGATGCGCCAGGTGCGGAGCGCAATAGTTTGTTGCTTGTTTTAGGCGGCGATGGCACGCTGTTGCGCATGGCGCAGTGCATGGCGCAGTTTGCTTCGCGGCCGGTGCCTATGGTGGGCGTGAACACAGGGCATTTGGGATTTTTAACGCGTATCGAGTTTAAGCGCCTGGCCGAGGCGATTCCACGATTGCTGAGCGGGGCGTTTAGCCTGGAGCATCGGGCCATGTTGCAGCTTCAGCTTCAGAATCATTCCGGGCAGGAGCAGCCGCCGCCGTTACTGCACGCGGTGAACGATGTGGTGATTAAAAATACCAACCCAAGCCAGTTGGCGCAGCTTAATTTGTACATCGATGACCAGTTTATTGCGCGTACCGATGCCGATGGCTTGATTATTGCTTCGCCCACGGGGTCTACGGCCTACACGCTTGCTGCGGGCGGCCCGATTATTGCGCCAAACGTAGAGGCGATGGCGATTACGCCGATTTGCCCGCATAGTTTTACTGCAAAGCCCATTGTGGTGTCGAGCCGGTTAAGGGTGCGGGTTGAATCTGTCCCAAAATCGCCCGAGGGGCGTGTGGTGATTGCGGTTGACGGGCAGGATGCCGGTGTATTGGCCGCGCAAGAATCGGTTGTGGTTTCGATGGCGCAGGCGCATTTACCGCTGGTGACCTTTGATGCGCCGCCGGATTACGGGTTTTTTAACGTGTTGCACCAAAAGCTGCACTGGGCCACAAATCCCAGAAAGTAATCCCAGAAGGTAATCCCAGAAGGTAATCCCAGAAAGTAATCTTTGTTGCTTAATAAGGCCTCAGGTAATCAGCATTCAGTTTATATGATTGCGATTTCGTTTTACGCGTTAAGTTAAACTGCGGCTTTTGTGTATTTGACTAAAGTTGCTCCGATGAGCGTCAATTTGGCTAGAGGCTCAATTTAGCTCAGGGAGGGAGCTCCAAGGAGGGAAAGGCGTTCGCCTCAGGATGTTAATCCCCCCCCCCATTGCCCCACGCCCTTATTTAGAAAGCTTTTGCCAGTTAGCGATCATCAGGCATAATAGCTGCAGTGCTCATCTAAACGGCTCATTTTTAAAATGAGAAAAATAGATTGGTTAATAATTCGATAAATCAAGTTAATTTTTTGCCACTTGCTTTTGAAAAGCATTATGATTCCCGCGAAAAAATCGTTTTTTAAGGCCGCGGGCACCGTGGCGGGCGTCACGCTGGCAAGCAAGCTGCTTGGTGCCCTGCGAGACTGGGCCATCATGCGCGCGTACGGCGCCTCGCTTGCCACCGATGCATACTTTACGGCGGTTCAGCTCCCCTCGTTTGCGCTGATTTTATTGGGTGGGGTCGGCGGGCCGTTTCATTCGGCGGTAGTGGCGGTGTTCACCAAGTTGCTGGCTGCAAGCGGACCGCAGGCCGAGCATAACGAGCAGAAGGCACGACAATTGGCGAACGTAGTGGTCACGCTTACGCTGCTGGTGTTTACCGCGGTAGCGTTGCTCATCGCTTGGCAGGCCACACCCATCACGCGGCTCTTTTTGCAGGGCAGTCAAAACGAGCGTTTAATTGCTGCAGCCAGCCATCAGTTGGCACTCATGTGGCCCGTGATTGCCATTGGCGGCGTGGTGGGGCTCGCGCTGGGCCTGCAAAATACGTATCAGCACTTTTTCTGGCCGTCGCTCTCGCCTGCCGCGCAAAGCCTGGTGATGATTGCCATATTGTGGGCGCTGCCCGCGATAAGCTCAGACACGACCGGCTACTGGTTGGCGTTTGGCACGGTGCTGGGTAGCCTGCTTCAGTTTGCCATGCAATTGCCGCAGTTGTGGAAGCACGGGTATTTTCGGGGGGTATCGCTTAATGTAACTGCAGTTAAGCCCGAGCTCGCGCAGATGAATCGCATCCTGACGCCGGCCCTGGCCACCAGTGCCTTGGGGCAGTTGGGCATTATGCTGGATTTAATGTTTGCCGCATTGTTACCGTTGGGGGCCTGGACGGCGGTTGTTATGGCAAACCGGCTGATTCAGTTACCCATAGGCGTAATGCAAACGGCGTTTTTAGTGCCGGTGTTTCCGAGATTTACGCAGGCGGTGGCGGCAGGGCAACCCGAGCAGGTAGCGCGCGATTATAAATTAGGCGTTAATGCCTTACTGCTGCTCAGTACGCCGTTAATCGTGATTTTGCTCATGTACGGCGAGTCTCTGATTCGGCTGGTGTTTGAACATGGCGCGTTTAACGCGCACGATACGCAATTGGTGAGCCAGGCGCTGGGTTGGCTGGTTTTTTTAATGCCCGCTTATTTTGCCCGAGACGCCATGACGCGTGTGTTTTACGCGTTTGATGATGCGCAGACGCCGTTTTGGATTACGCTGCAGGGCATTGTGTTAAAGCTGGTGTTTAACGCGCTGTTTATTGTACTACTACCTAAATGGATGCCCCAGTTCGCAAGCGTTCTGGGCGTGGGCGGCATTTGCCTTGCAACGGTGCTGGCTACTGCGATCAATTTGGTTGCGCTGTCGTGGTTGTCTCGTAAGTTTGTTAAAGGCTTGGGCATTTATGCGTTAATGAGTAACCTGGGGCAGCTTACGCTAGCTGGGCTGGCCATGGCGGGCAGTATGCTTGCGATAAACAGCGTGTTTAACTTTGCAGCGTTGCCGCTGTTACCCGCGATTGGCGTTATGAGCCTAAGCGTGTTTACGGGGTTTGGTGTTTATGCGCTCAGCGCTTGGGCGCTCAAAATTCCCGAGGGGCGTTATCTGGTATCGCGCGTGCAGCATCGGCTTGGGCCAACTCGTCCGCCTGCCGAGTAATCGCGCAAAGTAACTTTTTGAAAGTAGCAGGCC
Organism: Vampirovibrionales bacterium; assembly: GCA_035285025.1. Classification (GTDB taxonomy): domain Bacteria; phylum Cyanobacteriota; class Vampirovibrionia; order Vampirovibrionales; family JAJTHC01; genus JAYKHY01. Next base: position 1,236 of record JAYKHY010000053.1, on the reverse strand, counting down.
CAGCAAAACAGTGCAGCTTGCAGGGCTTATTGTTTGCCCTGGCGCAACAGCGTGCCGCCCGAAGATTCTACGGGTCTGCGCGTAAATAAATCGCTCACCGGAAAATCCTCGAGGTCTCGTTGCCGAAGCGCGTCTTTATCTACGGCATCGCCCGTGCGGCGGTTAAAAAAGTAACTTAAAACATTGGCTAACGTGTGCGCCAGCATCGCCGGAATCCACAGAAACCCTTCGCCGGGGCGCATGGCGCGCTGGGCATTTGTGCCCACGCCGTTTGCGCGCGCAAACGATTGCAACGAATTTTGCAGGGATTGCCCGGTGCGGTAAAATACATTGCCTGGCATGCTCAAGAGCCAGGTGATTGCGTTAAAGCCCGTTGTTGGCGTGGTTTGGGCGTTTTGCATGGTCTGCGCGGCATAAAGTCGCTGGCGCAGCAAGGTTTCCATCTGCTGAAAAGTCTGGTTTTGCGCTGCAGCATACATGTCTGAGGCTACGCGCGTTTGGCCGCGTTGTTGCGCACTGGCATCGGCATACGCTTTTTCATCTAAAAACGAAAATCCAGCGCAGTATTGCGTGTAGAATTTGCCTTGCTGCAACGGAGCAGGCAGCGAGGTTTGCGCGGCGGCGCCAAAATTTGAACCAAATGCGGGCATAGTGAAGCTCGAATATCCCTAAATTTGGAAAAAAACAATACTGCTGCTAAAAAAACGAGCGCTTAAAGGCCTGAAAGACAATGTTAAAGAGGCGCTAAATTGCCTAAAAGCTTATCTGTAGCATGCGTTTGCTCGAACCCGACAAATCAAACGAGTTGATAATACACTAAAATCAGGAAGGCACACCACAAATCTCAATTGCTATTCTAGCGTAAATCAGGTTTTGGTGACGGCTAAATGCTCAAGAATACAATTTATTTGCTAAGCTTGTCGCGAATCGCTGCGTAGTGTGTCCCTAAACGAGCAAGTTATTGCATTAATGTTGATCGGCTTCGGTGTGGGGGCTGCGGGTGCTGGCGAGCATTAAAATACAGTAGCCCCACACGGCCGCCAGCAACGAGCCTACTAAAACGCCGAGTTTGGCCTCCAGTAAAAATTCCGGGAATTTGGCATACGCCAGATTGGTGACAAACAACGCCATGGTAAAGCCAATCGCGGCCACGCACGCTGCACCGTATAACTGAAGCCAGGTAACGCCGGCGGGCAAATCGGCCAGTTTTAGCTTAACCGCAAGCCAGCTAATGAG
>JAYKHY010000052.1:0-42403 GCA_035285025.1 Vampirovibrionales bacterium | reverse complement strand
TTTTCTTTTTCTGTATAGCCAAGCAACTACCTGGACAATCAAACGATAGACGAAACCGTGTGCGCTAGCGCAACTTGAATCTCTGCAAACCGACACAGCGCCGCATGAACAACCTTGTGCGGGCAAAAGAAGATTCATTTAAACGCCGCAAAGTCGGAGGGCCGAACCTCGTGCAGCCAGCGCCTAAACTGCCAATGATCGTAACTTTGCGCATAGTGCCATAACGTTTTAAGCAGCTTACGCCCAGAGACCGATTTACCGTAAAACCCCACCGATAACGCCTCGGCCCCTTCGATAGACGACGCATCCTCGGCAAGTACCGTTGCATCCAGCATGTGTGCGTCCGCGCGCCAACCAATTTCAGCATGGATCACACGAATAATGTTGCTAGTTGGCGGGCTTAAAAGCGCATCCAGCAACCACTGGCATAAAATCGCAGTGGCTGAATACTTAACAACACCGGCTGAATTGGCTGCATTTGCAGCAAAACCCTCTGACGAAAGGACTCCCGGAAATTTTTGCTTTAATTGCTCACTAAACGCATCAAGAATCATGACTTGATTATAGCAAATCTCGTCTGGCTTGGCCGCAAGCGCAAAGCACTGAACCGGGTTGCCTTGAGATAAATTGCTCTGGGCTAAATTTAGCGCTGGCATTAATCTGTCAAAATGTACTCAAGCAGCGGCGCTAGAACTGGGCGCTGGCCAGCCAGTCTCGGTCTTCGTACTGCAACACCGTACTTAGCCGACCTTGATTAGCTGGCATCCCTTGCACGCCTTCGCCACTGGCCGCAACATAAGTTTGCACCGAGATTTGCGGATGCCTAGGACGCATTTTTTTTGGATGCGTATTACGCGCAACCTGACTCAGCGGAATAATCGCCAAGACCTTGCCTGTTTGCTTAATCAGCAGATACCGAGGCAGGGCTGCCTTGGGGTCCTGCGGCTGAGTAGTCGTGTTCGTGTTTTCGCCCGAGGCAGCAGCACTTTGCTGAGCAGGGACAGCCGTTTGCAAAGTTGCTACCGGCGCACGAGTCCCACCAGAAAAGGCAGGCGCAAGCACTGGCGAAGGCGGCGATACAATTTGGGGCGACACAGGCTGGGCTAAAGACGGTAGTGTCATCGGTTGCTCAATTAAGCCATGGCCCGCGATTGTGGCCCCAGATTGGCCGGATACATAGACTAAGTCGGTATTAGCACCTGGGTTGAGACCTGTATCTGGTTGAAGCTGTTGGCCAATCGGCACCGATTGAATCAGCACCCCGTTGGGATCGATATTGCCGGGGTAGAGGGCCGCAGCTTTCACCAGATAATACCCTGGCGAAAGCCGAAGCACCCGCCCGCCCATGGTTTGCGCCTGCAAGGGCTGCATCAAGCGTAAACGCGCATAAGGCGTGTAGGCCTCGCCCTTATAATCGCTGGGTTCGTCTAAATCAACTTGATCCCAACGGCGCGGCGGCGGTATATGAAACGATTTTGGAGCATCATCCGGCTTTAAGCCAGATTCCCCGTCGGTTCTACCAGGGTCGTAAAGCTCACCCTCAACGCCAGATTGCGCATCCGTCCAGGCACCATCCCAGATACCCACGGCATAGGCCTTTAAGGGAAGCCTACAAACAAAAAACGTGCCGTAAAAGCCGTACATTAAAAGTACGATGCCTAAAACGCGCCATAAAAAAGCCGGTAAGCGTCGCATAATTTAAGTATACCGACAACGCAGCATTGCGCAGGCAGAATGCGGGCGAAACAATGTTACAACGGCGCTTCGTTTGCGGCGGTATAATCAGCCACCAGCTGATCAATGATCTGTTGCGCAATCTGACGCGAATCTTTGGCAATATTCATAAACCAAGGACCGTTAAGCGCAAACATATCGGCGTGGGTTTGCCAAATAACGCGATTCACCGTTTTTTGCCCCCCGCCAGGATTAGCGGACGGCACAACGGTCTGCGTCGTCACAAAGGCTTCAATCTGCTTGCAAGCATCAGTTACAGGCCCTCGCTTGGCTTTAGAGGTATCAATGCAGCGCACGTGTAATTGCGCTTGCGCCGGCGAGGCAACCGGCAAAATTTCTTGGCTGTTTAAAGCCGTCTGCAAATGCGCGACAACCTCGGGCAAAACGCGCAAGCGCTGCGTTCCAAACACCTGATGCCAAGGCACGACCTCGAACGAGGCCATCTCGGTTAAAGCGGCAACAGTGCCCTCTCGCGTCGTCACGTCGCTGGCAGGCGTGTCGGCAAAGGTAGCGGGCCAGAGCGTTAGCGCAAAGAGTAATGCGAACACAGAGCCGAAAAATACCCAACGAGAGACTGCAAACCGTTTTTGCATAAAAAACAAGCCTTTACCCGCGCTAAGACGCTGCGACAACCACATTTTTACCCCGGAGCACCGGAATGTTCGCCATTAAGGCGATGGTGTTGGAATCGCCTTCAAAGTTAAGCTCTAGCGCTTCGGTGTCGATTTCTACGTATTTTGAGATAACCTGAACCAGCTCATCACGCATCTGGGCCAGGGTATCCGGCGAAATTTGCGTCCGATCGTGCATTAAAACCAGCTTCAGGCGATTCACCGCGTGCGAGCGGGCATCCTCCCCTGCGGTCGCGCGCGGGTCCTTTTTGGCAAGCCCTAGGCCAATGGCCCGGCCAGAGCTTGTTGAAGCATCAAGATTCAGAAACCGTACCAGCCAGCCCAGCGGCCCATTGCTATTTTGCGTGGGCTCGGATTTATCGGCGTTATTGGGGGATGTTATCGAAGCCATGGTGTAAAAGTCCCCTTCTAGCCCGCACGCTTGCCAGTAAAAAACTGTTTAACTTTTTCCATCAAGGTTAAAGGCTGGTTTAAATCAAGCAAGGGCACGTCCTCACCGGCAACGCGCCGCGCAATATTGGTATAGGCTTGCCCCGCAAGCGATTCTTCGACCATGACAATCGGCTCGCCGCGGTTGGTGCTCACGATAATATCGCGATCTTCGGGGATGACGCCCAGCAGCTTAACGTTGAGAATATCCAGCACATCATCCACGTCCATCATGTCGTTGCTGCGAATTAAATTGGGGCGCAACCGGTTCAGAATCAGTTTATGGTTTTTAATCTCTTCACGCGCTTCGAGCAACCCGATAATCCGGTCGGCGTCGCGCACCGCAGACATTTCGGGCGTGCAGACCACAATCGCCTCTGAGGCACCGCTGGTAGCATTCATAAACCCTTGCTCAATCCCTGCGGGGCAATCCAGCAATACAAAATCAACCTGGGCTTTAAGCTCATCGCAGACCTGACGCATCTGCTCTTCGTTGACCGCGCTTTTATCGCGGGTTTGCGCCGCAGCTAGCAGTTGCAAATTCGGGAACCGCTTGTCTTTAACCAGCGCCTGCTGCATTTTACAGCGCCCCTCTACCACATCTACAATATTGTAGACAATCCGGTTTTCGAGCCCCATCAAGATGTCCAGGTTGCGCAGACCGATATCAGTATCCACTAGCACCACTTTGTAGCCCAGTTTGGCAAGCCCGGTGCCAATGTTTGCCGTGGTGGTGGTTTTACCCACCCCGCCTTTACCCGAGGTGACAACTATCACGCGGCCCGTCTTGGCGTTGGGATCAACCGGTTGGTCTTTGGTGGCGGGCGCCTTTGCGACTGCTTTATCGGCGCTAACCGAAGGCTTCACCGATTTGGCGTCGACTGAGCCTTGCGTTTCTGTAGATTGGAGGGCAACGGTTTCGGAAGGTTTGGGATCGGGCATAGTGGTTTGGATCATGTAGCTAACGTCCAAAAAGGCAACGGGCTAGAGCAAATCAACTGGAGCAAGTCAATCCAGACTTAAGCATGAAGATGAGCAAAAAACAGAAAAACGTTCATCGCTTGGTCAAAACCAAACTCGCACGCAAACGGTTCGCACTACGCTTAGGATCAAATTATTTTGGTGCAACAGCCTCGCTCAGGATTTTGGCTTATAGTACCTAAGCCTGAGCGTTGTCGGCTAGAGGTTTGTTCATAATCTTCACAAATCGCATACAAAGCAACACCAAGTTTGGCATTACAAGATGCACCTCTTTTTACGACGCAAACCGGCTCACTCTGATATTTAGCTTGTGCGACACGCGGATTAAGCGGATTAAAGGCGCACTTAACGAAACGCTCTCAGAATCCAACTTGCTCAGAAGCCAACTTAAGCAGATCTGCTTGAAGCCCATCGGTGCGCAGCGAGACGCTTGAGCGCGTTTGAATTCTTGAGCTTATGCTCCGTGCGCAGCGAGACGCTTGAGCGCGTTTGAATTCTTGAGCTTAAGCCCCGAGCGCAGCGAGACGCTTAAGCGCTCTAAAAAATGTCGAGGAGGGGACTTGAACCCCTACGGATTACTCCACACGCCCCTCAAACGTGCGCGTCTACCATTCCGCCACCCCGACACACGGGTGCTGATTAAACAAGAGGGATGCCTTACTATAAAAAGCTAACCCGCAAAATGCAAGCCCGCCCCATGCCTTTTGTGTACAAGCGCGCGCAAGGGTTACGCCCTGATCCTGCAAACGGGCGAGCACAATCTTAAATCATCCTAAATGCTTGCGGTTCAGGGCTTGGATGCTGCTAATCTATATGGTAGGGATATAGATAACGTAAGCCGACTGACGCATTAGCAATTACGACTCTTACTTTACAAACCCTAGGCGAAGAACGTGGAGACACCTTCAAACGGTTCCTAGTAAGTGCATTACAAAGAGTCAGCTTAATCTGTTTAAGCAATTGGCTTGCACCAACCTATTGCGATTACAAAAAACTCCCTCTAAACCTGCCTTTAATTTAAAGAATTTAGAATCTAGCTCGAATCAGGTGCGCGCAGCGCGAGTGTTTATAGTTGACTCATCCTCATCTGGCTTAATTGGCAAACGCAAGGCTTTATGCGACTAACCTTAAACGCCCCTCACACAACGCTATTAACCCACTCAAAAACGCCCTAAAAACACCCTGATGACTGCGGAAACACAAGGTTTACAAAATAAAGATTTACCCAGTGTGCGAGCAAGTTAACCGAAGCAATGCTAACTTTTGATATTGATTTAAATCCCGTTTAACCAAACTGATTATTCAAATTGACCGACTGTTCATTTACATAAAGGATAGCGAAACACTATGGCCAAAGTTGTTGGTATCGATTTAGGCACCACAAACTCCGTAATTGCGGTGCTTGAAGGGGGTCAACCTACTGTTATTGCAAACGCGGAAGGCAACCGTACCACGCCCTCAATTGTGGGCTTCAGCAAATCGGGAGACCGCCTCGTCGGCCTGTTAGCCAAACGCCAAGCCGTGCTCAATCACGAGCGTACGTTTGCCTCGATTAAACGCCACATGGGCACCGATTTTAAAGTCAGTGTTGACAGCAAAGATTACACGCCGCAAGAAATTTCGGCGATGATTTTGCGTAAACTGGTCGATGATGCCTCGACGTACCTGGGCGAAACCGTGACGCAAGCCGTTATTACGGTGCCGGCTTATTTTAACGATTCCGAGCGCCAGGCAACCAAAGATGCCGGTCGCATTGCGGGCCTGGACGTGCTGCGGATTATCAACGAGCCCACGGCGGCGGCATTAGCCTACGGCCTGGACAAAAAATCGGACGAAACCATCCTGGTGTTTGACTTGGGCGGCGGCACGTTCGACGTGTCGATTCTCGAAGTCGGCGACGGCGTGTTCGAGGTCAAATCCACCAGCGGCGACACGCGCCTGGGCGGTGATGACTTTGACGAAGCCGTAATGAACTGGCTGCGCGAGGAATTTAAAAAGCAGGAAGGCATTGATCTCGGCAACGATCGCCAAGCGATGCAACGCCTGAAAGAAGCCGCCGAAAAAGCCAAATGCGAACTTTCCAGCGTGATGGAATCGCACATTAGCCTGCCGTTTATTACGGCAGACCAAAATGGCCCTAAACACCTGGAAATCACGCTAAGCCGTGCCAAATTTAACGATTTAACCCGCGCGCTTGTAGAGCGCTGCCGTAAGCCCGTTGAGCAAGCGCTCAGAGACGCCAAACTCAACGCCAGCCAGATTGACGAAGTCGTGCTGGTGGGCGGCTCCACGCGGATTCCGGCGGTGCAGGATTTGGTTAAAGAACTCACCGGTGGCAAAAAACCGCACCAGGGCGTAAACCCCGATGAAGTCGTGGCCGTGGGTGCCGCGATTCAGGGCGGCGTGCTCGCCGGCGAAGTCAAAGACATTGTGCTGCTGGACGTCACCCCGCTTTCGCTTGGGATTGAAACCCTGGGCGGCGTGATGACCAAACTTATTGAGCGTAACACCACGATTCCGGTGCGCCGCAGCGAGATTTTCTCGACCGCAGACAACAACCAAACCAGCGTAGACGTGCACGTGCTGCAGGGCGAGCGCCCGATGTCGGGTGATAACAAATCGCTCGGGCACTTCCGTCTCGAAGGTATCCCGCCTGCACCGCGTGGCGTTCCTAAAATCGAGGTGGCGTTTGACATTGACGCCAACGGCATTTTGAACGTAACCGCCAAAGACATGGCGACCAACAAAGAGCAAAAAATCACGATTACGGCCAGCACCAACCTGAACGAAGACGAAATCAAGAAAATGGTGCAGGAAGCCGAGGCGCACGCCAGCGACGACAAACGCAAAAAAGAAGAAGTCGAGCTGAAAAACAACGCCGACAACCTGTGCTACACCGTTGAGCGCCAGCTGGAAGATCTGGGCGATAAAGTTTCTGCCGCCGAAAAGGAAAGCGTACAGAAGCAATTGGCCGAACTGCGCGAAGCACTCAAAATAGACGACGTGGCCAAAATTAAAACCCTGACCGAAACGCTCCAGCAAGCGGCTTATGGCATTTCAACCAAAGCCTACGAGGCCTCGCAGGCGCAAAGCGCCGAAGCGGGCGTGCCGGATGCAACCAACGGAACCGGGGCGGGCGGCAGCGATGACGACGTCATTGATGCTGAATTCAAAGCCGCCAGCGATTCCACCTCTGATGAGGGTGCCGTCGGCGCTAAGTAACCGCAGTTAGCAACTTAAAGCGGCGCTTATGAAGATAGGCGCCGCTTTTTGCAAGTTGTTTGAGCGTTTAAAAATCGGCTTTGATTCAGGTGCTTATTTTTTTACCAAGTTGAAACTGCGCGATAAACCCTGCGAATAAAACCGGATATTCGGCTTGCCGCAGAATCCGTTTAAACCTGGTCAGCAACAGGCGGCAACACCCGCAGACGGCGATTCGGCTCATCGCCCACGCTGAAGCTGACCAACGCGTATTGCTCCATAAGCTCGTGCTGTAGCTTGCGAATTTTAGGCGCTTGCGGCTGCAGTTCAATCACTTGCGCCTCGCGCATGACGTTTTCTGCGGCCTGCTTTGCTTCGGTCAAGGCGGCCTCTAAATCAGCAAGTAGCACCGGATCGCCCGCGGTTTCTTCGAGCAACAAGGCCATAAATTCCTCCGCAGAAGCCGGGGTCACCGGCAACTCCGGGTCGGCATCAATTGCAAGTAGCAGACTCGTGTAATCTGGCACGGCCGCAATCGCCTCTTTAAGCCCTTTATGAATCGCGGGCAACGTGTTCGATTTTATCGCCACCAGCGGCGTTTCCATGGTTTGCGCCAACTGCGCCAACTTACTGCCCGGGCGTAGCTGAGACTTTACCGCCAGAATCGCGTTGGCTTTATACACGCTCGTCGTCACCTCAACGGACCCCTGCAACTGCAGCCGCTCTATCACCCGGTCCAGAAACGAGCGACTGACGCCACTGCAAAAAATCCGGAACGGTTTTTGGTCGGGGAGCAATTGCGGGCCCTGTACGGGTAAGGGCTTGGCCAGCATTGGCTCCTGCACCACAGGCCAGGCGTTAATCGGTTTAGGTTTAGCCGCGGCCATTGGCAACTGGCTAATATGTTCGCCTGTTTTCGGGTCTTGCTGGCGCACCTCGGGCGTAATCGGCCAGCCCTTCAGCACGCGATCCACCGCCTGAGCAACATCAGGGTAAATTGCCAGCGTATGAATATCCTGCAGCTCAACCAGCACTTCAAAGGTGGGCGGTTTTTCTCGCTCCAGCACGGTTTTTTGGGTCTGCCGGCGCTTGGCCTCTTCATCGCTTAACGTAACAGATTGAATACCACCCACCAGGTCGCTCAGCACCGGGTTTTTCAGGATATTTTGCAGGGTCATCCCGTGCGCCGTTGCAATTAACGTGACACCACGCTCGGCGATTGTTCGGGCGGCCGCGGCCTCTTCGGCGGTGCCGATTTCATCCACAATAATTACTTGCGGCATGTGGTTTTCAACCGCTTCTATCATTACGCGCTGCTGCTCATGGGGTTCTCTTACCTGTAAGCGCCGCGCAGAACCAATCGCCGGGTGCGGCACGTCGCTATCGCCCGCAATCTCGTTACTGGTATCTACCACCACAACGCGTTTACCAAATTCATCGGCCAGCAAACGGGCAATTTCTCTGAGCTTTGTGGTTTTACCCGTCCCGGGCGCACCCAGCACCAGCATGCTTTTGCCCGCCTGCACGAAATCATGGATAATCTGCACCGACCCATAAATTGCACGCCCCACGCGGCAGGTTAAGCCAATCACGCGGCCCGTTCGGTTTCGAATGCCGCTGATACGGTGGAGCGTCGCCGGTATCCCGGTACGGTTATCCGAGGTAAAGCTGCCCAGTTGCTTGGTGATGCCATCAATATCGGCGAGCGAAACAGTATGCTCGGCATAGACTTGACGGCTCCCGTCCAGGAAACGGGCCTCGGGGGCGCGGCCATAATCCAGCACCAGCTCAACCAGATTCGAGAGCTTTTCGGGCGGTTGCTGTTGCAAAAACGCGCGCAGCCATTCGGGCATGACGCCCAGCAAGCGGGCTAAATCTTCATCGTTGTTAAAGGACTGACTGATCGGCTTAACCAAAGCAGGGCTCCTTTATAGTGTCTAAGCATGCAACCGTAACAAAGTTAAAACCGTAAGCACCTAATAACATCAACACCGAAGGTAAAAACGCAACAAAAACCCCCTTTCGAACACTGCAAAAGTAACAGCAGACCTCGAAAGGGGGTTTAAAGCGTGTGTAAAATTTTGTTGCGTCTGCCTCAGAAAACCGTCTCCCATTTTCGTCGAATGTCGTTTCGGAACAAACACCGTACAAACATGCTTTCCTGACTAAAAGTATACCATATTTTTTTAAATAATCGCGTTTTACCCCTGCATCCACCCTGGCCCAGCAAAGCCTTGCGCCAATTGACCGGCTTATTAAACCGATTTTAACAGGGCCACACCCTGTTTTTGCAGATTGACAGGTTTGCACTTTATAAAAGAGATGCTACAGTATTGACTATTCAGGTCTGATGATAAGTGTTGCTATTTAAATTGTAGCGGTTTGGCAATGAACCCCCTGGCCGCAATGTAATTAAAAAATAACAAACCGACTGACTTGTAGAGAGTTGACAGTTTTAGTTTGGCCCGTTGCAGCCCCCTGCAGTAAGCCCTTTTTGTAAGCATATAAAGAGGAACCCCGCCGTGATTCGCGAAGACGTGGTGCTGGATGCGCTTAAGCGCTTTGATGTTGACAAACAGACGTTAAATCAGTGGGAGTCTCAGCTTGGGTTACGCGTACCGAGCGACAGCCAGGGCGATAAGCTCTACAGCATTCATCACATTAATCTGTTTAAAAACGTACGCAAGCACCTCGCGCTGGGTCGTTCCATGAACGAGATTCAGGCCATTCTGGAGCCGCCTACCATCGATACGCCAGATGCGGGCATGGCGACTAGTGCAGACATGACGCTGAATCTTGTGCCGAGCAACGCCAGTGCTAACACCGATGAGCCCTATCAGGGGCGCTATGCCGACAGCAACGCTTACACTTCGGTGGTTCAGCCGCTCGGAGAAGTTTCGGCAGCACGCAACGTAATTGAGTTTGATTTGAACGAACTCCCCGCAAACGCAGCGTCTACAACTTATAACAATAGCGCCTCGACGGATGCGTCCACGTTTGGGCTACATTCAGTGCCGGCTGAGGCAGTTCAGACAACTGGCAGCATTAACGATTTGGCCCAATTGATGAATACACAAGCCAGAAATACCGAACAAACCCAAGATGCTAATAAAATCGCGGGGTCGAGTGTTTTAGGGCACAAGCGCTTTGCCAGCCGGGTTGCGCCTGCATCTGCAGACCCTGCAATACAAACCCTTCGCCCTGGCCAGCCCATTGCAGAAGCCGGTGCACCGCCCATTATCAATGCGCTAGTGCCCTCTAACACAGCCGAGACGTCTGAGCCTAATGCAGAAACACCAGAAATGATCGTCCAACGGACGCCAGTGCCGCTTGCCAAGCGCCAAAACCAGGATGCTGGCTTGTTAGAAGTGCTGAATCGCTTAATCGACGAGAAAGAAGCGCAGCAGAACAAGCTGGTTCAGCTCGAAAAGTTGAATTCGCACTTGTACAACGCCAACAGTCTTTTTCAGCAGCGACTCAAAGCCATTTCGGCCGAGCTGGACGCGCTACGCAACAGCGTAAGCGACATGGAAGTTACCAAGTTGCTAAACGATAAATCCAGGCTGCACAAACAATTACTGGAAGTTGAACGCATAAGCCAGGGGCGCATGTTAGAGCTGGCCCACAAGGACAAAGAGCTCGAAGGCATGCAGGCCAGGATACAGCAGCTTGAGGTTCAGATTTGCAACCCGGTGCAGTCCTTTGAATCCTCGCGCTTTATAGGCGACTGGCACGAAGTGGCCCAGCTGATGACCATTAAGTTTGATAACTTTGGCATGAATATTGAGCCGCGCCGCAGTAGAACGTTTACCATTCCGTCGATTCCGGACCGGTTATTTGGCAATATGGCCATTATTAACGCGGATTACTGCTACGAGGCAAACCCCATGTGGCAGCGCCGAGAAACCGCAACCCTTTGCCATATTAACGACGCGCAAATGATGGGCGAATTGATGCTGGAATACGTGCTGGATGGCGTCCCGGTGGCGCAGGCAATTTACCGCGTACAATGCCAAAAAATTGGCGTTAAAGCCAGCCAATAACATACTAGGCAAGCACTTTACATAGCTTAATAATAAAAAAACTGGCCTGTCCTATAAAGGGGCCAGTTTTTTTGATGCGCCAAGATTGAATTGACTTTTTTAATCATTTATTTCTTTTTGAGTGTTTTTATTAAAAACCAATACTTTGACTCATTGCTAAAAACTGTGCACACCGCCTTTTAATGGCGCATCACTTATAGGAGCAAACCGGTATGGTAACCGTGAACGGTGCAACTGGCCCATTTAATAGCAGCAAACCTTCTGGCTATGGCGCAAATGCCGCTAAAAATTATCAAAATTTGTTGGTTAAAGACCCTGTATCTGCATTTACAGCTGACATTAAATACTCACCCGATAAAACCAAAGCTGGCATAGGTAAAGCCGCACTCGGATATGCCCGTGAAGACATCAAACAATTTGATATCAATGGCGATAAACGGCTCGATCAAACAGAAATTACGGGAATCTTTGGCGATGAAAGCGTCTCTAAAAACTTTTTAACCGCGCTCGATCGCAACAAAGATGGATTCGTAAGCCGTTCTGAAAACGCAGCGTTTATCATCTTTCAGGATAAATTAGATAATGCTGCAAACGGAAGCAACGCAGCAGACGGCCTTATTAAACCCGAAAGTGTAACCCAAGCAACCGTGGGCATACTTTCTGAACCCGAAGTCATGAACGCGAAACTTCAAGAAATACGCAAAGAATTTATCTTCCCGTTATGGAAAACACAACAAAACGCGTAATGAATCGCTAATAAATTTATAAAGCCCCCTTAAACTCCAGATCGGAAAAATTAAGGGGGCATTGCTTATGATTTACACTAAAGATCCCATTAACAGCGGAATTAAACCGTTAATCAGTGCCACAGACTCCTGTTTGGCCAGCCCGTGCCAACGCTCGGGGTTTTCCTTTAAATCGCGCCAAATGGTATTAAAATCATCGATGTTTTCGGCGCGCTTAGAAATCACGACCTCGCCGCTGTAAAGCACCTGCACGTACATTAACGTGCGATCGGTCAGGTTCGAAATCAACAGGCTGTAGCGCTCTGCGGGCGGCTCGCCGTGTTGATAGCAATCAATCACCAAATCCGCCAGGTTCACCGCCGTGTAACGAATTCTGGCATCGCTTTGCACCAGCGGCGCACCCGCCATGCGGCGTCGCAGCATCGTAATCACTTCGGGCCACACTAAAGGCTGTTGCTGCATGCCTGAATCGTGACGAATTTGCGTATAATCCATAATAGTGATCTCCCCCTCTGTACACACACCCACTAACTAAATTCCTTAACCCCGTTCATCCCCCAAAACAACTCAATCAAACGCTAAAAGCGCTTACTGAACTGCTGCTAAATCTTAATCCACAACTTTAAAACGTATCCCATACTCAAAGGATGACGTTTCCCCCACTTCGATATACTAATAAAAACAGAGGCTTAAATAGAATTGACCTGGTTGGCATTAACACTTTATAAAGGTTCCCTTTATGCAGTTTTTTAAAGCCCGCACGCGCTTAGGCTGGCTTAAGCGCTTAATTTACAGCCCGTTGCTGGCTATTTTGCTTACCAGCACCCTGAACCACACGCTGGCTGCAGAAATTATGACCGGCGTAATTACCTACGATGAGGCCGAGCAACAAGAACGCGGCACCGTTGCCTGGTATAACTGGTACATGGAAGCGCGCGCCTACATTGCCAGCCACGGCGGCCTGGCCTGCGCACCGGGCACCCCAATTGTGTTCAGCAAATCCGGGCAAATCAGAGCGCTCAGCGAAGATGAAGCCTGCCTTGCCTCGGTTGCCTTTAAACAGTTTGCTATTCCGGCCGAAAGCCAGCTACCCGCAATAATTTTGCCCGTACGTTCGCATAAATTACCGCCCGCCGCCCCCGATGAACTGAGCCGGCTCTTGGGCAGTCATCAGCCTTAGCCGCCATATGCGGGCGCGAATAAAAAATATCCAATATGCTTCCAAAACCGCTATAACGCATGCGCTTCTTTGATGATCATCCTGGCGCACACGGGACGACAAATCCCTCGCCGAGCATTACGCAACAGAGCCAGACTCAAACGCGCCCCGCCGAAAGCGTTGAACGCCCGCATAAGCCGCAGCTTGCAGATCAGTTTGCGCAAGCGCTTGAGCATCACGCCAAAGCGCTGGGCTTTGAGCGCGTTGGCTGGATAGCAATCGAAACCCTTGAAAGCGAGCGCGAACGGCTAAACCAATGGCTTGCTGCTGGCCACCACGCCGGCATGGAGTGGATGACGCGTCATCTTGAGCACCGACTTTCGCCCGAAAAGCTGTTTCCGGCAGCGCAAAGCGTAGTATGCGTGGCGATTAACTATTACCCCGGCGAGGCTGAAGCATCCGCCCCGCCCGCCGCGTTAAAAATTGCCCGCTACGCGATGGGGCGAGATTACCACAAGCTGATTCGTGGGCGTTTGCGACAACTTCTGCGCCTACTCCAGGAGGCGTTTCCGGAGTTGGCCCTGACCGGACGGGCCTTGGCCGATAGCGCGCCGCTACTTGAGCGTGCCCTTGCGGAACGCGCTGGCCTGGGCTGGCGAGGCAAACACGGCCTGCTAATAACGCCTAACCGTGGCTCGTGGGTGTTTTTAGGCGAATTGCTATTAAGTTACCCCGTGCCAGAGCCCAAAAATCCCTTAGTGGCTGCGCCGGTGCCAGATTATTGCGGCCGCTGCACGCGCTGCATTGACGCCTGCCCGACCCAAGCCATTTTGCCCGAGCGCAGCGTAGACGCCCGGCGTTGTATTGCGTACTGGACGATAGAATCTGACGCCGAAACGCTCCCAGAGCATATTACCAGTAACCAGGAAAACTGGATTTTTGGCTGCGATATTTGCCAGGAAGTTTGTCCGTGGAACACTAAACTGGCGCAGCCAACCCAAGAGCCGCTGTGGCAGACGCTGGAAACGCACACCACACCCCCAGACTATTGGCTCACGCTGGATGAGACGGGCTTTGAGCAACGGTTTGGACGCACGCCGCTGCGGCGCACGGGCTTAACGCGGCTCAAACGCAACGTAAGTGCGGCAACGCGCACGTATACTGCTTTAAAGCGCAAATGATAAAACTTTTAAGCGCTAAAAAACCATTTAAGGACGTTGAGTCCCGATTTTAGCTACCGCTTAAACGTTAGTTTGCTATACCCTTGCGCAATCTAGCGCGGGCCAATGACCGCTTACCCAAGTGCAGTGTTTGACAAGCGCGCCAAATCCGATGGCTTCGGCTATAATCTGAACCATGAGCGAGATTATTCCGTTTCAACCTTCTGCAGAGCGACAAGCGCAAAAACACCCGGACGACGCCGATTTTGAGCTAAATCTGTGCGGTATGACGCTTGCGCAAGCCAAGCTTGCTTTAAACCGCTTGCTAGCAGCCCACCGCTTTGAAGCAGACACAACGGTTTTGGTTCGCATTGATTCTGCCCAAGCTTGCGAAGGCGAAACGCTCTTCCAGCCCCTGAGCCGCCAGTTGATGGAAGCCCAGAAAAACGGGCAGGTGTGCAAAAACGGTGTTCAGCCCGTGATTGAAGGCGCAGGGTTTTTAGTACGCGTTAAAGGGCACAGCAGCGGCGATTCGCTCGCTTAAAAGCCTTTTTAGAACGCATCAGGGGTTGCCTGTAAATAGGCTCCCAAACACGCCCGATTAAAAGGCAACCCAGCGACTCAAACCATGGGTGGTGGATAAGTTTGTCGTGTTTAATCGCTTACTGCGAGGGCCGTTCCCGCCCTCGCGCTCCCTCCCTGCGCCAAACTGATCCACGACCAAACGTTGCCCAGATTGCTAAGGGTTGCTAAGGGCCTTTGCCTGCCACTGGCAAACGCTCATCTTAAACCGATTTGCCCACGTTTGCCCAAAGCGCTTTTGTTTGAGCTGATAAAACCCTGAAACCCTTGTTTAAAACTGGTCGGGGCGACAGGATTCGAACCTGCGGCCCCCTGCTCCCAAAGCAGGTGCGCTACCAAACTGCGCTACGCCCCGACGATCACTTTTATAATAGCTCTTAATTAATAGCACTGACGCACCGTGTTGTACACGTAAACGTTATTTGAAGCATTTTTAAAAAATAGCTGACCCGTCGAACTGTTAAACCGTACCGACGTGGCATCAGTATAATCTGCACCACTCAATAGCGTGGTTAGCCCCGCCGAGGGTAAATAACTAAACACCCCGTCGTACATTGAAAAATACATCCGATCTGTCGTCTCATCAAACGCTTCATTACTAATCCCCTGTAGCTCGTTAACCGGATTGGTTACAATACTAATTAACGCCCCGGTTTCGGGATTGCGACGGTAAAGCGTAGCCGGCGTTGCCGCAGCGGCCCCCAAGGGTTTAAACGTCAGGTACACCTCGCCGGCGGGACTAGTGACCACTTGGGAACGATTCGTACTCAATGAGCCGCTATCGAGTTTGCCCACACTGGTAATGCCGGTCGAGGGGTTCCAGGCCAGCAGATTCCCTAAACGACCAAAATAAAGGCGATCCGCAATGGGTCTTTGACTTAAAAAATCAGCAAAATCGCCTCCAGAGAGCGGTGCAAGCACCTGGGTTACGGCACCGGTGCCCGTCCAACGGTAAACACCGCTGTTGGCAAGTGGATGGCTGGCAAACGTAATGTAATTACTCGAAGTCGGATGATACGCGCTTACACTGAAGATTGAAGAATTGACGATGTGGTGTCGAAAACCTGCCGGAGCACTGGCAGTAACAAGCCCTGCCCCAGGAGACCACAGATTAAATATATGATTCGAAGAACTTCCCGTAGATGAAACAAAAAACAAGCGATTTGCAGTTTCATCGATTTGTAAACCAAAGGTATAGAAATATCCCCCGCCGCTCAACAGCGTGGTTAAGCCGCCAGAAGGACTCCAGCGGAAAATACCCCCGTCTACGGCACTGTATATAGACTGACTCTGTGTGTCCAGCGGAAAGCGGTCTGAGTATAAAGAAGCACTAGTTTCTGTGCCCTGATTTTCAAAAAACTCAATTAGTGGCGAAATCGTGAGTCCGTCACTGGGCGTCCACGCCGCAAAACGCATTTGACCTCTTGGACCGACACCTATGATCTGGCCCACATGTGACAGCCATACAGTACCATCTTGGGTCTGTCGAATTGCGCTACTACCACTAGATGCAGGGTTAGGCTCAATGATAATGGTAGACAGCCCTGTGCTGGGGTGCCACGTGTAAAAATGCGGATTAGTTTTAGCACTTTGGATTGTTTGCTCGGTGACAAAAAACCGGCCGGTCGCCGCATCGGCCAAAATCTGAGGGGCCACATCATGCGGCATAGTAAGCAATGCCGAGAGCGTATTGGGCGCGTGCCACACGTACAGGTTATTATTACTCTGGAACATGGTCCAGCCGTTCACCGGGTCCGTGACAATCTCCCCATAAAAAAAGTTCGGGGCAACGCCGCCGGCGGTATCTTCTACCAGCCTCCGCACCCCAATATCGTCGCAGGGCTCAATTAACACCCAGCGGTTTTTTTGCAAGGTCACGCCCCCCAGTGTCGCCTCGGAGGTAATTTTAAAATAATGCCCCCGCCGATCGCTGACCCAGGCGCTAATGGTGGCGGCGGCCGTCGCATCGGCGCTGCCCGTCTCGGGATTCACTACGGTCAGCGCCTGGGCGTCAATATCGTTTACGCCCCCTTGCGCAAACGCAATAACCGCCAGGTCTGGGCTATTCCCCGAAAGCAGATAGTTCTGGATTTGCTGGCCCAGTTGCTCTATGGCGGTTTCTGCCGCCTTGCGCGCCACGGTGTTCTGGCTGCTTAAAACGGCTTCGTCGCCCATGCTGCGCGAAACCAACAGGCCCATCACCAGCAGTTCAATCGTCACCAGTATCAGCATGCTCAGCACCAGCACGGTGGCCAAACCCCGGCTGGCCGGGCGCTTTTTACCCGTTATAAGCGTATTTGGGGCACGCCCCTGGCGAGGCCGCCCTGCAAAAGACAAAAAATCTGGCAATTGAGGCATAAATACGGTAAACACCTGGGCGATTAGGCAAAACGGCGTTATTTTTTTGATAGACGCCAACAACTAAAGACTCACTAGAGGTCAAGGGAGGTCAGGCATCAGAAGCGCCTAAAATGTAATCACGGTAAGCTTTTTTAAACAATAAAAAATCTCTGGCTTACGCTGCTAAGCATTATAGTATAAGGGAGGGGCTGAAGACATAAAAAATCACGTTTACCCCCTCAGCGTCGCCTTAATAGGGTTAATATCGGCAAAACTTATGGCAATGACAGCTAAAAAGCCAATTATTTTACATATTTACCCCGATTTTGGCCAAATGGGCGGGATTGAACGCTACTTGCTACAAACCTGCGCCGCCACCGACGCCACGCAAGCGTGGCAAACCGTCGTGATTTGCAACCGCGGGGGCACGCTGCACAAGCAGCTTGCGGCGCAAAAAACGACCGTTTACGGCATTAAAAGCTTTAGCTGCTTTAAAAACGCGAATCTTCGTTGGCTGGATGCGTTTTCGATGATTCAGATACTGCGGCTCATTCGCGTCATCCAACCCAATTTAATTCATTTGCATATTGGCGGGCTCGAGACCGCAATATATCCGGCGGTTTTAAAACGCCCTACGCTACTCACGCTCCACGGTTACGGAACTTTGTACAGCATGGCAGGCGTGCAAAACCGACTTAAGCGCTTAATCAAACATGCGTTAAGGCTCGGGTTTAACCTTGCTGCCCGCCAAATGCACGGCATCACGTGCGTTAGTCAGGCCGAAAAATCCCGACTTCTGGCCGAAGGCTACCTGCCGCAGCGCCCGCAAGCGCAAGTGATCCCCAACGGGTTAAATCTAGAAGCCTGGCAAGCGCAACTAGACACCCAGCAAAAAAAAACGCCCTCTGCCGAGGCGCCGCCATACCCAGGCATGCACCATTACCAGCCAGGCGAGCCAATTATCGTTTGGCTGGGCCGGCTTGACGCCGTTAAACAGCCCGAGCATTTTATCCAGATTGCCCGGCAGCTGAGCCAGGATTTTCCTAAAGCCTGGTGGGTCTTGGCGGGCGACGGCGACCTGTTTAACGCCATCGCGTCATCGGTTGTACTC
This sequence comes from Vampirovibrionales bacterium, assembly GCA_035285025.1. Classification (GTDB taxonomy): domain Bacteria; phylum Cyanobacteriota; class Vampirovibrionia; order Vampirovibrionales; family JAJTHC01; genus JAYKHY01. Next base: position 24,285 of record JAYKHY010000052.1, on the reverse strand, counting down.
GAACCGATTCCAAGGCTGCTCTGTGTTGGGCACCAACCCGCGGCATCGGTTCTGGCGCACGCTACGTGCCTGCTGCATACGCCCAGCGCCGAAGGCTTTGGGTTATCGGTACTAGAGGCCATGGCTTCAGGCGTGCCAGTAATCAGTTACGCCGTCGGCGGGGTTCCGGAATTACTGGCCCACTTTTCGGAGTGCCTAAGCCCGCCGAACGATCCTTTGGCGCTGGCCGAACGATTAAGACGCTTTATGCACTTGTTACAGACCAACCCCGACGCTAAAATACGCCTAAGCCAAGCGTTACTTACGCGCGCAAACACGAACTACAGCGAAGCCCAAATGATGCAAACACTCTTGGCGTGTTACCAACGCCTGCTTTATCCGCAGGCGCTTACCCCGCCTGGCTAATGCGCATATCGCCCGAGTTAACCTTAAACGCGTTATTGGTTTTAGCTGCCGCACCGGGCAACACAAAGCCTGTATCGGCAAAATTTTGCCGCACCGCCTCTAAAAACTCCCGGGCCTCTGCCCCGCCCTTGCGCACATAAACCGAGGCCAGATTCCCGATTTCATCTCGACACGGCACGTGCTGCACCGAGCTGCAGGCCTTTAAGTAATCAAAAACAAAGTCAATCAGCTCCATCATTTTTTTAGCCATATATAGCCGGTTATTCTCAGACAATACAAAAATATAGTTCATGGCCTTGTGCAGTTGCGGATTTACATCGTAAAACCGGCGTTTATGCTTGGATTTATGCAATGCCAGAATTTTATCTTTACCCAGCGTGCGCAGGTTTTTGATAATATCGTTAGCACGACATTCACGCTCCGCCATTTCAACCACGCCTTCGGCCACAATTTCTAGAATCTGGGGCGGAAATGCGGCGAGTATCACCAGCGATTTTTGTAAATCAGGGTAGGCGTCATACCAACGCTGATTACTATGGTTTTGTGCAGAAATCATAACGTTGACGTTAACGGCGAAACGGGTCAAAACTAAAGTTTTGAGGCTAAACGCTTACTATACTGACTGTTTAAATCGGCAAATAACACACTTTAGGCTGGCATAAACTTATCTCCAGGCTGTGTTTTTAGCGTTTGAAACATGCCAACCTAAAATGTATTTATTAAATAAAAGCCGCTAGTAGTTCAGTTTGATTCAGGGAGGGAGCGCGAGGGAGGGAACGGCCCTCGCTTTAGGATTTTTAAACTAGAAGCTGACCCACTCCCTAAATAGATCTTGGGCTTGAGCGGCAAGCCCAAGAGTGAGAGTATAAAATCATGGTTTCTTGCGTACCCACAGCCAGTTTAAGCGGCATTGATGCCCTGCCCGTAACCGCAGAAGTTGACTTGACCAGCGGCATTCCCGGCCTAACCATTGTCGGCCTGCCGGATGCCAGTGTGAACGAGGCCAAGGAGCGCATTAAAGCGGCCATTAAAAACGCTGGCTTTGAGTTCCCGCTTAAGCGGGTTTTAATAAATCTGGCCCCCGCCGATAGACGCAAAGAAGGCACCGGGTTTGATTTACCGCTGGCCGTGGGCATTTTACTTGCAAACGGCGTCATCACCCCGGTGCCCGCGCTTACACAAGCCTGCTTTATTGGCGAATTATCGCTCGATGGTGACGTCCGGCCGGTTAACGGCGTGCTGGCCTACGCCGTTATGGCTAAAGCACTTGGCCTGTCTGCGCTGGTACTCCCCAAGGCCAACGCCGCCGAAGCCAGCCTGGTGAGCGGCATTGCCATTTACGGCATTGAGCATTTAAAAGAGCTCCCGGTGCTTTACCTGCACCCGGCCAGCTTTTTACAGCCGCCGCCTGACGCCGAAAAACTAACCGCCGCGCAGATCCCGCCTAACATAGATTTTAGCCACGTTAAAGGGCAGGCTCAGGCCAAACGCGCGCTCGAAATTGCAGCCGCTGGCGGGCATAACGTATTGCTCGCGGGCCCACCCGGCAGCGGAAAATCCATGTTAGCCAAGGCGCTTGCGGGCATTTTGCCCCCCATGGACTTTGAAGAAACCCTGGAAGTTAGCCGCATTTACAGCGTTGCTGGCCTGCTACCACCCGCCGAAGTGCTGGTGCGAACGCGGCCCTTTCGGGCGCCGCACCATAGCGCGTCGATTGCGGGGCTTTCGGGCGGGGGGAGCGTACCTAAACCCGGAGAAATTACACTGGCCCACAGGGGCGTGCTGTTTTTAGATGAATTTGTGGAATTCCCCAGGCAAGTCCTTGAGGTTTTGCGCCAGCCGCTTGAAGACGGACAAGTGACGATTAGTCGCGCGCAGCAAGCGCTCACGTTTCCGGCGCGGTTTATGCTGGTGGCAGCGCTTAACCCCTGCCCGTGCGGCTTTAGGGGCGATGCCCAAAAACGGTGCGTATGCGCGCCAGCGCAAATCCAGCGGTATATGGCCAAACTGTCTGGCCCGCTACTAGATAGAATTGATTTACACCTGGAAGTCCCCCGCTTAAAAGACGAAGAACTCCTGCGCTTTTCGAGCCAGCCGCAACCATACGCAAACATCGCCGAACACCGCGACGCCTCGACAGAACCCCCTCAAGCTGCAGAAACATCTCAGGTAATTCAGGCGCGTGTGACACGCGCCCGCGAACGCCAGCGCAAACGCTTATTAGGCACCAAGCTGGTGTGCAACGCAGAACTAAGCCCGGCCGAATTGCGCGCGTATTGCGTGCCGACAGAAGCTGCACAGACGTTAATGGCACAGGCCGCGCAAAAACTGGCGCTAAGCGCCCGGGCGTTTGACCGCATTTTACGCGTGGCACGCACCATTGCAGATTTGTCTGAGGCCGAGCATATTGATAGCCCCCACTTGGCAGAAGCCCTGCAGTACAGGGCGCTGGATAAGCTGTTTGGCCCCGCCGTCAACGCTCATACGGCAAGCGCCAGATGAATGCATTTGATTGCTTGCGTCAACGTTGCTTGCAACAACGTTACCTCAATCTGGCTTTGCGCAGTGGCATTTGAGCCAGGCTTATCCCACAAGGGTGAGCAAGAAAACCTTACTTTGATCTAAAAAAATTACGCTTGACCTGTGATTTACAAATCAAGTTACGCTACGCACGCCCTGTTTGTACTACCCTGCATGGCATGAACGCTACTTTTAAAAACTGGCTAATAAAACCTTTTTTAACCGTATCAATGCTTTTATTGGCATTGTTCCTCTATTCGCAAACGGCTTTAACAACAGAGCTACCCGCCTTTGAGCCGCTGCCCAAACCGCGCACGGCAAAAGCCCCGCCGGCTGCTTTAGTTACGCCAGCCCCCGCTGCCGCAGATGCCACCCAAAGCTTTGGTGTGCACGTACACGCGTTTTATGATGCACCGTTGCGCCCGCGCCTGACGGAACAGGACTGGGCAACGATTGCGCAAACCGGTTTTAAAATCGTGCGGTTTGATGTGCTGTGGAGCCAGGTAGAAAAAACCGCAGGCCGCTACGACTACGCCGCGTATGATGCCCTGGTAGCAACCCTTAAAAAATATCATCTGTGCCCAATGATCATTTTGGGGCAAGGCAACCCCAACTACGAGGGCAGCAACGCCGTTAGCCGGTTTACGACCGCGCGTCAGGCCTACGCACGATTCGTCGTGCAAACCGCAAAACATTACGCAGGGCAAAACATCGTTTGGGAGCTGATCAACGAACCCAACGATCAGGGCTTCTGGCCGCCCAGCCTCGAGGCGCAAGCCCAAGGCCCCGAAGCCATTGCACGAGAGTACGCCCGGCTGACCCTCCCCGTGTTCAAGGCGATTAAGCAAGCCGACCCCACCAGCCTGGTGGTGGGGCCCTCGAGTCAGGGCGTGCCGTATGAGATGTTTCTGACCCCCGCGTTCGAAGCCGGCTTGTTAACCGGGCTGGATGCGATTGCCGTGCATCCCTACCTGATTTACGCCCCCTCGCCCGAGGCCCCGCACATTGAACCCCCAGAAGCCATTACGGATTACATCACCCGCCTGAACGCGCTCATCAAGGCGCATCCGCCCCACATGTACAAACCCGTCGTTTTGGGCGAATGGGGATATCCGCAAGCCAAAGCCCCTTGGGGCGTCGATGCAGCCACGCAGGCAGCTTATACCCAACGCCAACTGCTCTTGGGCATACTGCACAAAGTGCCGGCTAATATTATTTACGACTGGAACGGCCCTATTAACCCCAATCCCCCGCGGCAACCGGGCGACGAGGCAACGTATCTGCGCGAAACCGGCTTTGGCTTTGTAAAAGACGGACAATTACAGCCCGCCGCACACGGAGTACACACCCTGGCCCAAGCCCTAAAAGGATACGCTTTTAGCCACCGCATTACACTTGAGCACCCAGACGATTACGCGCTGTTATTCAGGCCCATCGCCTCGAGCAAAACCGACGCAAAAGCCCCAGACAAACTCATCGTATGGACGCGCCGCGAGCCGCACGCGGTTACAGTGGCGGGGCAAAAGTATTTTCTGGAAGCTACGCCAAAATTCAGCTTAAAAAAATAACGCCGCAATCACCGTGCGCGTCACGTTTTTATCAGCGTTTGGAGCAATTCGACAGCGCTGGTCACGTTCTTATTTTAATTATCTCGCAGAGGCCGGCCTAAAATGTATTCTTTGCAAATGCATAAGTCTGCTTGGCAATAAACGCGCTCCCCCAGTCTCTGGCGGCAGCATCCAGCGCTAAAATCGCCTCATAGGAATCCATCGCCTGCCTACTAAACGCATCTGAACGATACGTGTTAAGCACCGACTCGATGCCCAACGCGATTTGCGGCAACGTGATTTTTTCGTCCAGAAACGCCTGAACCATCAGCTCATCTGCGGCATTCAGCGCAATGCACGCGCCCGGCCCTGCCTTTAAAGCTTCGTAGGCAAGCCCTAAACAAGGGAAACGCTCTAAATCAGGCGGTTCAAAGGTCAATTGCCCAAGCGCGCTGAGCGCAAGCGGCGCAATCGCAGGCTTTAACCGTAACGCCTCGCGACCCGGATAAAACAGGCCGTGCTGAATCGCCAGGCGCATATCTGTTGGGCCCAGATGCGCCAACATACTGCCATCTATAAACGTAATCGCGCCGTGGGCAGTGCTTTGCGGATGAATCGCAACATCAATTTGTTCGGCGGGCAAGCCAAACAGCACGTTCGCCTCAATCACCTCGAGGCCCTTATTCATCAGCGTAGCAGAATCGATGGTGACCTTGGGGCCCATTTGCCATTTAGGATGCCTCAGCGCCTGCTGCGGCGTCGCGTGAGCCATTTGCGCCGCAGACCAGTTTAAAAACGGCCCGCCCGAGGCAGTCAGCGTCAGGCTGGCCACATGCTCGGGCGGATGCCCCTGCAAACACTGGAAGAGCGCGTTATGCTCGCTATCCAGCGGTAATATCTGATCCAGATACGGCCGGATTAACACGCACGCCGTCACCAGCGTCTCTTTGTTTGCGGTCAAAACCGTCCAGCCCTGTTTAAGCGCGCACAGCGTGGGCAGTAGCCCGGCAATGCCAGCAATGCCCACCACCGCTTTAGGAACGGTTTTAGGGAAATCAGAAGATTCCGTCCGCTGCGCATCGCACCACGCCAAAAACGACGCGTTGGCGTCCGCCCCCGAAAAAATCGGGCCGGAAAACCCGGGCAATGCGCGCTTAAGCGCGTCCAGCTGGCGAGCATCGGTTAACGCCAGCGCTTTGGGTTGGTAACGTGCGGCTTGCTCGGCAAGTAACGTTGCGTTGGCACCTGCGCTTAGGCCTAAAAGCCTAAATTGCGCCTTAAAGCCTTCTAGCACCTGCAGCGCCTGTGTGCCAATCGAGCCTGTACTCCCCAAAACAACAACATCGGTACAAGCGGTAATAGGGTCATCCGGTTTAGAAATCATCGTCGTCATCGTCGTCCTGCGTTTGACGGGCCTCGGCCAGCGCGGCCAATTCTAACTGACGCATCAGCACGCATTGCTGCAACGCCTCAAGCAGCGCGGGCACGCCCAACCCCTGTGTGGCGCTAATACCCAACACAGGCCCATGGGCTCGCACCGAAGCCGGCGCATGGTCCGCAAGCCAATCCTCCCACTGCTGCGACGGGTTATCTAGCGTCAGCCGATCAATCTTGTTGCAGGCCGTTAACCGCAATTTATCCTGCACGCCAAGCTGATCCAGGGTTTCATCAACGGCTTGCAACTGCGCGAGCGCATCCGGGTGGCTAATATCCCAAACGTGCAGCAGAATATCGGCGTCCAGCACTTCTTCCAGCGTCGCCCGAAACGCCTGCACCAAAAACGTGGGCAATTTTTGAATAAAGCCAACCGTATCCGAGAGCAAAGCCGCCTCTCCGCCCGGCAGCCGGAGTTGGCGAACGGTCGGGTCTAACGTGGCAAACAGCTGATTCTCGACCCAGACATCGGCACCGGTAAGGGCTCGCATTAATGTTGATTTACCGGCATTGGTATAGCCCACCAGCGCAATGGTTGGCACGCCAGTGGTTTGTCGCCGGTGGCGCTGAAACGCGCGATGCTTGACGTGCGCTTCGACCTGGGATTCCAGTTGATGAATACGCATGCGAAGCACGCGACGCTCAAATTCAATTCGGGTCTCGCCCGGACCGCGCGTCGCCGTCATGCCCTTACCCCCGCCCCCGCCACTGCCCGAGCCCGCAACGCTGGTTTGCTGCTCAAAAATCCCGCGCCAGCGCACTAACCGTGGCAGGGCGTAACGGAGCCGAGCAAGCTCGACTTGCAATTGACCTTCTTTCGAGCGCGCACGTTCGGCAAAAATATCCAGAATCACCTCGGTGCGGTCTAAAACACGCACGCGCAAAAGTTTTTCAAGCTCGCGGTGCTGCGTCGGGCTCAACTCATCATCAACCGCCACTTGCACCGCCAATTGCTGCTGCACCTGCATGGCCAGCGCTTGCGCTTTACCTTCGCCCAGGTAGGTTTTACCATCGGGGCGGGCGCGGCCCTGTGCTACTTGTGCCACAATATTTGCCCCAAGGGTTTGCACCAGCTCGCGCAATTCGGCAAACGTGTTTAAAAACCGCTCCCGCGCCTGATGCCCCGTGCCATGGACCCCAACCAGAATCGTGCGGGGCTTGTTGGCGTTTGTGCCGCTTAATGCGTGCTGCTGCCACTGCCAAAACCCGGCGTAAACGTCTTGCGCGACTTCGAACACGCGCGCACGCGTCCAGGCTTCGGCGTAATCACGCACCACCGCAGGCGCGGATAACCGCGTTTGGAGCGGTAAACCAGCGTCCGGCACATCAGCATCAAGCGCGTCATTTTCCTGCAGGATTTCGGGCCCGGGCTTAGGCCAGGTATCTTTTAACGCTGCCTGCGCCGCGCCGACGGGTTCATAAACAGGCGCAAGCCAAAAGGCTGCATCGCAAAAGCGGGTCTGCTCGCCCTTGCGTTTGCTAAACCCATCCTGAATACCCGCAATAAGCTGTAAAACGCCAGCCAGTCGATACTGAATCACGGAGGTATCCGTGCCCAGCGCTAACGCTTTATGGCCCGCACCCTTGGCAATAGTCGTCTGCAGTGCATATAACCGGCTCTGGGCGCGCGCGTCAGCTTCGGATTTTGCAAACTCCTGAACCGCAACACTGCGGGGACCGCCATCTACGCTTTTTTGCCCATGGCCAGCGCGCTGGCCCATCAGTTCTGCGGGCGCAGGCAAGCCTTCTATCTGGTGCAACTCGCAGGCTTCGCCCACGATGACGAATTTTACATCGCCCTTAACGTCCAGCAACAGGGTTAAGGGGCGGCGCATCTGCAGTGTCAAATCGCAGAGCAATTCTGCAAGCTCTACATCCACAAGCCCTTCGTGCGGAATATAACGCTTGTAAAGGCGCTCTAAATGCTTGAGCATGGCGGGCTTTAAACCCGATAAATTTCCGAGCGGTGCAGGAATAAGTCAAATCTCCGTACTTGAGCAAATTAACTTTTGAATAAGACAGACAGTATGATTGCTATTTTTTAGATCGATACAGGTTGGTCTGATTCAAAAGTTGATGATTTACGCCTTAAAACAATAAATTTTAATCATCGCTTCACGGTCGTGACTTCATCTTACCCCAAGCAGCCCGGCCACCCGCGCTGCCCAGAGAAAACGAGACCACTAAACCCCCAGCAAAAACAATTAGCGCCCCGCCAGACGGCAAGGGCGCTAACCAGACTTAAATGTGCGTCTATGCTCCTATCCAAAAAAACGCTAACAAGACATCTAGACCGTTTAATTTTTGCAATTGCTTATTTTTTAATTTATTAGTTCGGTACAACCTGTAATAGGCGTTTTTCTGAGCCTAAATAAATCGAAATCCTCCTTGCTCAAGTAAGAAACCGACTACCAACCGATCGATTGACCTTTAAGCAACACGCAAAAAATTACGCGTCGCTAAACGCTTTTGCTAAAAAACCTCACGACCAAACATCGACTACAGTTAAAACCTAAACAACTCAATTGCCGCAGCAAAATATTTAAACTTAAAAACTCAGGCTTATTGCCAGGCCTCTTTTTTACGCCCTGGCCGGGCTTGCTTTTGCCGCTTGCCCGCTTTGTGGCAGTACCGCGCAAGGGCGTTACCCACATTGCCTAACCGATTGGCGTGCTGACGAATCGCGAGCAATCCGTCTTCTTCATCATCGACCAGTAAAAATAAATTATCGTCGTCACCATCAAACGACTCGTCTAGGCTCAGCGTGTCCTCAAGAGAAATTGCATCCGAAATACGATGAATCATGCCATGTTGATGAACCATACAGGAAGAGCGCTCCTTTTAAAGCAACTTTATAGTTAACAGGACGAGAGAAATCGAGAATAGGTTTATATAATAAATTAAACAAAATTTAAGATCGTTTTTGACACCAAAAGCTCGGTTTTAGCGCGATTTAATATTGTCTTAAGAATTCAGCAAAAAGCTTTATAATCTTAAAGACTAACCACTTTGAGCCCTAAACATGTGCATAATTTACGATTTAAGGCATATAATAGCGGCATGATGCTTGGCTTTTTAACCGCTGCGCGCGTCTGCAACGCTATTTATATTCTGGGCCTTGCCCTGGCGACCGGCGGCATTATTACAGCTGGAGCCTTTGTGGCCCCTGCTCTTTTTAAAACTCTGCCCAGGCCGGATGCCGCGCTTGCGATGGGCCAAATCTTCAGGCGATTTGATGGCCTGTTAATAGCAACCATTGCCCTGACCGGGCTGGGCCAGCTAGGCTATGCCAGCTTAAGTTTAATGTTTAATAAAGCCGCTGCATCTGCCTGGACGCACGGCGCAATGGCGCAACCAGGATTGCTTTTTTGGGCCAGGTTGATTTTAACCGCTATGCTGATTGCGCTACTGGCCTACACCGTGTGGGGCCTTAATCCGCAGTTATTCAGGCTACAGTCGCAAGTGGGCAGCTCGGCCGAGGCCGCTGCCGCCTTTACAGCGCTGCATAAACAATCCGAAACCCTGCTGAGGCTTGCCTGGTTGCTTGCAACCGCTTTGCTAATCAGTACACCCTTTTAACCCAAACAAATCCCGACTGAAAAGACCTTACAGCCATGCGCGCAACCCCTTTGCACCAAACCAACGCCTCATCGCAAGCGCTTGCTTCTCAAACGCCCGACGCGCAAGTGCCTGAGGCCCAAACCGCAGAAGAACTCACCCTGGCGCAAGCGCGTGCGGTAATTCGTATTGAGCAGCAAGGGCTGCAAGCGCTTGCCGATAACCTGGATGCGCAGTTTGCGCAAGCCGCAACTTTAATCCTCAACTGCAAGGGACGCGTCGTCGTAACCGGCATGGGGAAATCCGGCTTGGTGGGCAAAAAAATCGCGGCCACGCTGGCCAGCACCGGCACGCCGGCTTATTTTTTACACCCTGCCGAAGGCAGCCACGGGGATTTAGGCCTATTAGGCAAAGATGACGTTATTTTAGGCATCTCTTACAGCGGCGAAACTGCCGAATTGCTGGCGATAATACCCGCCATAAAACGCCTGAACCTGCCCATGATTGCCCTAACCAGCAATTTAAACAGCACATTGGCCAAACACGCCCAAGTTAAGCTGAATATTGCCGTACCCGAAGAAGCCTGCCCCATGGGCCTTGCGCCCACCGCAAGCACCACGGCTACGCTGGCCTTGGGCGATGCCTTGGCGGTGGTGCTTTTAAAGGCCAGAGGCTTTACACCCGATGACTTTGCCATGGTGCACCCTGCGGGCAGCCTGGGCAAGCGCCTTTTATTAACCGTAGGCGATTTAATGCATAGCGATGCGCAATTGCCCCTGGTGTACGAGGATACTCCGTTTTTAGAAGCGCTACTGGAAATGAACGCCAAAAAACTGGGACTCACACTGGTGATTAAGGCTGATCAACAGCTTTCTGGGATTTTGACCGATGGTGACGTGCGCCGGGCCATTACGCGCTACAGCGATGTGCGCGACGTTTGCGTGGCCGAGGTCATGAGCCCTTCGCCCAAAACCGTTACCCCCGATGAACTAGCCGCAAGCGCTTTACGCCGCATGGAAGCGCACCAGATTACCGCGCTCGTCGTCGCGCGAAAAGACGCGCCGCAACGCCCCATTGGCATTGTGCATCTGCACGATTTGATTCGGCAGGGGCTTTAAAGCTGCGATTGCACAAACTGCAGCAACACCTGCTGCGTTTTAACCGAAAGTCGCTCTGCCTGGATATCAACGCGCTGGCTTGCCGAAGCGTTAACCGCTTGGCGTACCATCCACTGCACCCATGGGCGCTCTTTTTGCACCGTAGCAAGCAACTTGGCCTGGGGTGTTTTACGCGCCAGCACAATTAAATGCCGCATTGGCGGTTGCTCTTTGCGCTTGGCCTGCTTGAGCGTTTTGGCCAGTTGCTTAATCAGCGCCTGCAAGTGTTGCGTAACCGCCCGAACGTCCATTTGTTTAACATAGTCTATGGGGCTTTGCGCCATTTGCTGTACTTGCGTTTGCGTTTCAGGGTCCAGTTGCCCCATTAAACCTTGGCTCATGGCTGGCGGCATAACCGAGACCAATAGAGCGAGTGCTGCAGATTTTTCGTACCCGGCGTAGGGTAAAGCTGGCGCCACAGGCTGAGCCGGCGGCATGGGGACAGACGGTTCAACCCGCGGCGCAGATAAAACCTCTGGAGGCTCAGGCAGGTTGGGCGCCTCGGGCAACTCGGGCTGCGCAAGCATGGATTCGCTCATCGTCAGGGCGTCAGGCGTCTCCGCTTCATCCGAAATCATTTGCATGGGCAAGCCGCCGGCTTCTTCGGGATGGAGGGGGCCCACGGATTTTTCATATTCGGACATGTAATAAGCCAGGGTGGATTCTGCCGTTTGACGGACAAAATCCTTAAGCTGCTCGGGGCCAAACTGAACTTCTGGCGTGGATTCTTGACCTACGGTGCTTGCCACCAGCTGCTTAGTGTGAGAATAAACTTGCTGGGCCAGCTGCTGGAGCAGTTGCAGCTTGATTTGCCCCTCAAGCCGGTATTCAAAGCATTTAAAAAGCGCGTGCTCAACGCCATCAACAAAAAGCAGGACCACCTGCTGAGCCATGGCGTCTGTAAACGGCACCTTGACGTCAGACCCTGAAAGCTCAAGATCCGGCTCCTGAATCATCAGGTTGCAGACAATCTTGCTAAATTCAAAGAGAACGCCTTGATTTTCGGCCAGTAGCTCTTCGGAATAACCGCGCGCGTTTAACTGGTCCGAAATCGACGCAAGAACCTGCTCCGTAATGACGTCTGGATTAAAAGCTTCGGTGAGCGACATAGCTGATTAACCTGAGCCGGCTGGCTGACTGATTTAAGATTCAAGCCACTGCTGAACGGGTAACTGCGCCATGGTAGATTCATCCAGGTCGCCATCGGCGTTTTGCGAGGCAAGCAAGGTCTGCAATTCTCGCATGGTGTTGTTCAGGGCATCAAAATCAGCCGAGCTTGCGGCCGAAGCACCAGGCAATGCGGCCATTTGCTGCTGCTGCGCAAGCAAAGCGGCTTGCTGAGCCTGTTGGGTTTGGTTCAACATGGCTTGCGTTTGTTGCTGCTGCGCTTGTAACTGCTGTTGTTGCTGCTGAGAAAAAGCTTTCAAGGCGGCAATCTCCTGTTGGGTTTGTGCCAGCAATTCAGATTCCATCGCAGAGGATTCGGGACGGCTGGGCAGTAACAACCGAATGAGAACCGCACTGGTTATTGCAATCACAAGCGCTGCTACGGCCCATGTTGCCCAGGCTGGCCAGCCTTCGGCTTCATCATCGATTTTGGCGGCACTGTACGGGGCAGGCGAGCTAAACGGCACCCGAACAATACTCACATTATCGGCTTTAACTTTAGGACTTGCAGCCCGCGCCAATAAATCCTTGAGGCTTTCTTCCGTCATGCCCATCGAGGCAACCTTATCGCTATCGAGCGTAACGGCAATGCTGACTTCTTCAATCATGCCGGGCATATTACGAGTCACGGTCGCCGTTTTACTGGTTGCATAGGATTCTTCGACGCCGCCGCGCTCGTAGCCCCGCTTGTTGGATTCCGAACTTTGATTGTTACTCGCCACAGCCGCCGCCATATCTTTAACCGCCTTGGGCAGGGCAACATCAACCGGGCCGCTTGCCCCGCCAGCGCCCTTGGAGCCTGCAGCGTTCAGCTTCTCGGAGAATTGCTGCCGGCTTACAATAGCAGCCTGCTCGGGGTCGTAGCGCTCGGTGTAGACTTCTTCGGGCGCTTCGCGCAAAAAGGTGCTTACGGTTACCACGTAATGGCCCACGCCCACCAGGCGATCCAGTTGAGAAGCGACTTTTTGCTTCATGTACTGGTCCTGCTCTTCAAGCTTATCCTGCGTATCCAGGCCTCCGTTAATCACGCTGTTATACGTGTTACCGTTGGTATCGCTCAGGGCCACATGTTCTGCGCCTAAACCCTGAATACTCCCCACCATAAGATTAATAATACTTTTAACCTGATCCCGCTCGAGGCGGCGCCCCACAGGCACCGTGACCTGCACCGAAGCCGAAACCGCTTGCTGATTCTGTCTAAATATAGATGGATCCGGAATTGATAAGCTGACCGAGGCTTCCTCTATTGGCGGAATTTTACGAATCAAGCGCGCAAGTTCACCCTGCTGCGCACGAATCAGCTTAATGCGCTTTTCTTCGCGCGAGGCGGTAATGTCGCCTTTATCAAACGCTTCAAGGCCTACGTTTTTATCCATCAACCCCGATTGCACCAGCGTAATCAGGGCCTGATCCATATCAGACTTGGTACTGCCTTCTTCCAGAAGGACCGTGGCCTTACCGCCGTCCGCGTCTTTGCGGTCTGCACGCAAGCCTTCGCGCGCCAGCAGCGCCTGAATCTCGATAGCTTTGCCCAAAGAGTCTACCGTGGCGAGCACACGCTGTTCGGAGGTCAGCTTTTGTTGGTCCGGGTCTGCGTTTTGGCTACTGGTAAAGGCAAAATAACCGCCCACCAGAATCACTAACGCCAAACTACCCCCGACAATCGCAAGCAGACGCCGGTTTTGTATAAATTCCTGGAGCCATGGCGGCATATCGCTGGGTAAACTCCACAGGTAAAAAGCAAAACTTACGCTTTAAGTTAGCAAAACGCTGGCACGGACTGGGTTCAAGAAGCATCAGCGCTGATGAAGCTTGATTGTAGATACGTGATAACTTAAACGCGCTCATAGTTAAGCATACGCATTTTCGGGGATTGTCCAGTCCTCCAGATAAGGGCTCTGCCATGGATTTAGCGCAAAAATCCCCCAAAAACACGAGCCCGCAGGCAAGCCTTAAACATTTAGGGCTTACTGTTCAACAAGCTTAAGCCTTATCAAGGCGTTTAACTGTTACAGCGTTAACAATTTGTTACACGTTAACCCTTAGACACAACGTGCGGGCCAATTCTTAAAATTTTGAGCGTAGCGCAACAGCGCAAGCGTAAAACAGTGGTAGCATTGAGACTGTGTTTGGATAAACGATACGTTGTGTAAACGTTGCGTATAAACTACGTGCTAAGCGCGTCAAGGTATCGCTACGTAAGCTTTGACCCATTCTGGCTTAACGGAAGCGGTTCACTTACAAATAACCGTATAAATAATCGCCGCCACGTTTACAGACTCGCATTTTGTCCTAACCTTATTCCCAAACCGTATTCTATAATGAGCGATTTCGCTCAGGAGATTCGTGCGATGAACCGTATACAACCCCAAGACCCCGCCAAATTAACCGGTAAAGCCAAAGAACTGACCGACGGAATTCAGGCAAAAATGGGGAGCATTCCCAACGTATTTAAACTGATGGCCAACGCCCCGGTCGTGCTGGAATCTTACTTAAACTTCAGCGGAGCGCTGGCGCAAGGCGTCCTGAGCCCTCGCATTCGTGAGCAGATTGCTCTGGTGGTGGCCGAAGCTAATAAATGCGAGTACTGCTTATCCGCCCACAGCGTGATTGGCAAAGGCGCAGGCTTAAGCGATGAAGAAATGATGGCCGCCCGCAAAGGCGAGGCCATGGACCCCAAAGCCGAAGCGATTATCCAGTTTGCCCGGAAAATGGTAATTCAGCGCGCCGACATGCAGGATGCAGACATTGAAACCCTCAAACGCACCGGCGTAACCGATGCAGAACTTGCGGAAATCATTGCTAACGTGTCGTTGAACCTGTTTACCAACTACTTTAACCACGTGGCAGCTCCCGAAGTGGACTTCCCGATGGTTAAACCCTTGGCAGCAGCCACCGTTTAAGCGGTATGATTAACAACCCGGCCTGGAGCACTTACGCTCCGGGCTGGGTTTTTTAATTCAGTGCCCTCTGGGTAAGCGGTTTAATACTGTTACGTGTTCGATTCGCCTGTTAACCTTATGATTTTGGCCTTTTTAGGAGTAATATCGCCATGTCGGCATCGCAAGACACCTCCACGCCCGTCATCTACGATCGCAAACCCGTCCGCGTAGAACTTGCTCCAGGCACTTACTACTGGTGCGCCTGCGGAAAATCAACAAACCAACCGTTTTGCAACGGGGCCCACGCGGGCAGCGGTATTAGCCCGCAAAAAGTCGAGGTCACCGAGCCCAAAACCATAGCGTTCTGCAATTGTAAGCACAGCATGCTTGGCTACCAGTGCGATGGCACGCATAAAAACCTACCCGCTGATGCATGAATTTAGAACGCAGCATAAGCAACAAAAAAGCGCCGAAATCGGCGCTTTTTACGTTATTTAAAAGGGTTTTAGAGCCTTACTGGTGATCGGTGACGACCAGAAGATGCCAGCCAAACTGGGTTTGAATCGGCTCGGACAGTTGCCCCACCGGCAGTTCAAACGCGGCTTTATCAAATTCCGGCACCATTTGGCCACGGCCAAAATAGCCCAAATCGCCACCACTTTTACCGCTAGGGCACTTGGAAACCCGCTGCGCAACATCGGCAAACTGGGCACCAGCCTGAATTTCTTCGCGGCAACGGTTGACTTCTTCTAAGGAGCTAACCAACAGGTGGCTGGCTTTAACCCGGGTTGGGGCTTGCGTCGTCATAATCAGGACTCCTGGGGGTTAGCACGAAAACTGGAGCGGGAGACGAGGCTCGAACTCGCGACATCTTCCTTGGCAAGGAAGCATTCTACCACTGAATTACTCCCGCAATAAGAGCATCGAAGGCAAGTTTTAGTGTATCTAAAACCCTACGCCATGTTCAAGCCCCTACAACAACCGTTCGCAGGTCAGTTTCAATGCGTTACGATCTGTGCGTTACGATCTGTTCAAGCCTAGATCCCCTGGGGTAATTTATCGCCAAAAAGGTTTGGGCCGTAGCTAAAGATGCCTTAAACAGCCTAAATCGGCGCAAGCGAAGGTAAATTAAAGCTGATGCTCAAGATAAAGGCATTTTTTACCGATATAAAACAAACACGAATGAACACCGCTCTGCGAGCAACGCTCGTCAATCCACTTTGGGTCAAGAGGCTCTGGCTTTCGCAAGACAGTCAGGGCAAGCGTTTTGCATACCAAAGCATTTAAACAAGCGATACCTCAATGCCAAATAGCTACACCGCAGAAACCGCAGGCGATAAAAGCTTTGTCAGGTGGTACGAGGCCGTACCCAGCCTGCACCAGGCGTTTTGCGCGCTAGAAAAACTGCCCATTAGCACAGCGTGCGGTATTGCCACGGCAACACTATCGCTGATTGAAAATGAAGATCGGTTTAATAAAAAGCAACAAGGGCAGGATCGAACCCTGGGGCCAGACAAGGTGCAGGGCCTGCTCAAATCCAAGCACAAACGCCGCTGGTACGATCGTGACAGCACCCTGCACCGTGTGGTGAACCAGATTTACATTTTGCCCGAAGGCCAACAAACCGAAATCGGGGTTCGGATTTGCCTGGCCCTCCAAGTTTGCCTGCCGATTGTGGTTAAAAACCCGGGCAACACCGAGGCGTCTCATAAACAGCACATTCAGCTGGTAACGCTAGCATTTAACGATGTGATTGGCAAACCCCTCGAAATCCTGAAGCAAGAGGCGCAGCACGCCAAAATTAAATTCGCGTATCTTAGCAAGATGTCTCAAAATACGCTGGAGCCCGTAAAGCGCAAGCTAGAGGTTAAAGAAACCAACACCGGGCTTCAGCTGCAAAAAATGCGCATTCAAGAGATTTAACCGGCTAAAGTTGGCTAAATTGGCCAAAATAAACAACGCCGCAATGGCTAATAAAACCATGCCGATTGGCTTGAAAAAGCATTAAACTTGAAAAAGCCTTAACTTGAAAAAGCCTTATAAAGGACACCCCGACTTGTTTGCTTGAGACGAGCCGTGAACAGTTAGCCGGTTGGCCTTGCAGGCTGGCCAGCTAGACGAGCTGGAAAGCAACGCTAGGGGGAGACAAAAGGCGTGTAACACCCGAGAACAATTGACCCCTGTTTCACATTTCTGGCCATTAACGTTGCAGGCGATTTTTTTAAAACTGCCTTAAATACAGCTTTAAAAACGGGTGCTCGTGCGCAGCGGCGTCCGCACGCCGGAACTGTTGCTCTAAATCGCCCAGCGTCACGCCCTCGGGCATCGTTTGTATCAGTCCCTGCACCGAGGCCTGCGTGTAATTATCCTTGTAAGGCGCATCCAGCTGCATAACTTGCGCCAACTTTTGCAGCGGCAGCTGACACAGAGCGTTTACGTACGCGGGCGCAAAATGAGTCCCGGCTTTGCTCCTGAAGTACCCCATCAAATCCAGAAAACTCATCCGGTCTCGGTAATGGCGCAACGAGGTCAGGGCATCAAACACATCGGCAATCGCCAAAATCAGGCCGCCTTCTGGGATTTCGGCACCAGAAAGCCCTTCGCCATAGCCGCTACCATCCAGGCGCTCGTGGTGCGTAGCTGCAATTCTTGGGATCTCTCGCAGGTGTGGCTCAAACTCAATGCGTCGTAAAATGTTATACGTATGCGAGACGTGATCCTGAATGTGTTGATATTCCTGCACGGTGAGCATACCGGCCTTGGTAAGCACCTCTTCGCGAATCCCGATTTTACCAATATCGTGCAAAAGCGCCGCAAAGTGCAGCGACTCCATGTCGGCACTGGGCAAGTGCAGCTGCTCGCCCAGTAGCCGGGCGTAACCGGCAACCCGCCACGAATGTCCGCTCGTAAGCGGATCCCGTGCGTCAATCGTAGCGGCCAGGGTTTCGATAAAGCTTTCAAAGGTTCTTCGTTTTGCTTGCAGCAGCAACGCGTTTTCCAGCGCAATACCTGCGCTGGCAGAGATGGCCGTCAGCAATTCAAGGTCCAGGGGCGTAAACGACGTCGGTGTCCCTTGCGGGCTAAGCTTGTTCAGCACCTGAAACACGCCAATCGCACGCCGCGCGCGGTCTTGGAGTGGCATTGCAAGCACCGAAACCGTTTTGTACCCTGTCATTCGGTCAAACGAGGCGTTAAAGCGCTCATCTTCGTATGCATTGGCAATGTTGACGGCCTTATTTTGCGCAAGCACCCATCCCGCAAGCCCCTCGCCTGCGGGCACCTGTATCGTGCGCGGGCCGCTCAAACCGGTACCTTCGCGAGACCAAAGCTGTTTTTTTTCGTCATCGTAAACAAACACCGTGCACCGATCGGCCCCCAGGGCAAGTTCGGTTTCGTGGCAAATCGTTCGCAGCAACAGGTCAAGATCGGTTTCTCGGGCCAGCGCATTCCCCACGCGCAGTAACGCCTGCAACGCTTCTGGCGAGTTGATGGCATCAGCCGACTTACTGGAGGCATCAGAAGCATCTGGACTGCTACAGCTTGCGCAATCGGCGTGTTCGGGCGTTGCTGCGTGCGCGCCATGCGCGTTAAAGGCGTTATTTATTTCGTGCATCGTAGGCGTCTCATCGGCTGCAGCCTTGGGCAGGGTTAGGGCTAAACGACCATAAGCGTAGTGCAATTTAAAGCACTATACTAGTTAACTGGCAAATCAACCATTTTTTGCAAGACAAGCCGCTTAACTAAAAAACGCTAATTATGATTTACTACAATTCGGCTTGGGTTTAAAAGGCGACAAAATCAGGTCATTCGAATAAATACTCGACCTGCAAAACGCTAAAAACCGTGTTTTACATCAAATAGTCTACAGACTGTTGTTCTACAGACTGATTAGGTATATAAATAGTGTATACCTTTTTAAGGTATCCTAATGCCACGACTAAGTTTTACAATTGTAATTAATAAATACACATAAAACTTAGCCTTTAAATAGCAAAGCCCTCGGCATAAAACCGCGCAAGAGAGAGAGAAAGTTTTAGAGAGAGAAAAAAAAACAGAAAGTTTTAGAGAGAGAAAAAACAAAAACGCCCGCGAGAAGTGAAACTCCGTCAAACGAGACTCGCGCTAAAATCCAAATGAGAGAACGCCCAACGCCTTGCCAGACTAGCTTTTTACAGTGCTAGGGCCTTAAACAGATGTTCCGGGTCCGATTTTTGAACCTCGAAGGCTTGATTTGCTTGTCTAAAACAGTCTAGCCGTTTGTCAAAACCAGCTTAAGGTCTCCAGAAGGTCTCTTACCCATGAAGGTACTCATCCGCGAAGTCGCTAAACAGCGCAAAGGCTGGAGCTTGTATCGCCTGGCCAAAGAACTCGGCATCCCGCAGCAAACCGTCTACTCCTGGGCAAGCGGCCGCACGCAACCCAGTTACGACAATCTGGATCTGCTGTGTGATGCCCTGGAATGCAACATCAACGATCTGCTCCAGTGCGAGCCCGTGCAACGCAAGTTGTTTTAGCGCACGAATTAGGCCTTTTCTAGCTGGCTCAGCGCTGGATCCAGAAGACGCTTGCCGGCAGCATCAAATTGAATGTTTAAAATCGTACGGTTGCCCACGTCAATCACGGTTTGCACCACGCCCTGGCCGTATTGCGCGTGCATTACTTTATCACCTTGCGCAAAAAGCGCTTCAGAGGGCGCAGCCATTGGCGATTCCGCGATAACTGGCGCCGGGCCCTGAAGCAAGGGTTCAGCCGAGCTAGCAAGCTGCGCCTGCTCCTGAGACGCATTGGCAGGCGGCATGCCCATCATAAAAGGGTCAGCACCCTGCATCGACAAGGGCATAGAAGTCAAATGTGGAGAACTCATCTCCCCCGCTGCGCCATACGCGTCAGGCGTACCACCAGCAAGATCCATCCCAGGCATCGCCATTAACGGGTCATTTGCCGCCATCGCTGGCGCAGCCATAGCCGTGGGCATCAACAGGGGATCTTGCGAAGGATAAGGCCGTTGAACGTCTTGTGCGCTCGGTAGATTAGGCACGACGGGCTGAACATAAGACGCCGAAAGCTCTTGCCCCAGAGTTTCTTGAGTCGAAGCTTCTTGCATCGGGGGCAGTGCGTGCGGCGGCGCAGATTGCATAGGTTCGGGCTTAAGCGCTTTAGCACGCAGTAAGGCCTGTGCCTCAGCATCAATATCATCGTTGTAGGTCTCAAATAAAGCGGCAGCACTGTTTTCAAAGGGATCCTCGGCGGGCATGAGCTCAATGCTCACGTCTGCAGCCGACAACGCCCCAGTGATTGAGGCTTCCGCCTCGTCCTCATGATGCGAAAAATCAAACGAGGGCCGCACGGAAGACGTTTGTCCCGCTTGTGATCGACCAAGCTCCAGGGGGGATTGCCCAAAGGGTGCCTCGTCACCCGAGTAAGAAGACTCAGCCGAGTGCAAGGTTTCTGCAACATTTGGCTCCAGAATAACTGGCAAATCAAACTCCAGCCAATCGCCCGGAGGCGCGTCTTCGTCAACCGGAGCCGGCTGCGGTAACGCCTGGGTTAGGTGCGGCTCGTAAACAGGCTCTAGCGGCAGCGGCGAACTTGGCGGCGAACTTGGCGGCATACTGGGCGACAAAGCGTCGGGGACTTGCTGTAAAACAGGCGTATCATCGTGCAGGCCTGGTAAGCCTTGTATGCCATGTTCGTTAGACTCAGACGATGCATCCCACACCGGGGGCTCATCATCAATGGGCGAAATCAATGCGCTAATATCTGCACCAAACGGGTCCTGGACCGTCTCAAGGGTCAGGGAAGGCACGGCTTGAGCCTGGGTTTGAGCAACTGGTGCTTGCGGCGCATAAGCCTGGGGCGAGGTGCCCTGAGGCGCCTCAGGCAAACCAGCCGGCGGCATCGGCCCCATCGCTAAGCCAGGTACCGCGGCCAACAAGCCTTGGTTCGCCTCGGCAGACGCACGATCAGAAACCTGAACAGGCGCTTGCTGCGCAAGGGCAGTAGTCTTTTCGGCAGATTCCGCCCCAATCGCAAGGCCGTAGGGCGCAAGCGCAGCAGCAGGATCGAGTGAGATCGACACCGGCAACTGCTCGCTAATGCGCCCCTGTAACTGTAAACAGCCATCGGCGTGGAGCCGCGCGCGCGTGGTGGCAAACGGCAGTAACACGTTGGGCAAGGTACGCTCGTTAAAAATCAGCATCACAGAAACGTTCAAGGTTTCCATGTCGTAGCAGATTTTTTGCAGCGCTTGATGGCCGCATTCCGGATTAATGAGCACCAGGACTTTAGGCCGCTGCGGGAAACGCCCGCATTGCACCCTAAGCAGATGAATCACGGCCTCGAACACCCACGGACGCCACTGCGGCGGAATCGCTGAGAAATCCAGATGGCTGGAATCCGCTAAAACGTTAAACCGTAGTGCATCATCGGCAGAAGCCGCAAACAGCCCTAATCGATGCGCCTCGTTTAGCAAGCGCAACAAAGGCCCTTTTGCAGAGCTAGGCAACTCCTTGTTGTGCCAGTTTGCATCCGCAAGCAACGTATCCAGAGTTAAAAAGCCGTCGTTGCCCGGAATCACCATTGCCAGGCAACGCATCACATCATCGCGCAACGCTAACGGAAAAAACTGCGGCAGCGTTGCCAACAAATACGAGGCCCCTAGATCATCGAGCGATAAACGCCCGCCCGGCGCAGCTAACGCCAATCGTTTAAGCCCGCCGTTGCTGGCAATACCAGTAAAATCCGGGAGCAGAACCTGATGCGTAGCAGCTAAAGGGGCTAGAATCGGCGCTAAAAAGCGGGTCAGCGTGTGCGCTTCAGGCATCGAAAGTAACGTAAGCTGGCCGAGGGTTTCGACAGAAACCGGCAGCGCACCCCAAAACTGATTTTTTTGAACGCCCTGCAATTGTTGACGACTCGCGAGCGTCTCCAGCAGCGACTGATCATTGAGCACAGCACCCTGATGCAGACTCATCGTCGGCACGCCGCAAAGCACTTTAAAGCGCAAACGTTGCTGAGACGCATCTTGAGGCACAGAATCGATACGAATAACTTGCGCCAACACAGGCTCTGCTGCACCCTCAAGCTTGACAATACTCCCCACATTGGCGAGCGCTGGCCAATCAACCAGGGCTTCAAGCAAATCGTTGCTAATGTGTTGTATCGTCAGTCTCACAGACGCATCCTGTTCTGGTTGAGCATTTGCCTTAAGAAAAAACCGCTAGCGAAAAGCTATTTAAAAAAAATTGTTTTAACCGGAAGCAAATCCGTTTTTTTAAAGATTTTTAAAATTTTCAAGCGTACAAGCTTGGGCTGAACCTAGCCCCGGCAGGGCAAACACTAGCTGCAAGCCTGATAACATTGACTAAATGCCCTAACACGAGACACGTGCCGTGAGCCAAAATCCTGTAGTGCCTTTAGTGAACGTCCTGAAGCGGGTAAGCCATTTCGCGTGGGCAACAGCGTGATTATATCGTAAGCCAATGCAGCCGCTGCGCAATAATAATTTTTGTCTAATTTTAAAGGCTGTCGGCTAACAGCAAGGATTTTCTTTTACGCAAGCACCCATTTTAAGGCAAAAAAACAAAGCTTAAAAGGCAAAGTCCTTGCCGCCCTTAGGTTAACTGCTTGGCGGCGGCGCTTTAGCTTGCATATGTTGAAGTTCGGCGAACGCCTTATAGCCAATATAAACCAGCGAACATCGGTTTACATTCGGTAAATAAAGGGCACAGGATTCGCCGATGCAGAGCTCATGAATTTCAGGATTTCTCATGCTCAATAACGGGCACACCTGCGTGTTTAACAATTGAGCTGTATTTGTCGTCATAATTTAGCCTCTAATCATCTTAATTATGCGTGATTTAGCTTTTTAAACCTGTCTTTTATCTTAAAAAAGCGTTGTAATGATGGTGTTTGGACGTAAATTTAACTCATAGTGCTGGCGGGGCCTTAAATTTAGGACCGTTACAGTTAGGTGTCGACGAATCGCGTTACCTCCCGTAATCAACTAAGCCATATAACGGTAAATTTCGCCCCTAAAGGGGGTACATTTAGCAAAAATCTTGCAGAAACAAACGGTTTAAAATCGCTAATGAGACGTTTTAAGTTTAAAAAAATACACTCCAACGGCATCCTGACTATAGCTTGCACGCCCTTTCGCCTTACCTACGGTTGATTTGCTATAATTAGCACAACTATTAAAGCTAGCGGCGCCTAACGAGAAACCGTTTATTCTAATTTCGCTCGTTTTATTACCTTTTAAATCGCGCCTTTTTTTAAATTTTGTGATTCACCAACACGGCTAGCGTTAACTAACTAACGTTTTATGACTGGAGTTAATTTTGTAATGACAACCCCTACGGCAAGCCCCACCCAAAAGCCAGACCTCGCCGAAACAGCGAGTCTGCCCTCTGGGCTTATCGCGCTTAAACCCGTGCTTAATGGGCTTAAATTTACCAAAATGCACGGGCTGGGCAACGATTTTGTAATGCTCGACGGGCGTACGCTGGGGGCAGACATTTCGGCATCGACTTCGTTAATCAGCACGCTTGCCAAAATTGTTTGCGACCGACAGTGGGGCATCGGCGCAGATGGATTAATTATTGCCGCGCCACCAACCGACCCAGCGCAACACCAGGCCAAGTTTATTTATTACAACGCCGATGGCAGCGTGGCCGAAATGTGCGGCAACGGCATCCGGTGTTTTGCGTTGTTTTGCAGGCAAATTGGGCTGGTTAACGCCGCTCGGTTTAATGTAGAAACCTTGGCCGGCACCATTACCCCAGAAATTCTGCCCAACGGTCAAGTTCGGGTTAATATGGGCGCGCCTCGGCTGCAAGCGGCACAAATCCCGGTAGACACTGCCCATTTTAGCAACGCGAAAAACGAGACAAACCCTCCGTCGCCCGTGCTCGAAAAAACGCTGACGCTACCCGGCGGCCAGCGGGTTCAATTCTCTGCCATCAGCATGGGCAATCCGCACGCGGTGATTTTTAACGCATCGCTCAACCCTGCGGCACACGGCCCAGTGCTCGAGACGCATCCGGCCTTTCCGGCCAAAACCAACGTGGAATTTACCGAAATCCTGTCGCCCACGCACCTTCGGGTTGTCGTCTGGGAAAGGGGGTGCGGCTTTACTCAAGCATGCGGCACCGGTGCCTGCGCGGTTGCGGTGGCGGCCATCTTAAACAAACACGCGCCAGCTAAAACACCCCTGCAAGTCGAATTACCAGGAGGCGTGCTGATCATTGAGTGGGACGGTACCGAAACCGACCCTGTTTTTATGACCGGCCCTGCGACAGTCGCGTTCAGCGGCGTTTGGCAGCCCGACTATTTGGGTAAAATTTACGCGTAAACCCACGCCAACCCTATGCGTAAACTAGATAGTGTCGTCATGAGATTGCACTCCAAAGCATAATGCATCGAATCTGAATAGCAGCCAGGAATGATGCAGAATTCTTGGCGTAGCGCGTTGCAATACCCCGCCAGCATTTTAGGTGTAAAAAGGCGTTCTCAACTAGATGACGCAGGCGATACAGGTCTTGATCCAGCGGTCTTTTCACTTTCCGGTTTGATTTAGATGGAATCACCGGTTGCATGCCTTGCCGAACTGCACCT